>JAKMCW010000006.1 GCA_022428205.1 Flavobacteriales bacterium
CATTCCATCATCAAGGCCAAGCCGACAAACGACGGGGCCAGGCCGGCAGAGACCAAGTCCGCCATGGAATCCAACATCGCACCTTGACCACTGTCCGCCCCCATCCATCGGGCGACGGCACCGTCCAACACATCGCAGAGTTGACCCGTGATCCACACCACCAACATGAATTGGATGCCTGCAATCCGACGTTCAGAAGCACCGGTGATCTCCATCCACGACTCCATCACCCCCAAAGAAGCGAGCCATTCGGCCGGCGCCCATCCCAAATCAAATTCTGATGCAGCCCACCAACAAACCAGCGCTCCAGCGCCCAGGTTAGTGAGCGTCAATGCATTGGCAGGCCATGCCCGCCATGATTGCCCTTTGGCTTCCCTCCTTTCCACGAAACGAAAAGTAGTCCGGATGAAACCCTGCCGCACACCTTCCGTATATTTGCATCCCCGCAGCGGTGGGGAAAAGACGGTCTGGTGGCCGAGTGGCTAGGCTCAGCTCTGCAAAAGCTGCTACAGCGGTTCGAATCCGCTCCAGACCTCCAACAAAAAAGCCCGGCAAATGCCGGGCTTTTTCATGCCTCATTTTTTGGGCTGACTCAATCGCAGTTTTGGCCGAAACCGGACAGGACCAACAAAATATCCGTGACACCAATCAGGTTGTCCTGGTCCACATCAGCCGGGCAATCTGACGACAGCGCAAACATGCACGTGCCATCATCCATCGTTGCACCCGTGTTGAAATTGTCCGCGTCGGGATAAGTGCAACCCGGGACATCGTCCACGTCACAAATCCCGTTGCCATTGGTGTCGCTCTGACAATTCCCATTGCACACGCCAACGGCATCAAGCACCCCTACACAAGGGTCTACATCGTCACAGATGCCATCTGCATCAAGGTCTGCCGTGCATCCTCCACCGCACACGCCCAACACGTCGAGTTCGTTGCCGTTGCAATCGCAGTCTCCGGCAGGAATTTCCGCACACCCGCAAGCGTAGATGGCTCCTGGTCCATTGCACACCCCACAAGCATCCAATGCGCCCACACAGGGGTCTACGTTGTCGCAGATGCCATCGTCATCCACATCCGCGGGACAACTGCCCGAACAAGGGTCACAACTCTCCCAGCAAACGGCGGGCAACACTTCAGCACCATCCACATTGATGACGCGGTTCACAAACTCACCTGTGGTCAACGTGCACGACTCTCCACCTGCGAAGGTCTCTTGGTCCGACCAATCAAACGAAGTGAATTTGTACTCCTGAATCCCAGCAGGCCAGAACATGGTAATTGTCCAAATCCCATCGCCATTGCTGTCAGAAAGCGGATCAGACACCGCACTCCAACCATTGAAAGTCCCCGCGAGGTATACAGGACCATCAGGTGAAGACGGTCCGTTCATATCCACAGAGAGGGTCACCGGAAACAGGCAACTTCCATCGTCCACGGTAGCCGTGAGGCCATAGTTGACAGCATCTGGCGAGGTGCAGCCCAACACCGGGCCACCACCGCCACCGCCACCGCCTGAACCATCCAACCCAGGCCGGGTCGCGAGCCAATACAGCGTGTTTGTCTTGGTGTTGCCATCATCATAAGCTGTCAGCGCCTGGGCCTCGCTCCATGCGGCATTGGGATCAATCACGGCGTGCGCCATGACGATGAACCCTTTCCATCCCTCAGAAAGTGCAGGGTTGGTCAACACCTGAGAAACCACGGGATATTCCTCTTCGATCCACTCTGCGCGCAACAGCTCCTCAGTAATCGGCGTGAAAGGCAGCATTTGAATGCCGTGGATGAACTCAAGGTTGGCCCCGAAAAAAGTCGAGTGGTCCACTTTCGTGCCCCACAGAATGCCCACCACTTTGTTGGAAGCAAAAGGCTCTTCATAGATGCCCTCTCCTTCGTTGATCTGCCAATACTTCCAAGTAGAACGCAGCTCTGTCGCGAGCATCATCCGGCCCAAGTCCCGAATCCGGTCATCGCCGATGGCAAGGCCATATAGGTAGACACCGTACCACGCATTGACTGCTTCCGAAGTGCTCTCCTGGTTTCGAGAATCCCCAAATTCAAACAACCCCGCCGCCCAGCTGTGGCCCACAAACCAATCCTTGTTCCGCATGTACCCGTAATGAGGGTCAGTTCCGGAAGGCTCAGCGACATCGCGGATCAGGTGCATGACCTCATCACCCCATTGGTTCACCCAACCCGGGTTGTCCTTGGCCATGGCGGCAGCAGCATAAATCCAGTACCCATAATGGAAGTGGTGGTCGTTGTAGTAACCCTGCCCAAAAGCCGCTCCGGCGTTATTGATGCCCGAAGAGATGACCAAGCCTCCCCAGGTCTGGTCATACACCAGCGGGTCCCCGTTCTGACCGGCCAAGCGTTGCTCCAAGGCGCTTCCCAAGGTGTTGCGATACTGGGAGGCCAAGGTGGGCTCGTTTAATTCGTCTGCAATCAAGGCCAATCGCGCCAGGGCCGAAAACTGCTTGCCTCCGAAATACGGGTCACCAGCAGTGACCCCAAAGCCAACATCCTGTGCCAAAGCCGTTCGAACATCCTGCTCATAAGCCGGCGCGATCGGATTGGCCGCTGTCCAACCGATGGGGGTGAGGGGCTCCTGCATGGTCCAGACATCCCCGATGATGCCGGTCATGTCTCCTTTGAGCGTATTGCGCGTGAGTGAGGTCACAGTGCCCGACGTCAAGACATCCAGGTGATGTGGCAACGCCATCATCAGCAGTGAACCGCTTCCTGTCGCCTCCCAATTAAAAGTCAATTCGCCCACATCTCCGGTAGCCGTGGCCTGCACCGCTCCCCCGGTGGGAATGCGGCTGGCATGGTTGTCCAATACCGCTTCATTGGCCCCATCAAGGAGCGCTGCACGCAAGGTGCCGGTAAATGACCCGGAAGCCACCAGTGCACCCCCTTGCAATGAAAGGGTAATGGGCGAAGAAGCATATACCACCCAAGTGTCGCCGCTGTTGGTGGCAATCTCGAAGCGGTCCCCAGTTACCGAGGCAGAAGCAGGACCTCCGTTGAGCGAGGTGATGGCGTGAATCGTTCCAATCTTGGGCGTCTTGGCCTGGTAGTGCACCGTGACATACGCCATTCCACGAACGAGGTCCGCCCGCATCGAGCCAGACCCGGTACCCCAGGACATGGTCACGTGCAACGGTCCAAAATCCGTCACCTCCCTGGCTGGCAAACTGCCGACCACACCAAAATTCAAGTCGTCGGCAAAAGAAGTGAAGATGTAATTCTGTTCTACCACCTTGTTGGGCATCCCAAAACGCAACGCACTGTTGTCACACTGAATGAGATAAGGCAAGGCATTGACCGTAAGGCCACCCCCTCCAAGCACGAGGTTTTGCCACCAAGCATTGGTGGGCAAAGGCCCACTGGCATCGGCCCACAGGCCTGTGGGATTCAATCCATGAGACTGCGTATTAAAAGAAGGCGCATCCGTAGAAAGGGGCGCGCCTCCCAAAAGAGGCGTCTGAGATTGGCCCACCGATTGAACAGCGAGCAGAGCAAGAAAAAGAAGGGCACAACGCATGGTAATCTGAAGATACCGCCGCTTCAGACCACCTCAACCATTAGCTCGGGTGAGATTTGTCAGTGTGACAAAATAGCGGCGATCCCGGGCAAGGTCTTCCCCTCCAAACCCTCCAACATGGCCCCACCTCCGGTAGAGACGTAACTCACTTGATCGGCTAAACCAGCCTTATTGACCGCGGCCACGGAATCACCGCCCCCCACCAAGGTATAGGCGCCAGAGGATGTCGCCTGAACGATGGCATCCGCGATGTGGTTGGTGCCTTGTGCAAAGCGATCGAATTCAAAAACACCCATCGGACCATTCCAAAGAATGGTTCTACATCCTGCCAGTGCCTCCGCAAAAGCTACACGGCTGTTTGGGCCAATATCCATGCCCTCCCAACCCTCTGGGATGGCGTGGGTAGGATGGGTTTGTTGGTTGGCATCCGGCGAAAAACCATCGCCACAAAGGGTGTCTGTCGGGAGGAAAACCTCAATCCCTTTGGACTTGGCCGCTTCCAGCAAAGCCAGCGCCTCGCCGTGCATGTCAGGTTCCACCAAAGAACCCCCCACTTGACCGCCTTGGGCTTGCACGAAAGTGTACGCCATGCCGCCGCCAATCACGAGTTTGTCGACCCTGTCCAACAAGTTCTTGAGGACCGCCAGTTTTGAACTCACCTTGGCACCGCCAATCACGGCCGCTACGGGCTGCTCTGCGCTGCCCAAGACCTGCTCCAATGCCTTGACCTCACCCTCCATCAAAAAGCCAAACGCCCTGTCCTCAGGGAAGAACTTGGCAATGACCGCCGTAGACGCGTGGGCCCGATGGGCCGTGCCGAAAGCGTCATTGATATAGAAGTCGCCGTTCTCCGCAAGCTGACCCGCAAAAAACTCGTCTCCCGCCTTCTCCTCAGCGTGAAAGCGCAGGTTCTCAAGCACGGCCACTTCACCCTGTGTAAGGTCCTGTGTCACCTCCAATGCGTCATCGCCCACGCAATCAGCAGCAAACTTCACGGGGCGGCCGAGGTGGCCTTCCAACGTTGGAATGATGTGGCGCAACGACAGCGCAGTATCCGCCCCTTTTGGGCGGCCGAGATGGCTCATGAGCACGACGCTACCCCCTGTTTCCAGCACATGCTGAATCGTGGGCAAGGCCGCGCGAATGCGCGTATCGTCGGTCACGATCCGGCTGCCGTCTTCAGCAGGATCGGTCATGGGGACATTGAAGTCCACGCGAATCAGGGCGCGAACGCCATCGAAGGAAAGGTCTTGAAAAGCCATGTTGTGGCGGGGTTGCGAATCGAATAGGGTCAGGCAAAAAGGGTGGACCATCCCACGCGCTCCGCCACCCTGGCAGGGAGCTCGGCAATGGGCACACGCACTTGTTTCATGGTGTCGCGGTCGCGCAGGGTGACCGCATTGTCCTCCAAGGTGTCGTGGTCGATCGTGACGCACAAGGGGGTTCCAATGGCGTCCTGCCTGCGGTACCGGCGGCCGATGGCGTCCTTCTCGTCGTATTGGATGTTGTGGTCCAGTTTCAAAAGGTTGACCACTTCGCGGGCTTTTTCGGGCAGTCCATCCTTCTTGAGCAAGGGGAGAACCGCCAATTTAACCGGCGCCAAGGCTGCTGGAATCCGCATCACCACGCGTTCTGAGCCATCTTCCAAGGTCTCGGTGCGCAAGGCATTGGACAACACGGCGAGGAACATGCGGTCCAAACCGATGGAGGTCTCCACCACGTATGGAACGTAGCTCTCTTCTTTTTCGGGGTCGTAGAACCGCAGCTTCCTGCCACTGTGCTCCTCGTGGGCGTTCAGGTCAAAATCAGTCCGGCTGTGGATGCCCTCGAGTTCCTTGAAGCCCATGGGGAAATCAAACTCAATGTCGCACGCCGCGTCTGCGTAATGTGCCAGCTTGATGTGGTCGTGAAAACGATAGGCATCTTCGCCCAGGCCGAGGGCCTTGTGCCACTTGATGCGGGCTTCTTTCCAGTATTCGTACCACTTGGCCTGCGTTCCCGGCGCCACGAAAAACTGCATCTCCATCTGCTCGAATTCGCGCATGCGAAAGATGAATTGACGGGCGATGATCTCATTGCGAAAAGCCTTGCCGATCTGCGCGATACCAAAAGGCAACTTCATGCGTCCGGACTTCTGGACGTTGAGGAAGTTCACGAATATCCCCTGCGCCGTCTCCGGACGGAGGTAAATCACCCCCGCGTCACCACTGACCGCACCGAGCTCGGTCTTGAACATGAGGTTGAATTGGCGCACATCCGTCCAGTTGGCCGATCCCGTCTCGGGGTCTTTGATGCCCAAATCGACAATGAGCTGTTTGACGGCGTCCAGGTCGTCCGCATCCATGGCGGCCTTGAAGCGGGCATTGATGTCGTCGATTTCTGCCTGCCGGCGGACGCAATTGCCATTGGTCGCGAGGAACTGCTCCTTGTCAAAATCGTCGCCAAACCGTTTCTGCGCCTTGGCCACATCCTTTGCAATCTTGGCCTCAATCTTGCCAATGTGGTCTTCGATCAGGACGTCAGCACGGTAACGCTTCTTGCTGTCCTTGTTGTCGATGAGCGGGTCATTGAACGCGTCCACGTGGCCCGACGCCTTCCATGTGGTGGGGTGCATGAAAATGCTGGCGTCCAAGCCGACAATGTTTTCGTGCATGCGCACCATCGCCGTCCACCAGTAAGCCTTGATGTTGTTCTTGAGCTCTACCCCCAATTGACCATAGTCGTAGGCGGCACTCAGGCCATCGTAGATGTCGCTGGAGGGAAATACGAATCCGTATTCCTTGGCGTGTCCAATCACGCGCTTAAGAAGGTCTTCCTGCTGTGCCATGGTCTGGGGAAATGGAATATGGGATGGCCATTGCATCCCGTGCGCCGCAAAAATAAGCCTTCCCATCGCTCCGGCATACCTTCGGCGCATGGCAGAACAAGCCACATCCATTCAGCGCATCGGCGTCATCGGAAGTGGAAGCTGGGGCACAGCCCTCGCCTTCATCGCCTCGTGGCATGAAAAAGCAGACATGCCTCCCGTCCATTGGTGGGTCCGCCGAGAGGACACCCGACGACACCTCATCCAAACCGGCCACAACCCCCACTACATCAAAGGGCTGTCCCTCAACATGGACCGCCTCAAGCCCTCCTCTGACCTGCAGGCTGTCATCGACGCCAGCGATGTGCTCATCCTCGCCGTCCCCAGCGCCCACCTCGATGCCGTTTTACACCCCGGCTTGACCGGGCTGCAAGACAAAGTGTTTCTCAGTGCCGTCAAGGGCCTTGTCACCTCAGAACACCACGTCCCAGCGCGCTATCTGCACAAAGTCCTAGGCGTGCCCTATGGCCAGATTGGCTTGATTTCTGGACCCAGCCATGCCGAAGAAGTTGCCCGCACCCAGCACACCTACCTGACCCTGGCGGCATTGCATGAAGAAATGGCGAGGGCCCTGGCCCAACAGTTGTCCAACCCGTGGCTCCACATCCAATGCACCAACGATGTCTTTGGCATCGAGTTGGCGGCCGCAATGAAGAACATCTATGCCGTGGCAGCCGGGGTCGCCCACGGCTTGGGGTTGGGCGACAATTTCATTTCCGTCCTTGTCAGCAACGCCCTCTCTGAGACCCGCCGCTTCCTCGACGCCGTCAACGACACCCCCCGTGACGTCAGCAGCTCGCCCTACCTCGGCGACCTCCTCGTCACCGCGTATTCACCCCACAGTCGAAACCGCACCCTCGGCAACATGGTGGGCAAAGGCTACAGCATCAAGGGCGCTTTGATGGAAATGGGGATGGTCGCGGAAGGGGTTCGATCCTCCCTCGGCATACATACCATCAATGAAAAGTTCGGCGTCTCCATGCCCATTGCCGAGGCCGTCTACCGCATCCTGCATGAAGAGGTCTCTCCGGCCATAGAAATGCAAATCTTGACCCAACGCATCCATTGACCCCCGCAACACTTTCGTTTCCGAACTTGTTGTTGCTATGATGCGGTTCCTCCTCATCCTATTTCTGCTGATCGCCACATCCTTGCATGGTCAGGTTCGCTTTGTGCCCAACGAGGGACAATGGCCGGACCATGTGCTGCACCGTGCCGAGGCCATCGGTGGCAGTGTCCAGCTGGAACGGACCGGATGGACCTGCTGGCAATGGGCCCCGGAAACCGACGCGGCCGACGACCACCACATCGGCGCGCGGAAGGGCATCCTCTGGCAGGCCGAATGGATCGGGGCGGACCCCGCACACGCCGACCAATGGGTCCGAAGCGGCCTCTCAACCGACCGTCAACACTTCTACCTCTCCGACGACCCGGCACATTGGGCCGAACACGTCCAGGCCGCCAACATGCTTAGAACGGAGGACCTCTGGCCCGGGGTTCGGCTCCGTTGGCGGGGCACCCGGCAGGGGCTGGCCGCTTTCGAGTTCACCGTTGAACCTGGTGCCGACCCCAACGCCATCGGATGGCGGCACCACGGGGTCCAACCCACCCTCGGACCACGAGGCAATCTCCAGCTCCACCATTCGCTACACGACGAATCCGCTGGATTTTCCGCAGAACTCAGCGCTCCTTTTGCCTTCCAATGGAACGAAAGCGGCACGATCGACGAGGTGGAATGCGCCTACCAGATCGAAGACGGGGACATCCGGTTCTCGCTGGGACCTTTTGACCACAACCGGCCCCTGGTCATCGACCCGGAAATCACCTTCTCCACCTATGCCGGTAGCACCGGAGACAACTTCGGCACCACCGCGAGCAACGGCCCGGGCGGTGCCCTGATCGGCGGCACGGTCACCTTCGCCCCCGGCTATCCCACCACCGCGGACGCCATCCAGACCGACATGGACGTCTTCGCCGACGGCATCAGCCACACCGCGGTCACCGTCTTCAATGCGGACGGCACGGGGCTCCTCTACAGCACCTACATCGGCGGCAGCCGGGCCGACATCCCGCACAGCCTGGCCTACAACGAGACCTGGGGACAGGTCGCCCTGCTGGGCACCACCGGGTCCAACGACTTCCCCACCACGGCGGGCAGCTTCCAGCCGGACTTCAACGTCGGTGGCGCCGTGACCATTTCCATTTACGGCAACGACGTCCAGCCCGCCGGACTCGATTGTTATCTCCTGACCCTTGACGGCGCCGACTACACCCTCAACGCGTCCACCTTCTTCGGAGGGACCGGCGCCGACGGACTCAACGAAAGCCTGGTCCTCAGGGCCAACTTCGGCGACTTCTACCGCGGTCAGGTGGACATCGGGCCCGAGGGCAGCATCTGGATCGCCACCACCACGACCTCGACGGACATTCCGCTTCCGGGCAGCCCCGCCCACGCCGGCGGCCAGGACGCGCTTGTGGCCGGCTTCAGCGCCGACCTGTCGACCTTGCTCAGTGGACGCACCTTCGGCGGCTTCTGGGACGATGCGGCTTACAGCATCGAGGTCGCGCCCGACAACAGTTTCGGGGGGCTCGATAACCTCCAGGTGCTCGTAGGCGGCGGCACCCGGTCCGACGACCTGCCCTTGCCACCGGGCTCCATCCAACCCGACCGGGCCGGACTCACGGATGGCTGGATTGTCCAGTTCAACGCTTCCCCCGGCAACCTGACCACCCAGTTCGGCACCTACCACGGGCTCGAGGATTACGACCAGGTCTACTTCGTGCAACGCGACGGCAGCGGGCGTCCCTATGCCTTCGGACAGGCCAAAACCGGTATGCCCGTCATTGGCGACGTCTACGCCAACCCCGGCAGCGGACAGTACATCACCTGCTTCGGGCCGGACATGAGCGACATCGAGTGGCAAACGGTCGTCGGCACCGGCGCGGGCACCATCGACCTGAGCCCCACCGCCTTCCTCGTGAGCGATTGCGAGCAGGTCTACATCAGCGGATGGGGTGGCCAG
>JAKMCW010000009.1 GCA_022428205.1 Flavobacteriales bacterium
AGGCCCAGAAGTCCTGAAAAATACAGGAAGGCGATGCGAAGAAAGCACTGTCCAAACCTGCAGCCCGGAATCCGTGCAGCCCATCGATCCAAGCGAAACTCACGAAGACCGCAAAAAATCCGTTGTACTCCCGCTTGAAGACATTGCGCAAGGAGAAAGAAACCTCTGGCTTCTGCCAGCGTCTCCAAGCAGGCCAGAAAGCGGGGACCTGCTCGGCCCAATCCAAATAAGCTTGCCCGAATTTGCCCCGAAGAAACTGCTCCTCAGCAAACATGATCCGTTCGTAGTACAAAGCGTACAGCAACAAAAAGGCCACTGCGAACCACACATGGCACATGTACATCACGATGCCCAACCACATGAGCAAGTTGCCCAAATACAACGGATGGCGGCAGACAGAGTACATGCCCAGCGTGTTGAGTGACTCTGCCACCTGTCCTTCTTTCGTATTGCGACCGGAGGTTCCACGCGGAGTGTAGCCCACGCACAACGCCCTCACTACTTGGCCCAACAAGGCAACGGACAGACAGACGAGTGGCCACCACCAACTGCGGTCAAAGCCAGCAGACATTGGTGTCCAGACCACATCGGCCAAGAGCACCACCGGCACCGCTCCGAAAAACAGCAACAGCGGCAAAAAGCTCCTCCAGCGGAACAGCCAGTTGCCCGACCGGTCCATCTCTTCAATCAGCGCCATCAGTCGAAAATCGGTTGGTTCCAGCGCTTGAGCGAATCCTCGATCGCGATGCCTGACAGCACTTCTACCGTCAAGCCATCCGACAAACCGAGCTCCACATCGCGGCGCTCAAACTGCTGCGGACCGACTTGGACCTCTACAAAGGGCTTCGGGCCTTCATACTGGACCAACGCCTCGCTCACGGCGAGGACTTCCTTACGCTGATCGAGGACCACATCGGCATTGGCACTGAATCCAGCGCGGATGAAGTCACCTTCGTCGAGCGTGACAGCCGCACGGATCTCAAACTGAACTGCCCCGTTGTCCGGAACGCCCTTGGGCGAGATGTACTCGAGTACCGCATCGAACTTCTTGCCCGGCATGGCACCGATGGAAAGGATCAGTGGAATGCCCACGCGCAGATTTTCGATTTCGCTTTCATCGATTTGCCCACGGAAAATCAAATCCGTCATGTCGGCCACACTGGCGATGGTGGTGCCCTCGTTGAAAGTGTTGGCCTGAATGACCTGATTTCCGACTTCCACCGGCACATCCAGCACCATGCCGTCCACGGTACTGGCGATCATGGTGTTGGAAGCCTCTCCTGCCCGGCTGGCGGCCCCTTCCTTGACAATGCGCAGGTTGTCATCCGCTGCGAGCTTCTCTTCCTGGGCCTGCAAAAAGGACGTCTCGGACTGCTGAAAATCCTGCTGGGAGACGACACCGGAGGCCAGCAGTGACTCTTGCCGTTCAAAATCGCGGCGGCTGTTCTCGAGTGAAATCCGGCTCCGTTCTACGCGGCTTTGGGCCGCGGCCAAGGCTGCCATGTCCGGCACCACGCGCACGCGGGCCAGCACAGCACCTGCGGCAACAGTATCTCCTGCCTCGACGAAGAGTTCATCCACGATGCCACTGATCTGCGGCTTGATAAGGATCTCCTTGCGCGGCCCGATGGTGCCTGAACTGACCGACTTCTTGATGATGTCGGCAATGCGGGGTGTTTCTACCCCGAAACGGGCCTCGGGAGCCTGCTCCTTCTGGTACAGGTGGTTCAAGGTGTAGGCTGCCCCGGCAACAACCAGCAGGACAAAAATGAGGAGGAGCGTAACGCGGCCTTTCTTCATGTTTCTATATCAATCATCCTTCTGAGCGCAGGGCTTCCACCGGCTTGATGGCCAGCGCCCGCATGGCGGGCAGGACGCCCGCGAAGATGGACATCCCAAGCAGGATGCACAACACGGTCAGAATGGTTCCAAAATCAATTTCAGGATGGCGGAAGACCCCAGCGTCACCGCCGCTTTCGAGGTATCCGTCCACAGCTTCCAGCAATCCAACACCCAACACGAGGCCGCACAGCCCCGCCAACAACGTCAGAAACAGCGTCTCGCCGATGATTTGCTGCAGGATGCGGACGGGGGTCGCCCCCAAGCTCCGGCGAATGCCGAGCTCCTTGGTACGCTCCTTGATCGAAATCAGCATGATGTTAGTGATGCCGATGACACCCGCCAACAGGGCGAGTGAACCGAAGAGCAGCGAAATGAGCCGCATCCCTGAAAAGAGCAACTCCGCCTTCTGGAATTCTTCCGCCATGGACCACGCACCAATGGCGCGCGGATCATCCGGGTGAATGCTCAGACGCGCTTTGATCAACTGCTTCGTCGCCTCTTCAGCCTCTTCCGCATCGACCCCATCCTTGATGAGCATGGAAAGCCACCCCACCCGACCGCGCGTGTTAAATGCCTTGGCAAACGTGGAGAACGGAATGTAGATGCTCTCCGCCTCGTTCTGCGCGTCTTCGTCGTTGCCCTTGGGCGTATACACACCGACCACGCGGAAAATCACCCCTTGGATTTGCACCGTCTCGCCCAACGGCTCTTCGCCCATCTCAAAGAGGATGTCCTTGACCCGGCTCCCGATGACACACACCTTGCGTTCGCCAGCCAAATCGCCCTCATTGAGAAAGCGGCCTTCGGTGATATTCATGGGCTTGACCTGCGGATATTCCGCAATGGCGCCGTGTACGTCAAATGCCCCACTCTGCTTGCCACGCGTGACGTTGTTGGTGCCGCGATAGCCGCCGAGCTGTACCTCTGGACACACCAAATCCAGGTGTTGGGTGTTGGCCTGAATCCAGTGCACATCGTCGATGTCCATCTCTACATATCGGCCGCGCTGATACCCCTTGTAGGGCATGCTTGTGCTCATGGTCCAAGCAAACATGCTGTTGGACACATCGCTGCCCATGTCAGCCTTGACCCCATTCTCGAGGCCACGCGCAGCACCCACCGTGATGATGATCATGAACAGCCCCCAGCCCACGCCAAGCGCAGACAAGAAGGCGCGCAGAGGATTGCGCACCACCACCTGTACGAGTTCCACCAACCGATCGCGATCCAAGCCCATCATTCGTATCGCAGGGCTTCAATGGGACGGATGCGCACCGCGCGCAAAGCCGGGACAAAACCAGAAATCGCACCGGCCACCACCAATACCGCCAACGCGGTCACGGTCACCCGCAGGTTTACTTCCGGGTTGGCGAAATAATCGTGCTCCGCATAGGGCGCCACCGCATTGAGCGTAGCCACCCCCGTTATGAGCCCCAAGGCTCCAGAAATCAAAGTCAAGGCGATGGCTTCGATGACAATCAAGGAGAGGATGCTTCCTGAAGTCGCACCGAGCGCCTTGCGCACGCCGATCTCGACCGTTCGCTCTTTGACCACAATGGCCATGATGTTGGCCACCCCAATGGCGCCGGCGAGCAGGGTGAATCCACCGATGATCCAAATGAAAAGGCGAATGCCCGTGAAGATGCGGTCGAACATGGCGAATTCCTCCTGGTTGTCGCGCACCCGCACCGCCCGCACATCATCGGGGTGCACCGAATGGCGCATCCGCAAGTCACCGTCCACGGCTTCGACCATGGCTTTGGAACCTTCTAAGTCCAGATCTCCGGTAGACAGCACCATCTGGTCCACCTCATCGCTGCCGTTAAAGACCCGCTGCATAGTGGTCAGCGGCACATACACCATGCTGTTGCCCCAGCGGCCATTCTTGGAGAAGTGCCCGACAACACGAAACGTAATGCCCCTGAGGGTGACAAATGCCCCGATGGCATCGTCCTGCTTGAACAGTTCATCGAGCAGGTTCTCCCCCACTACACAGACTTTGCTTTCCTTGGCCATGTCATCGGCATGGAGCCAACGTCCGCCCTTCAGTGGCAACAACTCAAGCTCGTCGAAATCAGGCTCAACCCCCACGATCGGGTAGTTGCCCTGCTCATTTTTGTAACCCACTGTGGACCCCCACATCATCCGGCGACCGGACCACGCGGGCGCGTCGACCACTTGCTCGGTGATGCGTTGCTCGTCCTCATTGCGCATTTGCACATAGCGGTTGGGCTGGCGTCCCCGGTACGGCAAAGTCGTTCGCCCTGTCCTCACCCACACGGAATTCTTGGCCTCATCACCAAAGTCCTGCTGGACTCCATTTTGCAAACCGAATCCGAGGCCTTGCATGACCACCAGAATAAAAATGCCAAGTCCCACGGACAGACCGGTCAACGCCGTCCGCAGTGGGTTGGCGGTCACCGTATGGGCAATCTCAATCCAGGTTTCTCGGTTGAACATCAATCTTGAGAACGCGCCCCGCGGGCAGTAGGTTCAACCACCTCCCCGCTCTTGCCATCTTCGATGATGACGCCATCATGCAAACGGATGGTGCGATCGCATTGCTCCGCGATGTCCGCCTCGTGCGTCACGATGATGACCGTAATGCCCGAAGCATTGACCTCGCGCAAGACCTGCATGACCTCTGTAGAGGTCGTACTGTCGAGCGCTCCTGTCGGCTCGTCGGCCAAGATGACCCGCGGCGAGGTGATGAGCGCCCGGGCAATGGCCACGCGCTGCTTTTGGCCGCCGGACAACTCAGACGGCAAATGGTCCGAACGGTCGTCCATCCCCATTTTGCCCAGCATCTCCATAGCCCGCTTCTGCCGCTCCCGTCGGGGAACCTTCTGGTAGAACAGGGGAAGCGCCACATTCTCCAATGCCGTCTTGAACGAGATCAGATTGAACGACTGGAAGACAAAACCCAAAAACTGGCTGCGGTACCGGGCCGCTTGCTTCTCCGACAGCCCAGCCATGTCCACCCCATCCAGGTCGTACCCTCCGGAATCAAAGCCGTCGAGCAATCCCAGAACATTCAACAAGGTCGACTTGCCCGAGCCCGACGACCCCATAATGGCCACCATCTCGCCCTGTGCGATGTTCAAATCGATCCCCTTCAGAACGGGCAACGACCCTCCGGCCAGCGGATAAGACTTCTCGATTTCACGCAACGCGAGCATGCCGCGAAGGTACGGAGCCCCCCCTGCCCCAAAACACCCACTTCCGCCAACGGCTCAAAACGCGGATTTCTCCCACACGAACGAAATCCGGCACGTACTCCCCGGCGGCCTGCCGCCTCCACAGAATCAAAGTGTCAACCCTTCTTCGATCCGCTCAGTCGGCGTCCCTTGGACAACGCGCCGAAAATCCGGCGGGTCAGCGCGCAAGAAAAGCGTGGGCGACGCGCATCCTAGACGACTGCTCGACGTCGCCGTCCTGGGGACGCACCGCTTGGTGAAAGCGCTCAATGAACGCCTCCTGCTTTGCGGACAGTCCCGGGCTTGGTCGGAAGTGCAAAGCCTGGCTGGCCGTCAGCAGCTCGCAGCCCAAGATTTCCTGTGTGCCCTGAATGACGGCGAGGAGTTGAAGGCCGGCATTGGCGCCCATACTCACATGGTCCTCTTGCCCGTTGCTGCTGTCGATGGTGTCTACACTGGCGGGCATGGCGCGCATCTTGTTGCGGGCGACGATGCTGGCGGCGGTGTATTGGACGATCATGAGGCCGCTGTCCAGTCCGGGGTCAGAAGCGAGGAAAGGCGGAAGGCCGCGGGTGCCGCTGAGGAGCTTGAAAATGCGGCGCTCGGACATGGTGCCGAGTTCGCTGGCGGCCACCTTGAGGTGGTCAAGGACCACCGCCAAAGGCTCACCATGGAAATTGCCCGCGCTGATGACCTCTCCTGTTTCCGGCAGCAGGATGGGGTTGTCGGTGACCGCAGTCGCCTCCCCTTCCAAGGTCTCGATGCCCCGATCAAGGGCGGTCCGCAATGCACCGTAAACCTGAGGGATACAGCGGAAGCTGTACGGGTCCTGAACCCATTCATGTGTTTCGCGCAGGAAGGCGGCGCCTTCAAGCCAGCTGCGCATTTCCGCCGCGCTCGCCTGCTGACCGGCGTGCTGACGGAGTTCATGGACAGCTGGATGGAAGGGCGCATCGAGGCCTTCAAAGGCCGCGAGGCTCAAGCTCGCAATGCCGTGGGCCTCGGTCCACAGGTGCTCGAGATGCTGGAGACTGTGGGCCAGAAGGGCGGACATCATTTGGGTGCCATTGATCAGGGCCAGGCCTTCTTTGGGGCCAAGGTCAATGGGGCTCCACCCTCTCTCCTGCAGAACGTCAGCCGCCGGGCGGGTCTTCCACTCGCCGTTAGTGTTGCGCTGCATTAGCTCACCCTCACCCATCAGCGGCAGGCACATGTGGCTCAGCGGGGCCAAGTCGCCGCTGGCGCCCAAGGAGCCCTGTCGCGGAACGACCGGCATCAGGCCTTCATTGTAAAAATCCACCAGCCTGTCCACGGTTTGCGGCTGGACACCGCTGTGACCACGGATCAGGCCGCAGACCTTGAACAGGAGCATCCACCGAACGATCTCCGGTGGAAGCGGCTCTCCGAGTCCTGCGGCATGGCTGCGAAGGATGTTCTCCTGTAATTGGTGCAGTTGATCGGCACCAACGCGGACGTTGGCGAGTTGGCCGAATCCTGTGTTGACCCCATATACCGTCTGGCCGGACGCCACCACTTCCATGAGGAAACCGTGGGCACGGGCGACATTGGTTCTCGCCGCATCAGAAAGGGCAATGCGGTCTGCGGCATACAAGGCTTGCAAGTCTGGCCAACTTTGGCGGCCGGGTTCGAGGCGATGGTCCATGGCGGTCACGAATTTACCCGAAGAGCGGACTATCTTTCCCCTCCCAATCCGAATACCGGAACATGCGATTCATTTTAACCCTTTGCCTCACGGCAGTCATTGGTGCCGCTTTTGCACAGCGCGCACCCATCAAGTTTGAGGAATACGACCTCGACAATGGACTTCACGTCATCCTCCACGAGGACCACACAGCTCCAGTAGCCATGGTCTCCGTGATGTACCACGTCGGCTCCAAAAACGAAAACCCAGAACGCACGGGCATGGCCCACTTCTTCGAGCACTTGCTCTTCGAAGGCTCTGCCAACATTGGCCGCGGTGAGTTTTTCAAGTACATCCAGAATGCAGGAGGACAGAACAATGCCAACACCTCCAACGACCGCACCTTCTATTATGAGGTGTTGCCCTCCAACCAACTGGAATTGGGATTGTGGCTTGAATCCGAGCGCATGCTTCACGCCCGCGTAGAGAAAGAGGGCATTGAAACCCAACGCGAAGTTGTCAAGGAGGAGCGCCGCCAGCGGGTGGACAACCAGCCTTACGGCAACCTCATCGAGGAGACCATGAAGCGGGCTTATCAAGAGCACCCCTACAATTGGCCCGTCATCGGTTCAATGGCCCACCTCAACGCTGCAGAAGACGAAGAGTTCACGGCCTTTTACAAGACCTTTTACGTGCCCAACAATGCCGTGCTCTCCATCGCAGGAGACTTCGACCGCAAAGCGCTCAAAGCGCAAATCGCAAACTACTTCGGCCCCATCCCACGCGGCACGCGGGACATTCCACGCCCAGACATCGACGAACCTGTCAAAACCACTGAGGTGCGCGACACCATTTGGGGTGACGACCAGCTTCCCCTGGTGTTGATGGCATACCCCATCCCCGCTGAAGGCACGCCAGACTACTACGCCGTTGACTTGCTGAACACCGCCCTGAGTGGTGGTCAATCTAGCCGCCTCAACCGCGCTGTGGTCGATGACCAAGAGTTGGCCGTTTTCTGTGGCGCCTTCAGCTTCGGCTTAGAAGACCCAGGCCAGACCATTGCTTACGCCGTCGCCAACATCGGAACGGACCCCGCAGAGGTGGAAACCGCCATGATGACCGAAATCGACAAGGTCAAGGCCACAGGCATCACCGATGCTGAATTGGAAAAACTCAAAAACCAAGTCGAAAGCAGCTTCGTGCAGAGCAACAGCACCATGCGCGGCATCGCTGAATCGCTCGCCAACTACCACATGTATTATGGCGACGCCAACCTCATCAACAATGAAATCGACCGCTACATGGCGGTCACGGCCGAAGACATCCAAGCGGCCGCTGTTAAGTACTACAACCACGACAGCCGCGTCGTGCTTTACTTCATGAACGAGAACGCACAATGAACCGTTTTACTTCCCTCCTGGTCGCTGTCGCGGCCCTCGTTCCTTCGGTGCTGAGCGCACAAGTTGACCGTTCACAAGCGCCAGAACCCGGACCCGCCCCCGAAATCGTACTGGGCGACTACACCGTCGACAAGCTCGAAAACGGGCTCACGCTCATCGTGGTCGAAAACCACAAACTCCCCAGGGTCAGCTACCGCTTGACCTTGGACGTGGATCCCATCTTCGAGGGCGCCCGCGCTGGCTACACCTCCATGGCCGGGTCGCTCATGCGGGCGGGTACCGCCAACCGAACCAAGGCCGAAATCGATGAAGCGGTGGACCGCGTAGGTGCCAGCTTCGGAACTTCCGGATTTGGCATGAATGGCCGCTGCCTGGTGCAACACAGCGAGACCTTGCTCGAGATCATGTCCGACGTGCTCATGAACCCCACCTTCCCCGAAGAAGAGTTGGAAAAAGAGCGGAAGCAGACCTTGAGTGGATTTGCGAGCAGCGCAACCGACGCCAACCAGATCTCTGGTCGTCTCGCGCGCGCCATGACTTACGGTCTTTCCCATCCATATGGTGAGAGTTCCAATGAGACCACCGTAGCAGCGATCACCCGGAGTGACCTGTTAGAGCACTATGCCACCATCTGGAAACCCAATGTTGCGTACCTCGTCGTGGTGGGTGACATCACCCCTGCCCAAGCCAAAAAGCAAGCGGAACAATACTTTGGTGAGTGGCGTCCTGCTGAGGTGCAGGCCCAGCGCTACGCGCGTCCCATTCCTCCCAAAGGGAACCGCGTCTGCTTTGCGCCCGTTCCAGGTGCTGTTCAAAGCGTCATCGACATCACCTTCCCTGTCTATCTCAAGCCAGGTCACCCCGATGTGGTCGCTGTGAGCGTCATGAACACCATGCTCGGAGGGTTCTTTGGCAGCCGTCTCAACCAGAACCTGCGCGAGGACAAGGCGTACACGTACGGTGCGCGCAGCTCAATGAGCCCCGACAAGCTCGTGGGCCGTTTCAGCGCCCGCGCCAGTGTACGCAACGAGGTCACCGACAGCTCACTGGTTGAGTTCCTCTCCGAAATCCGCACCATGGTGGAGACCCCCGCTCCTGACAGCACGCTCCAGTTTGTCAAGAACTACCTCAATGGCAGCTTTGCTTTGTCACTCGAGCGTCCGGAAACCATCGCCCGCTTCGCCTTGAACATCGAGCGCTACGGATATCCTGCAGACTATTACGCTACCTACCTGGCGCGACTCGAATCGGTCACCACCGAAGACGTGCAACGCGTGGCACGCACCTATTTGCGTCCAGACAACATGAACATCACCATCGCCGGAAACCGCGACATCGCTGATGGGTTGGCGCAGTTTACCGCTTTAGGACAGGTAGAGTTCTTCGACCCCTTCGGCGAGCCCCTCAAAGATTTGGAGCCAGCGCCAGAGGGCATGACAGCCTTGGATGTGTTCAACGCCTTCTACGAAGCACGAGGCGGCGTCAGCAAATTGGAAAAAGTCAAAAGCGTCAAGACCATTGGCACCATGGCCGCAGGCCCGATGGAATTGGAGGTCGAAGAAGCCTACAACAATGGCGGTGCCGGCTATAACCGAATCAGTGCTGGTGGCAACGTCATGCAAGAGACCAAGTTTGACGGAAGCAAAGGCAGTGAAACGGCCATGGGACAGGTTCAAGCCATGGACGAAAAAGGCGTCATGGGTGCCAAGCGCAACCATGACCTGCTCAACCTTCTGCACCTTTCAGATTACGGCATGACCGCTGAACTCCTCGGCATTGAGCCCATCAATGAAATCCCCCACTATCTCGTGGAAATTCGGCAAGATGGCAAGGTCGCCGAAAGCCATTGGTTTGAGGTGAGCACAGGATTGCGCAAGCGCACTTTGCGCACCGAAAGCACCCCGCGTGGTGAGATGACGGTCACCTTGGACTACAGCAACACCATTGAAGCCAAGGGCATCCTGTTTGACAGCGAGGTGACCATGAAGACCAGTGGACAGGAGATGAAGATGACCATCACCGAAGTGGACATCAACAGCAAATTGAACTCCGCGGATTACGCTGTGGACTGACGCCAGTGGAGCACGCGCCTCTCATTCAACTCTCGGAAGCTGACCTGCACCAGGAAGAGCACGTCGTGCTGCGCGGTGTGGAATTGGAAGCGCGTGCCGGAGAGTTCATCTACCTGATCGGTCGCACGGGATCCGGAAAGAGCAGCCTGCTCAAAACCCTCTACGGCGAACTTCCCCTGACCTCAGGTACAGGAATGGTCTGCGGCATGGATTTGCGCACGCTCAAGCAGCGTAAGGTCCATTTGCTTCGGCGCAAGCTGGGCATCGTTTTCCAAGATTTCGAGCTGCTGACCGACCGGACCGCCGAACAAAATCTGCAGTTTGTCCTCAAGGTCACCGACTGGAAAGACGCCGCTGATCGAGAACGCAGAATCGCAGAGGTGCTCGAAGCCGTTGGCCTCGAAAACAAGGGATACAAGAGGCCGTTGGAGCTGAGCGGAGGCGAACGACAGAGGCTGGCCATCGCAAGGGCACTGCTCAATGCGCCCGACCTCATTCTCGCCGATGAGCCCACAGGAAATCTCGACCCAGAAACAGCAGAAGGCATTCTCACCCTCCTGCACAATTTGGCTCGAGAAGGGCGTTGTATCCTCATGGCCACACACAACCACGACATCTTAAAGCGGCATCCCGGGCGCGTCCTTCGCTGCCAAAATGGGAAGCTCGAAGAAATCCAAACGGCAACCGCTCCGCAAGCATGAGCGACGGCCCCCAACTGACTTTGGCCATCCCCGTGCGGGACGATGGCCATGAGCACCTTCTGCGCAGGACGCTCGACAGCATCCATCAGGTGCTGGCCGATGCCGAAATTGAGGTGCTCGTCCAAGTCGGAAAAGCAGCCCCAAAAATCAAGGCCCTCACGGAAGCACACCCCGCCGAGCCCCGTCATTTCCAAGCAGACGACACGGGCATCTATGACGCCATGAACCGTCTGATCGAGCGTGCCAACGGCCAGCGCATCCTCTTTCTCGGTGCCGGTGATATTCCCCTCGCCGGACTGTCACGCGCTTTGGACCGTTGGAACGCCGTCGATGAAACGCTCGAATTGGGTGGTGTGCGCATCCCCAATGCTGAGCTCCGCGTCCCACGACACTACGCCCCCCGATGGGACAAAGGGCTGAAATGGCGCAACGTCTGTCACCACCAAGGCATCGCCTACCCCCTTTCTCTGCTCCGCACGCTTGGCGGCTTTCCAACGGAGTATGCCATACTCAGCGATTATGCGCTCAACCTAGAAATGTGGCAAGAAGGAATCAAAGCCCGCTGGACCCAGCGTGAAGATTGGGTGAGTGCTGCACCGGGCGGGGTATCGCGAAACTTCAATGCCGCGCTATATGCTGAAGAAAGGGAAATGAAAGCACGCATCTTGCGCCCGGGATTGGCCAAGTGGTGTCAGCCCTTGTGGGTCCGGATGAAATTCCGCTGGAAGTCCGTGGCCTAATCCAAGGTGTGAAGGGCCCGGAGCAACACCCCTTCGTACTCCCCCCAATGGTGACGAGCAGCCACCGCCCTCAAATGTGACTTTTCCGGTTTTTCGCGCAAAAGAAGCTGAACGGCCTCTGCAATGGAATACGCGATTTTTTCGTCGCCTTCGGCATCTGCTGCGACGGTGCCGATTTTTTCGGTTTTGACCAGTTTTCCCGCAACAGGCAAATCTGTGCATACCACAGGAATTTCTGCATGCAGGTAATCAAACAATTTGTTGGGTAGACTAAATTTAAAGTTGCCTGCGGTTGAACGATCGAGGGACAACCCGATGTCCGCCGATGCCGTGCAACGGCGCAACTGCTCGAAGGGCATCCGGTCGTGAACATGCAATCGGTCTGCAACGCCCAGCCGGCGACCCCAATCTGCCGCCGCCGCGTGTTCGGGCCCGGAGCCGATCAAGGCCAGGTGACATTCCTTCAAATGGGCAAGTGCCCGGACCGCATCCAAAGCACCCCGGTCGCGGTCCATGAACGCGCCTTGCATGAGCAAGACGGTCCGGTCTTCAGGCCACCCCAAAAACGACCGCGGCATGGGTTCTGCCGGTTCCAGACGTTCTGGGACATTGGGCACGACGTCTACCGCCACACCATATGACGATCGGTACGAATCCGCGATGGCCCCATTCACGGTCAACATCCTTTCCAGGTGCCCGAAACACCGCTTCTCCCATCGGCGCCAGATGGCACGTCGCAGCGGCTTACCCTGCAGGCCCTCTGCCTCAGTAAACCACTCGTGACTGTCATAAGCCAACTTCCAACCTGTGCGGCGTGCCATGTAGACCGCCGGGCCCAAAGTATCAAGGTCATTGGCCCATACTGCCGAGACTTCACCTTTCCGGTGCAACCGACGCAAAGCCCGCAACATCCCCACCTGGAGGGACAAGTAAAACAAAGGCCCTTTTTGAAAGCCCAGCCACATCCGGTGCGTGCGGTAAGGTCGGTCTATGGACACCGCATCTTCGCGGCGCATCCGGCGTCCGATCAAAACCGGCTCCCAACCATCCGCTGACAGCACGGCGCACGTCTTGCGGACCCGCTGGTCGAAGGTCAGATCATTGGATACAAGTACGGCGATGCGCCCCTTTTCCATCACCCTGCCTTCATGGCATCCATCTCTTCCTTGAGCACCAACTTGGTGTAACGTGGGAAGTCCCCATTCATCATCCAGCCATAGTAACCAGGATCACGCTGCAATACATCGCGCAAGCGGACGCCACGGTACTTTCCAAAGTTGAAAGTCACCTGATCGTCATCGTTGAACACGAAGCGACCAGCCAAATCCGCATTCCTTCCGCGGCGACCGAATTCGGCAATGTCGGGGACATTCTGGGGCAGCGGCCCCACAGTATCTCCCCGAGAGTCCAAGATGGTATGGTCCTTATAGCGGGTGAGCTGCTCGGCAAACACCTTGAGCGTAGCGAAAATGTCCGGCAAGGCCTCATGGGCCCCATCCAACGCCTCGTCACAATAGAACTTGAGCGCCGCACGCAAAGTGCGCTGCTCCATCTTGTGGAAGATGTTTTGGACGTCCACCAAGTGTCTGTCGCTCACCTTGAATGCAATGTTGCAACGGAGGAACTCCTCGGCCAGGAGGGGGACGTCGAAGCGGTTCGAATTGAACCCCGCCAAATCACAACCCTCCAACCAACGGAACAACTTGGCCGACAGGGAAGCAAACGTTGGGGCGTCGGCCACATCTGCGTCGGAGATGCCGTGGACGGATGTTGACTCAGCCGAAATGGGCATCTCGGGGTTGATCAACAATCGCGTTTGGCCCTGCTCTTTGTCTGGTCGCACTTGCCATTGTCCGTCGGGCATGACCTTGATAAAGGCCATTTCGACAATCCTGTCTTTGGCGACGTCAGTACCTGTGGTCTCGAGGTCAAAGAAGACCAGCGGACGCTCGAGTTGAATGGGAAGATTGATACGCTCCATCCCGCGAAGATGGGGAGGATCAGCCGCGTTTCTCCACCAATGTGCGGGACAGCGAGAACTTCGCGAATTGGAAGTTGCGGTAATGGGTCACCGCTTCGACAGCATCGCCCTTGTATTCGGGACCTGCAACACCCCATTCCAACACGATCTGGTAATCCACACCGACCTGTAAACCGCGCTTAGCCAACTCCATAATGGCTGCATCGCGCGCCTTTTCCGCCCGCATTTTGGCGAGCTGCTCGTTGGAGGCATAGGCTTTCTTGTTCTTGACAGGAACGAAAGAGGCTGAACCTTCAATCTTCAGGACAGGGACATCGCCAGCCTGGTTGCGTTCGGCAATGCTGACCGCCATATTCTGAACCTCCTTGGAACCAGAGGGGGTCATGTACTTGCCGTAGCCAAATTCAATCCTTTCGGTCAATGCCTCGAACTCCAGCATGACCACCGGCGCATCAGGCGCAGCTGTTGCTGTCGTCACCGCCTCTGCGCCCGCGGGCGTGGATTCCTCGGTTGGCGTTGGGGTCACTTTTTCTGCCACAACCGCCTCTGGGGCCACGGTTACCTCAGGGGCTTCGACCACTTCAGGAGCCTCGACCACTTCAGGAGCCTCGACCACTTCAGGAGCTTCGACCACTTCAGGAGCCTCGACCACTACTGGATCTTCGACAGCCACATCCTCCACCAAGTCCTCTGTTTCAACTGGCGCAGGTGCCTCAGGTGCAACCGCGTCAAATTGAGTTCCCAACTCAAATGGCATCAGGCGAAGCACCTCCTGCCCCGCACCATAAGCCGCTTCACACCCGATGGATTCTTTGCGTTCGGCCAAGGTGTTTCCATTGCGCACCCAGCTGAATTTGTAGTCACGACAAGGAGGCAGCGCCGCCAAAAATTTCCCCGACCCCTTCCGGGCTCGGAAAACCCGAAAAATGGCTTCGCCTTCATCCAAGGAGCGCACCTCCATAACGTCTCCATTTTGCCAAGCCAGCGCTTCGCCAATCAAGACAGCAAGCTCCTCACCTGGCGCATCCAAGAACTCAACGCGGTAGATGTTGATGTCATCGCCTCCAGCGCGTGCCGAAGAGATGTAGCCTGCATTACCCGATGCATCCATCGTCATGACGGCCTCATTCCCAGGGGTATTCAATGGGTGCCCCATGTGTTCGGGATCACTCCAGCTTCCGTTGTCAAGTCGCTTGCAGCGAAACAAATCAAAACCGCCCATGCCGGGATGGCCCGACGAGGCAAAAGTCAGGGTCTGCCCATCAGCACTGAGCACGGGACTCTCCTCCTCGCCCGGAGAATTGATCCTGGTGCCCAGGTTCAGGGGTTCTGACCAAGTACCATCCGGCAGCTTCACCGTCCGATAGAGGTCTCGTCCACCTTGGCCACCAGGTCGGTTGGAAACGAAAATGCGCTCCCAGCCGTCAAAACGTTCCGTCACAGAAGTCTCCCAATGGCGGGAGTCAATCGGAAAGCCCAACTTCTCTTCTTTGGACCAACCACCGAACTCATCACGGGTCAATTTCCAAACCCCACCTTCTCTGCGATATCCTTGGTACGCCAACAAGGCTTCATCGTCGCCTACGATACCCACGGTGGTCACGTCCCTACCCGGCATTCCAATGTCCAAACGAACAGGTCGGGACCAGCCGTTCTCCGTCTTCATGGAACGGTAAATCTGCCCGAGTTCTTCGTCGGGACGGTCTCCGTCGCGGTAGGATGTAAAGTACAAGGTGCTGCCGTCAGGAGTGACCACTGGGGCATAATCAGCACGGTTGCTGTTCAGCGCCTGCACGGGGTTGATCTCCATGTCTACGGGAGACTTGACACACTCCATGGCAAAGTCGCACTCTGCCATTGCGCTCAGGGCGCGCTTGTAGCGAAAGTCGCGCCTCGAGAACTGCTCCAGCATGCGCTCTGCCACCGCTTTAGCTTCCGCGAAATGATAGGAATGCTGCAACACCTCCAAGCCCAATTCGAGGGCTTCCACAGGCGGGGTTTCTTCACGAATGTCAAACGCGTTGTACCGGTTGCTGAATGGGCCATCCATCGCCAAGTGCACCAAAGGAACCGCCTCTTCCAAGCGACCTGGAATGGCGCGAAGACACAGCGCCCATTTGTATGCAAAGTTGCGGTTTTCTGGAGCGCTCTCTGACAACGCGGCCATCAGCTCTGCAGCCTCAGTCCAGTTCTTCTCGATGATGAGCCTGTTGGCTTCGGTGTACGTCTGGGCGACGTTCAACTCCACGCCTCCCTCAGCGTGCACATCTCCTCCAAACAGGGCTTCGCTCACTGGCCAATTTGAATCGAGTACCATCTGCCCTTCAACGGACAAAAGCACCATCAGCCCAAAGGCGGAAAGAAGAAAGCGAGGCATCATGTTCAGCGCAAAATAATCGCTGCAATCGGATTAAAGGGTAAACCCTCTCCGGTCATTTAGGCCGAAAAATCCTACAAATCCACAAGTTATCCTCAGGCCGGACTGCGCTGGGCGTCGAACGCCTCGAGGTAGTCGGCCACACGGCGGACAAAACTGCCACCCAACTGTCCATCGACCACACGGTGGTCATAGCTGTGCGACAGGAACATCATGTGCCGAATCGCGATGACATCGCCTTCATCGGTCTCGACCACGGCAGGTTTTTTGCGAATGGCCCCCAATGCCAGGATACCCACTTGAGGCTGGTTGATGATGGGGGTGCCAAAGACATTGCCAAAAGTGCCCACGTTGGATACTGTATATGTCCCTCCGCTGATTTCATCCGGCTTCAAGGCACCAGTTCTTGCCCGGTTTGCGAGATCATTGACGATGGTCGCCAATCCGTTCAAGTTGTAGCGGTCCGCGTTGCGGATCACCGGAACAATGAGGTTGCCCTCGGGTGTCGCCGCCGCCATACCCACGTGGATGCCTTTTTTGAGGATGATCTTGTCACCATCTACGGAAGCATTGACTCCGGGAAAGTCTCGGAGCGCCTTGGCCACCGCTTCTATAAAGAAGGGTGTAAAGGTCAACTTCTCTCCCGTCTTCTGCTGGAACTCCTTTTTGTTGCGCTGACGCCAATCGACGATGCGCGTGACATCGGCCTCCACGAAAGAGGTCACATGCGGACTGGTTTGCACGCTGCGCACCATGTGGTCGGCAATCAACTTCCGCATCCGGTCCATCTCCACAATCTCGTCCTCTCCATTCATGGAGACAACAGGTGCCGACTTGGGTGCAGGTGCAGGTGACGGAGCAGACGTCGGAGCAGGAGCCTGTGCCGGTGCTGGAGCAGCCACAGCATGGTGAGCCCGCCCTTCGAGGTGGGCCAGCATGTCCCTCTTAGTGACCCGACCATCCTTACCAGTGCCCTTGATTTGGTCCAGTTCGGATTGTCCGATGCCTTCTTTTTCTGCTATGCTCCTGACCAGTGGACTGTAAAACCGCCCCCCACTCATGCGGGCTGGCCGGCCAACAGCCGATGCCGCACCATTGGATGATACAAGGGGGGCTTCCAACGTTTCCACCACGTCAGGCGTCACGGCCACGGGAGTGGCTGCTGCAACTTCAGGTGTTTCGGAAACTGTGTTCTGAGCAGGCGCTGGAGCGGCGACTGTGGCCACCTCTCCTTCGACGGAGAACTCAGCGATGGGTTGCCCCACTTGCACAACATCTCCTTCCGCGACCAACTGCTTCACAAGCACGCCATCCTCGGGCGCGGGCACTTCAGAGTCAACCTTGTCGGTTGCAATCTCGATGAGCGGTTCATCTGCTGCGACGCGTTGGCCTTCTTCGACAGCCCATCGTATGATGGTTGCCTCAGCCACGCTTTCGCCCATTTTCGGTAAAAGAATCTCCATGGATGTATTGCCCGGAGGGGGTCGTTGTACAGGCCCAAAGGTACGCACCACATGTACCCGAAAACCCACCCCGTGCTCAATCCATCCTCAAGTTCATCAACAGTTCCAAATCTCCCATCCACCCGAAATCAGCCGCGTGCCGCAAATCCAAACGGCGTGCCTCCCTCGGAGTCAAAGCCTTATCCCCTGTTCCTGCATAAAAGATGGCCTCGGGAAGTGACGGCAATCGGTCTGCCTCATCCCACCCCATGTGGAAGCCAATCCATGTCTTCTTCCCGCTTAAGACCTCCCAAGCATAGCGGCGGGCAAATCGGTCGGCATGGCGGCCACGCCCCGGCCCAAGCGTGAGCACTACCAGCGACCACGCCATGTCGAGGCGGCGCTTGGCACGGCGCCGATCACTGCGCCCCAAGCCATCCATGCCCCAAGCGAGTTTCGCAGTTGGAGCACCTTCCTTCCGCGCGCCCCCCAAAGCCAAGCGAAAATCGCCTGGAACCACCCGCACATCCAATTGATGTTGGCCCGCAGCGCGCACTGCTGCCACACATGTCCCCCCGCCCAGGTCAGCGGACAACAATACCATGTCCGTATCCAAAGGGGGCAA
>JAKMCW010000023.1 GCA_022428205.1 Flavobacteriales bacterium
AGGATGTCGGCGCTGACATTGGCATCGAAGCGATGTCAGCGACGCTGTTTGACCCAGACAACGATGGCGATTGGGATCAGTATGTGACCAACATTGAGAATAACCCCAATGCGTTTTTGCGCAACAACGATGGGATTTACGAAGACATAGCAGTGTCTGCTGGCGTCGCGAGTATGCAATACAGTTGGGGCGCGTGTGCCATCGATGTAGATGGCGACCGCTGGGACGATTTGATGGTCGCTACGTACAGATTCCCCAATTCCAATCCCTACGACAATCATCTGTACATGAACCTCGGCACTGGACTTGAGTTTGAGGACGCTACAGAAAATTGGCCCAACGAACAATTCCAGCTGTATTGTCTCGGGCGCATTGACCTGGACAATGACCGTTCTCCTGACATCATTGGCCACGGCAATTCAAGCTTGGCGCAGGTCTTGCACAACACCAATTCAGAGGGCAATGCCCGCATGACCATCAGCCTCATAGGTACGGTTTCCAATACAAGGGCTGTGGGATCTGTGATCAAAGTGCACGCCGACGGTCTGACCCAAATGCAACAGGTCGATGCGGGCTGTGATTACATGACGCAGCACACTTACAAGCGGTTTTTCGGACTGGCCAATGTGGATCAAGTAGATTCCATTGAGGTCTTTTGGCCGACCGGAGAGCGTGAGGTGCTTTTTGATGTCATGGCCGACACTGCCTTGACCATCGTCGAGGGCTTCACGAACAGTGTGCTTGAGCCTGTGGATGTGCCCTGTCCATGGTCCAATGCGGCATGGCTGGCGCCTTTTGATCCGGATGAAGTTGAGATGACTTGGAATGGCGCCCCCGTGACTTCTGCATTGGTGACCGCCGACAGCGACGGTGAGTGGACCTTGGAAGCCAGTTGGTGGGGCGGTGCGTATAGCTGGAGCCAAACCGTGTCGTGGACGCCTGCGCCTGAACCTGAATTCACGTTGGACATGGTTCCACCGTCCTGTCATGGACACTCCGCTCTGCTTTCATGGGATTTTCCGGAACCGCATCCTGTGACCGTGAATGGCCTTGCGTTTTCTTCTCAAATTGAGAGTGTGCCATTCGGAATGGGAACGTTCGACGTGGTGATGCAAGTGACTGAGGATTGCTCCATTGACACGTCATTCACGGTCACGTACCCTCCTGCCCTTTTTGCGGATATAGAATTGACCCATCCGCCATGTGCCGGGGAATTGGGGCAGGCTGTGATTACGCCAGGTGGTGGAACAGGCACCTTGTCTGTTGATTATGGTGGTGCGGACTTCACTGCGTTGCCTGCAGGTATACATGCATTTACGGTGTCAGACTCTTTGGGGTGCACGCATGCGGACTCATTGGTGCTGTTGAGCTTGGACACCTTGGTTGGTGCAGTCGCCATTGATTACCTCGGCGTGACTGACTCTGTGCAAATCAGCACCGATGCTTCAGGCGGTACACCCCCGTATTCTTGGACCTGGACCGCTCCTTTGGACACTGCGGGCTGGGTGATGGCTCCCTTAAACCTCGGCTGGTACGTCGAAGATGCCAATGGCTGTATTGACTTGGGTGCAGTGGAGTTGGTGTCCAACCCCTTGGCGGCGGTGCCCCTTGACATGGAGACGGCAAGCTGGGCCTGTTCCCGTCACCATGGCGGGCTTGTATTCAACGGGCCAGAAGGTGCGCTTACGCTGTCCATTTTTGACCTCTCTGGCAGACAAATCATGGAGGAACGCGCTGTGCGCTCCTCTGAGATCTTGGTCATGGACAGTTGGTCTCCGGTCCTCGTGTTGGGGCAGGACGAAGCCGGCTACCTGTACCGCTGGATCAAGTAACCCCCCGTTGTAAGTGGATGAGATGCAGGCCTTCATACAGGGCTTAGCGACTTGCGTCCTTGTGGTCTATTTTGGGGGCATGATGGAACAATGGCATTGGTGGACCATGGCGTTCTTGCTTCTGCTGATTGGTGAGGCATTTGCTCCTGGTCTTGTGCTCGGCTCGCTGGCGCTCGGAGCGTTGGCTGGAGGCTTGGCCAGTCTGGTTACAGATTGGTGGGAATATCAATTCGTGGCGGCATCTGCAGGCGCGGTGCTGTCTTTGTTTTTTCTGCGTCCTTTGGCCATGCGCACCTGGTTCAGCGGCGATTCAGTGGCCACAGGCGTAGATGCCCTGCCCGGTCGGAATGTGCGGGTCACGGCGGCCTTTGATGTCCACACTGGACGAGGACGGGGGCGAATTGACGGCGACGATTGGTTGATTGAATTCCCACGGGATTGGAAGGGGACGCGGCCTGAGGGGGCGGCCTCAACCAATGATCCTGCTGCCTATCCAGTGGGTTCTGAACTGCGCGTAGTGGCAGTAGATTCCAATGTGTTGATTGTAGAACCTTTGCTTTAAACCCAACCTTAAAAACCATGGAAGGCTATTCCTTTATCTCTATTGCACTGCTCATCCTGTCGACCGTAGTGGTGGTCAGAGGATTGCGCATCGTGAAGCAAAGCGAGGCGCTCGTTATAGAACGTCTTGGACGTTATCGCACCACCATGACGGCGGGCATCAATATCCTGATCCCCTTTGTGGACCGTCCACGTGCCAGTGTCTGGCGCTATGCCTCTGAGAATGCCTTGGGCGAGCGTGTGGTGGCCTACAAGATGCTGGAGCGGATTGATTTGAGGGAAACGGTGTTTGATTTCCCGCGCCAGAGCGTCATCACCCGAGATAACGTTGTGACGGAGATCAATGCCCTGATTTATTTTCAGATTGTCGACCCTGTGAAGAGTGTTTATGAGATCAACAATCTCCCCAATGCGATTGAGAAGCTGACTCAAACCACCCTGCGTAATGTGCTAGGTGAACTGGACTTGGATGAGTGTCTCTCGAGCCGCGACACCATCAACACCAAACTGCGGGCCATCCTCGATGAGGCCACCAACAAATGGGGAGTCAAGGTGAACCGGGTGGAGTTGCAGGACATCAACCCTCCCCAGGACATCAAGGAGGCCATGGAGAAGCAGATGCGGGCTGAGCGCAGCCGAAGGGCCCAAATCATCGAAGCGGAAGGCACCAAGACAGCAGCCATATTGGAAGCAGAAGGCCGCAAAGGTGCCGACATCAACCAGGCCGAAGGTGAGCGGCAAGCGACCATTTTGGAAGCGGAAGGCCGAGCCAATGCCCGCTTGAAGGTCGCAGAAGCGGAAGCCGAGGCCATTCGGAAGATCGCGGAGGCTGTTTCCAAGACCAAGGCCGACCCTACCCAGTACTTGATCGCTGTGCGCTATGTAGAGGCGCTCGAAAAGATGATGGACACTTCCAATGACAAGTCTCGCGTCGTGTTTATGCCCTACGAAGCGAGCGGCATGATGGGCAGCGTTGGCAGCATTAAGGAATTGCTCAAAGAATGAGCACGCCCCTGGAAGGTGTCTTCGCGGCATTGCAATCCGCCCACCGAGGCCGCCCCATCCCGACTTACAAAGAGCGGAGGGTGTTGTTGACGGATATGCTAGATGGTTTGCGGGCGCATGAACAACGCCTTCTCGACGCTTTGTATCAAGACCTCGGTAAGTCTGAATCCGAGGCGCGGTTGACCGAATACTTTCCGATTCGAAAGGAGATTCAGTACATCCGCAAGCATTTGGGTGATTGGATGCGGCCCGAACGGCGCAACACCCCCCTTCAGCTGGTGGGGACCCGCTCCGAAATTGTGCCCCAACCCAAAGGGGTCGTCCTCGTCATTGCGCCTTGGAACTTCCCCTTATTGCTCACCATTAAGCCGGTGATTGCCGCATTGGCTGCCGGCAATCGCGTGGTGGTCAAGCCGCCGGAACATACCCCTGCGACTTCCAAGGTGATGGCTGAATGGCTGATGTCATGTCTGCCTCAGGATGTTGTGCAAGTGGTGCTGGGTGGCGCTGAGGATTCAGCGGCGTTGACAGCGATGCCCTTCGACCACATCTTTTTCACGGGCGGCACGGAGACAGGCCGCAAGATCATGCGGGCTGCAGCAGCACATTTGACCCCTTTGACTTTGGAGATGGGCGGCAAGAGTCCCGCCATCATCGACAGCACGGCCCCTTTGTCCAAGGTGGCAAGAAGGGTGGCTTGGGGAAAGGCGCTCAATGCAGGGCAGGTGTGCATTGCCCCGGATTATTTATTGGTTGAGGAGGGTGTGTTGGACGCCATGGTGTCGGCTTTGGCGGCGCGCTGGGAGCAGTGCTTCACCGCAGAGGTTTCATCCTCGCCTGAATATGGCCGCATCGTCAATGATGCGCAGTTTGTGCGCCTCAAGGAGACCCTCGACGATGCCGTACAGCGGGGTGCGAAGGTGTTGCATGGTGGCCGATATGACCGTGAGCAGCGCTTCATGGAACCGACGATCCTGGCCGACGTCAAGCCAGACATGCGGGTCATGCAAGAAGAAGTTTTCGGCCCGTTGCTGCCTGTGATGACCTGGCGGGACCCCGCTGAAGTGCCAAGGCTTATTGCGGACATCAAGGACCAGCCCCTGTCCATGTACATCTTTTCTGGCGACCGTAAACGGCGCAGGTATTGGATGGAAAGCACCCGTTCGGGTACTGTGGGCATAGGAGAAACGGTGGTGCAGATTGCCAATCCTGACTTGCCGTTCGGAGGGGTGCAGGCCAGTGGATTGGGCCGTTCAAACGGCAAAGCGGCCTTTGACGCCTTTTCCAACAAGCGCAGTGTTTTGTCCAAGCGTTTGCGCTTTACCGCAGTCCCCCTGTCCTACCCTCCTTTTGGCCCCGCCAAGTCTGCGTTGGCCCGTTGGATTTCAAGAAGGCTCTAAAGGCCCTGCCCCTTTTCGCTCGGGTCTTCTGGGCTATCTTGCAAGGCCGTGCTCGTACAGACTCATTTCCCCCGCAAGCTCGCACCGCGCAGGTATGACCAATACCTCGCCTCTGGTTGGTTTAGGGGCAGCGTTATGCTGTACAAGGTGGATTTGTTGTGCATTGAATCGGGCATCTATGGTGTGGTGAATATCCGGACCAACCTCGAGCGTTTTGAATTCAAGAAGAGCCAGCGCAAGCGCAAGGCGCGTTGTGACCGGGCTTTTTCTGTGAGCATTGGCAAAGCCAAACCAGACGCTGAGAAGGAAGCATTGTACGCCTTGCACAAAGACCGCTTCAAAGGCTTCATTCATCCCACCCTTAATGAGTACCTCACGAGTGGTTTTCACCGGACGGTGTTCGATACACGTGAGATTTGCGTCTATGATGGCGACCGTCTGGTGGCGGTGAGTTACTTCGACATGGGGGAACAGTCTATGGCGAGCCTCATTGGTTTGCAGCATCCGGACTATAGGCAGTATGGGCTGGGGATTTACACCATGCTCAAGGAGATTGAGTTCGGGAAGTCGGCTGGTTTCAAATGGTACTATCCAGGGTATGTTCTGGATTTGCCCTCCGATTTTGACTACAAATTGGAATTGGGCGACTTCGAGTATTACACCCCCACCAAGCGATGGGGAGCGTACAAACGGTTCAACCCCGAGGAGACCACCGGTGCCCGCGTTCGGAGTGCTATGAGGGATTTACGGGAGGCCCTTTCCGGCACAGGGATCCCCTTTGAAGAGCGTTATTACCCCTACTTCTCATTGGGATACATGGCGCCATGGCAGTTGGAGTTCCTCACTGTGCCGCACTTCTTTGAATTGGCAGAGGTGGATGGTCGCCGTTTGATTGTGGGCTATGAGCCTGTAAAGCGAGAATTCCGGCTCTTGGATGTGGGACTTACCGAGGACTTTAATCACCTGGTCCGCATGGACCACAGTGCGGGTCTGGATACTGAAGGAGCCCACTTTATGGACATGCTTCAAGTGCGGCGTGTTCTGTTCCAATCTGAGGACGTTGCGCCCCTTGTGACCCAATTGGTGGCGCGAGGTTGGGCGCGGCCAGACGGGATGGCTTAAATCCGGTTGGCCTTTGCGAGATTGCACCCATGAAATTGGCTTCATGGAATGTCAACGGTGTCCGGGCCGTGGTAAAGAAGGATTTTGTGGATTGGCTCAACAACAGTGGCTTCGATGTCATTGGATTGCAGGAGACCAAGGCCCAAGACGATCAGGTGAGGGAAGCGTTGTTTGACCTCGGGGCCGATTGGCACGTGCACACTTCTAGCGCTGTAAAAAAGGGGTATTCAGGAACGGCCATTTTGTCCAAGAAAGCGCCGCTGTCCGTCACGCATGGAATTGGCGTTGAAGGCATGGACGACGAGGGCCGCGTGACGGCTGCTGACTTCGGTGACTTTCACTTCGTAACGGTCTACACGCCCAACAGTTCTTCAGGGCTAAAACGGCTGCCTTTCCGCAAGGAATGGGATGTGGCATTTAGAAAATACCTCGCTGACCTGGCGGGCGAAAAGCCCACGCTGTGTTGCGGTGACCTCAATGTGGCACACCAGGAGATCGACTTGGCAAGGCCTAAGGCGAATTACAACAAGACGCCGGGCTATACCCAGGATGAGATTGATGGCATGACCCATTTGCTCGAAGCGGGCTTTACCGATGTCTGGCGCGCTCAGAACCCAGACCGGGTTCAGTATTCTTGGTGGAGCTACCGCGGCGGCGCACGGGAGAAGAATGTGGGCTGGCGGTTGGACTACTTTTTGGCTTCAACAGAGGCCCTGAACCGATGTGGGCCATGCGAGATCCACAGTGACGTTTTGGGTTCTGACCATTGTCCGGTCAGCGTTGAATTCAACTGACCCTCCCCTTTTGTGGTTATTGTCGGATCAGGCGAATGCTGCCGACATTGCTCTTCAGCACGTATTGTCCTGAAGCGGGCAGTTTCAATGTCAGGCGGGAGGCACTTGTCTCTCCGTTTTGGACGCGGCGTCCTGCGGCGTCGTAAAGGACCCAATTGCCGATGGTGCCCGTGGGTGATTGTACAAGGACCTGACCATTGCGCGTGGGGTTCGGACCCGCTGTGAGTTCGAGGTCACGCTCCGGTGTTTCCAAGACGCTGGTTAGGTCTGCCGTCATGGATGCATACCCCACCAATTCGGGAGTTGGTATGAATTCAGTGTACAATTGCCTAAACCCATCGATTAAGCTGTCCCCTTCAAGCTCGAGCATGGGGGCAACCCATTTTGGTGGCATGCTTTGGTACCACACTTTGCAGGTGACCTCTATGTTCTGTCCGAAGAGCGATTCAGGGATTTGATAGTAGACCTTGTCTGCGCCAGTGCCTTCCGTGCCATCGGCGGAGAGGTTGAAGTTGGTGTCGAATGCGGCATCACCATAGACGGCAGTGGTGTCACCAACGGGGTGGTTGGTCACGAACCCTTGCGGCGTAAGGCGGTTGTCTTTGAGGTGAGCATAGGCGCGTTCTAACAACGTGGTGGGGTCTCCATTGACATCGCCCAATACGAGTTCATAAATCTGGACTTGTCCGTCGTCGGTGATGATATCGTGATGGGGCTCCCATGCAACGTCCAATTGGCCTTCGATGCTGCCTGTGCTAGGGTCCCAAGCTCCAGAGTGAAATGCTGTATCACCATCGGCCACCATGGTCAACTCGATCCAAGAACGACGTGCAGGATATCCCGAAGGATACTTGTGTCCTGCGAGGTTCAGGAGTTCTACTTCGAAAGCAACATCGGTAAGGTCCATGTTGACCTCGAGGGTTTGGTTCTGCAACATGTCAAGCGACCGTTCGATGGTGCTGTCGAACTGGGCTTCCGTAGCGGTCAAGCCCAGTGAGTCAACGTTGTCCCGGAGCATGCGGAGCATGTGCGTATTGCCGCCAACGAAATAGTGCAAACCATAATTCATGCGGGGCTGCAACCAGGCATAGCCTGCGGCAATGGTGACTGGCTCGTCAAGTCGGGGCACATGGCATCCTTGGCATTCGACGGCGTCAGGCCCCTCAGCATAGATGGAGTTCAGCCATTCGTGGTAGGTGGCCTGTTCGATGACGGTAGAGTCGGTGTATTCGCCTTCGAGGTCCACACTTTCAGTGATGAGGCTGTGGCACGCAGCGCACGATTCGGATTGAGACATGTGCGCCCCGAACTCGGGGTAGAACCCGATGAAATTCTGCATGTTCTGAGACTGGACGGGGTATTCGTCCTTGCCACCCCCGTATTGTCCATAGATGGTGTCCTCAACAAAGGTCATTTCTCCGCTGAAGCGCGTGCCAATGCCGTCTGCATCTTGCTGGTGGCAGATTGAACAGTTGACGCCGTCCAAAGCCATGGAGTCAGAAAGCGCTTCCAACAAGGAGTAATATTCCGCGCCATCGTGGTGGGCGGAGAAGTGCCCGACGGGTGCGTGGCAACTCGTGCACTTGTCTTCGAGCCCTGCGGCATGGCTGGGATTGGTCAAGACCTCGTGCCTCACTTTGGCGCGCCAAAAGGGATCTTTGGTGCTGTTGGCCATGATGGAACTGCGCCAGTCGTCGACCACGTTGACGTCTTGGCCTTCGGGCATGGGCTCCATGGGGAAAGTTTGCCCAGGAATGGAAGCCAGATCGTTGGGGTCTTCGCCATGGCAACCCGCACACTTTCCCGATCCAGCAAATAAGGCGTTGACAGTGTCCGGTAATTCTCCGTTGGATGCACTGCGCCAGTGAATGTCCAGCCCTTGATGCACATCGATGACGGTCTTGGGTGCGAATGCGCCAAGCTGCAGAACGGCGCTTGAACCGGCAAAGAGCAAGGCCAACAAAAAGAGAAAGGTGGCTCGACGCATATCCAATGATAAAAAAGACCCCGCCCGAAAACCGGGCGGGGTCCATGAACGTTCGTGGGTTTAGCGGAGGACGATGCGTGCGGTAGCACTGCCCTGTGCGCTGCTCAACTTCAAGATGTGCACGCCGCGCGGCAGTGACGTCAAGTCAAGGGTGCCGAGTTCGGCAGCGCCATTGGCCTGTTGGCTGTAGATGATGCGCCCTGACATGTCCAACACATCGCATTGAACTGCGCCGAAACCGGCACCGCTCCAATTGAGGCTGAAGACACCATTGGAAGGGTTGGGTTGCAAGGAGAGGCTTCCGTTCAACACGGTGAGATCATCGATGCCCGAAACTTCTACGGTTACTGTCACGGGCACACGGTCAGATGCGCAAGCAACGCCCTGTGTGGCAACGCTCCAGTCGTAGAAGAAGTAGTAGTAATTCGTCGCGTTGTTTGGGTTGCTGACGCTGCTCGCTGTAATGGTAGCGAGATCGCCGATTTCAAACGGGTACGCCAGATCGCTGCCTTGTCCGTCGCGCCAGAGTTGAGGGTTGTTGTCAAAGCTGCGGAGACCGTGTCCGTTTCCGGCGGGAACTGCAAGACCAAGCTCCACCACGCTTTCGCCATCGGGGATGTTGACGGTCACTTGATCGAGGACATTTCCGTTGTTGTCAATGGCGGCGATGGTCCGGTCCCCTTCCCCATTGGCGAACACTTTGACAGACTCGATGATGATGTCTTGGTAAGCGTCGAACAGCAACCAGTAGTTGTCGTTGTTGTGATACTGTCCGTCATCTTGGGCACTGGATCCGCCCATCGCCGTGACCAAGCCATGATTGAGGACGTCTTCCACCCAGTAGGTGGTGCTTTCGCTGAGCACGGGGGTTTCGAAGGTGTTGCCCACGAAGACTGGGGTCTCAGCGGTTTCGCTGTCGAACCAGTGCAAGGATTCTCCGTCAAACGACAATGTGGTGCTGGATGGAGAAGGGATGCTGCTGTCTTCCACGGTTGGGGTATCGGGCACGCCATACACTTCAACAGAGATGGACTCTGAAGCTGTGGGGTTCGCGCAATCACCATCCACGGATACAGAATACGTGCCGGGCTCAGTGACCTGAATGGCCTGGTCTGAGGAGCCTGTGGTCCAAGTGTACCCCGGTGCCAAACTCGAGATGAGGGTGACGCTTTCTCCCTCGCACAACTTGAGGTTGCCATCGATGGTGATGGAAGGCACTTCAGGGGCGTATACTTCGATGGCAGTAGCGTTTGAAATGCCCGCGCAGCCTTGCTCATCGTATACGAGGACCGTGTAGTTGCCGGTTTCTCCCACAGTGATTGTCGTGCCCTCGGAACCGTTGCTCCAAACATAGCTGTCGTACCCCGCTGGGGCTGTCAGCATGGAAGTCTCTCCCGGGCACAACACGGTAGCACCTTCCAGGGTCAAGTCGAACGCGTCAATTTGACAAGGGGCTTCGATGACGTTGTGGTAAGTGTCGATGGCGGGGTCCGTCAGGGTCACTGTAAAACCGCTGGGGAAGTGCACCACAGCGCTGTCGATGTAGTCGGCGGTACCCAATCCGAAGTGGGGATGCGATGTACAGGTAATGCCGTAGCTCTCTCCAGCGCGAACGTCGCGGAGCTGAATGCCCCATGGGCCATACAAGGCTACCTGAGCACCAACGGCGTCACTGTTGGATTCGATGCCTTGGATGTCGAAGCACACCCAGTGGTTGTCGCTGCCTTGGTTGATGTAAAGTTGGTCAGGGTTGTTGTTGTCTGGGCTCACGTAGACGCTGCCGTAGCTCGCCACAAGGTCCATTTGACCATCGCGTCCGAAATCGCCGGTCGCAAAACTCAACATGGCATCTCCGTATGTAAAGGGGAAACTGAGCTGTTCAAATGTGCCGTCCCCGTTGCCTTTGAAGTAGTAATTGGAGCTGTTGTCGCCGGAGGTCACAAAGTCGAGGTATCCGTCGTTGTCAAAGTCCTCAAACTTGCTTTGCAAGAAGAAGCCACTGACGTCCATGCCACTGCCTTCGGTGATGTCTGTGTAGTAACCGTTCCCGTCATTTTCAAGGAGGTACATGTTGGTGCTGTGGTTGGTCACCGCGATGTCCATGTCACCATCGTTGTCAATGTCCCCAAAGTCAGCTGTCCAGCTTTGCTCAAAGAACACCAAGCCGCGCTCAGCGGCTTCTTCGGTCCACCCTCCTTGTCCGTCGTTGACCCAGAGTTGGTTGATACGGCGGGGGTCCTGCGGGTCACTCACGAACTGGCGGCACTTGGCGATGAACAGGTCTACGTCTCCGTCACTGTCAAAGTCAGAGAATACCGTGCCGTAGTTGCCGCTGTGATCTGTGCTGGGATAGTCACTGAAGTCATAGCTGGTCAAGGGCATGAGTGCGGCGTCATTCAACGGGAGCCCCGCTTCATCACCTTTCCACATGCGGCTCAATGCATCGTCATGGCAACCAAATGCGTCGAGGACGCCATCGTTGTCGAGGTCTGCCATGTTGCACGCCTGCATGAACATCTGTCCATTGTCGAGGTCATCCAGCTGGAAATCCCCGCCCGTCCCGATGCGCATGAGGTGCACGCCATCATAGCTGCCGCCCGCAAAAATGTCCTTGATTCCATCGTTGTCCATGTCGCCAATGCACGCACCCCACTGGTTGGCGGTGCTGATTTGACCGTAATGCACAGGGTTGAAACCGGTAGCAGTTTGGTACAAGATGTTGACGTCGTCGCCTTGGTCGAAGAGCACGATGTCGTCCAAACCGTCATTGTCAACATCGATAAAGCCAATGGGGCCGCCACTGTTGAAAGTGTCACCGAGCAATGGCGTGCTGATGTCAAAGGTTTGGGCTGAAACGAATGCACTGCTGAAGAGCAGCACAGCCACGAGGGAAAGGTGGTTAAGGTTCATCCTTGGGGTTTTGCAGTTTCGCAAGTTATGGGACGAGCGGCTGAAGTCTCGACCTCGGTGTACAAACAGCGCTCCCTTCGCAGAAGTTGCACGTAATTTTGCGGGCATGGCAAACCATGGCCGGGTCGCATTTGAAACGCTAGGCTGCAAGCTGAACTTTTCCGAAAGCAGCGCCTTGGCGCAGCAACTTCTGGAAGCCGGGTATGCACGTGTGGCCATGGACGATCGGCCAGATGTGGTGGTGGTCAACACATGCAGTGTGACGGACCACGCAGATGCCAAATGCCGCAACATTGTGCGGCGGGCCAAATCTGCCAATCCTGAATCGACCGTGGTGGTCATCGGTTGTTATGCCCAGTTGAAGCCGGCGGAGATTGCTGAAATTCCTGGGGTCGACCTTGTGTTGGGTGCGCAGGAGAAATTCAACCTGCCCCGATATATCGCGGAGCAAGATGCCGTGAAATCAGAGTCGGAGACCTTGGGCCGCGGTGTGGTCCACCGTGGTGAGATTCGAGAAGTGACCGCATTTCACCCTGCGGTGAGTGCTGGCGACAGGACGCGCAGTTTCTTGAAGGTGCAGGATGGGTGCGATTATTTCTGTGCATTCTGCACCATTCCGCTCGCGCGGGGCCGTTCGCGCAGCGCAGACATCGAAACCACTTTGGCCGAAGCGCGAAAGGCAGCGGAGGCGGGTGCCCGTGAAATTGTTTTGACGGGCGTAAACATTGGAGATTTTGGCAAGGCTCAAGGCGAGAATTTTCTAGGCCTGTGCCGGGCATTGGAGGACGATGCAGCGTTGCAATCGGTGGCGCGGTACAGGATCAGTTCCATCGAGCCCAATCTACTTTCTGAGGAGATCATTGACTTTGTGGCCGCGTCAGAGCGTTTTCAACCTCACTTTCATGTCCCGCTACAGAGCGGAAGTGATGCAGTGCTCTCGGCCATGCGCAGGCGCTACCGCACCGACCTATACCGTGACCGCATGGCACACATTGTGGAGCGCATGCCCTTTGCCGCCATCGGCATCGATGTCATAGTAGGCTTCCCAGGAGAAGGTGAAGCAGAATTTAAGGAGACCCTCTCTTTCTTGGAGGATATGCCCGCCGCATATTTTCACGTCTTCACTTACAGCGAGCGGGCCAAGACGACGGCCTTGCGCATGAACGATGTCGTGCCGGTTCATGTGCGCAAATCCCGCAACAAGGTGCTCCGACAAATGAGCCTCAAAAAGCAATGGGCACATGCTGCTCAGTTCAAGGGGCTCGTGCGTCCTGTGCTTCTTGAGGCGGAGGTAGAGGACGGAAAAGGCAGTCGCCTTGGATACACACCAGAATACGTGCGGGTTGCCGTCCCCGATTCGGCTGATTTGGCGCCGGGCAGCATCGTGCCGGTTACCTTGGGTGCCCTGTCCGAAGGTCGGGTGCATGCCCAGTTGACGGAGTCGTTAACTTGACGGCCAAACCACCACTGTGTATCCCAATCTTTACTTCCTCCTGCGAGACCTCTTAGGCTGGGATATTCCAGCCTTCAAGTTGGTCAACACCTTTGGATTGATGGTCGCGCTGGCCTTCGTGGCGGCGAGTTCTTTGTTGAAGAAGGAGCTGCAGCGCAAAGAAGCGGATGGTGACTTAGCGCCTGAAGAAAAGCAGCAATGGGTGGGCAAGGGAGCCGGTCCTTTGGCTTGGCTGTCGAGTGCTTTTCTCGGACTGTTGCTCGGTTGGAAGGTGTCTTGGCTTCTTTGGAACGCGGGGACATTGTTCAGTGCAGCGGGCCCACCTCAACAACACCTTTTTAGTGGCGAAGGTTACCCTTTGGTGGGGGTGCTGGCTGCCGCGCTCATGGGGTATTTGCGGTACCGTGAAGACATGGGGCAACGCCTGGATCAGCCCAAGCAAGAGGCGGTGACCATTCATCCTTGGGAGCGCACGGGCACAATTACCCTCGTGGCTGCAGTCGGCGGCGTGTTCGGGGCGAAGTTTTTTCACTTGCTCGAGTACCCTGAAGAGATGGTGGCATTTTTTACTGCCCCTTCCCTTCAAGGATTTCTTGGGGGCCTGACCATTTATGGCGGATTGATTGTGGGGGGTGTAGCGGTTGCAGTGTACGCGCGACGCCACGGCATCCGGTTTCTTCACCTCGCTGACGCCACTGCTCCTGGCTTGATGTTGGCATACGGCATCGGCCGAATTGGTTGCCAGGTCAGTGGTGATGGAGACTGGGGCATTCCCAATCCGCACCCCAAACCCGATTGGCTGTCATGGGCGCCGGACTGGTGTTGGAGTTATTCATTTCCAAACAATGTCAATGCGGTTATGGGACCCCGCCCTTCAGGCTATGTGGGCAAGCGCATTACAGAGGCCGATCCTTGGCCGATTTTCGAGGGTTTTGGAACTTACCTCGACCCGGGCGTCTATCCTACTTCGCTGTACGAGACCATCATGGCCACAATGGTCTTTGCGTTTCTGTGGTCCATGCGCAAGCGCTGGAGGGTGCCCGGTACTTTGTTTGCCGTCTACCTCATGTTCAATGGCATGGAGCGTTTTTGGATTGAGAAGATCAGGGTCAATGCTCCCATGGAATTTCTGGGCATGGTCATGACGCAGGCGGAACTCATCGCTGTGGTCATTTTCCTTTCTGGATTGGGGCTGTTGGCCTTTTTGCACCGAGAAACGTGGTTGAAACGCATGAGTTCATGAAAGGGAATGGGCCAGAGCTCACAGCGATTTTGGCTGGCGCAGAAGCAGTCATAAAACCTGTTGGGCACTATTTGCTTGCCCAGCGTGTTCAGCACGCTGAGATTGAGACCAAGGGGTTGAACTCGTTGGTGAGCCATGTCGATAAACATGCGGAGGCCCAACTGGTCCAAGGACTTAAGACCGTGTTGCCAGAGGCGGGTTTTTTGGCTGAAGAAGGCACGGAAGGTGCAAAAGACGATGCGCGGTTTAGATGGGTTGTGGACCCTCTGGACGGCACGACCAATTTGATCCACGGGTTGCCCGTCTACTGCGTGTCGGTTGCCTTGGTGGATGGCGATGATCCCATCGTGGCTGTGGTGTATGATCCGAACCGAGACGAGTGCTTTACGGCCACCAAAGGAGGCGGAGCGGCACTCAATGGCCGCACCATGCGCTGTTCGGATTGTGGCGAATTGAAACACGCTTTGATCGCCACGGGCTTTCCCCATTGGGATTTCACCCGGATGCCGGATTATTTGAAGGCCTTGACATCATTTGCAAAGGGCACCCGTGGTTTGCGGCGTATGGGCTCTGCAGCGATAGA
>JAKMCW010000027.1 GCA_022428205.1 Flavobacteriales bacterium
ACGAAGGCGGGATTGAGCTGCGGGCCATTACCCAATGCGCCAGCGAGTTTGCCGTGGACGAAATCTCGAATGTCATCGAAGGCACCGTTGATTTCGTGCGGCCTGAGCTCTACGGCAACCCGCTGCCTGCCGATGGTTTCTACCGTCCGGGCGATGAGCTGACGCTACGTTGGTCGGAGGCCATGGAGACCTTCTCTCCCACCGCTTCGCTGAATCCTGATTCGGTGCGGATGATGACCACGATGAACGCCAACTACATCGAGAATTCAGGTGGCCTTCAGTTCACAGCCGGAGAATACCTGGGCATACCCCAAGGGCCTGCGCTGGATGCGGCAGGATGGTCCATGTCCTGGAAACTCTGGGCAGGTGGCGAAAGTGTGCCGACGGGCTTGCCCTCCGGTGTCGTCTTTACGCAGGGCGACCAAGCCTTGGCGAGCCTCAGTGCCGAGCTGATCGATGCCGGTCACCTCGCGGTCGTGCACCGCGCCAATGGTGCCGTCGTCGATGCCGACACGCTGGTCATTCCGCTGCAGGCAGGCACCAATTGGAACCCTTTCTGGAACACCTTCGAACTGACCTTCGAGCCCGCAGCTGACGCCGGTGCGGTGGACGTCTCCTTGGACCTCAACGGAACAGGGCTGCCTGCCCTGGGATCGCTTTCTTTTGCCGGCTTGTCCTCCAAGCGGGTCACCTGGGGCAATGGATGGAGCAACGGTGAAGCCACCGGGACCCCCCTCCCGCTCCCAATTCAGGACATCCGCATGTGGAGTTCGCAGCGGGAGACCCAGCTCTCCATGACGCCCAACCTACAGTTGACAGGCAAGGAGCTTGGATTGCAGGTGTGGCTCCCGCTCGATGAGCTCAGTGGGGTGCCCGTAGAGGAAGCCCGAGGTCGCGACGTACAGATGGAAGCCAACTGGTTCAATACCACAGGCGCCCAGGCCCTCGACTTTGCCGGCAATACAGGCGACATGGTCCCGTCGCTGACAGGCATCAACTTCACGCCTGTCGGATCGCGGAGCACGACACTCGAATTCTGGATGAAGCCAGGAGGACCAAACGAAGCCATCCTCGGCGTCAACGGAAGTGCGGACCCAAGCTTTGACACAGCATGGAACGCTTGGTCTTTTGAGACCGATGCAGCCGGACACCTGATCGTGGCCAATGGCAACGACACCTTGCGGACACCGTCGGCCCTCACGGACCGGTGGCACCACATTGCCCTGGTACGGCACCACAACGGCGCTGTCAACCTCTATCTCAATGGAGACGGCGTAGACTCCGATGCAGCGTACAGCCACGGCTCGATGATCCCCCTCAGCTTGTTTGTCGGAGCGCGCAAATTCGATGCGGGACCCACGAGCTATGACATGCCTTTCACCGGCAAGTTTGACGAGTTGCGGGTCTGGAGTACGGCCGTCCCTGTGCAGACCCTCCGGGAGCGCGAACGCGACGGGGTGTATGGTTACGACAACCTCGTGGTCCACGCCCCCTTCGAAGCGCGCAGCGCAGGAGACGATGCAGTAGAGGCCGACCAGGCATACACCTACACCGCGTGGGACGGATACTTCTACTACAACGACCCCTCCTCGCTGGCCATGCCCCAGTCCTTCTTCGCCAAGGATTGGCTGAACGCCATGGGCAGCACAGGAGTCTCTTCCATCGTCCAAAGCGCCGATGCCCCGCTCATGCAGGCAGAACCGCAATCGACCCTCGGCGCCAGCGGCGACGTGGCTTCAGTGAGCTGGAACTCCCTGCACGACGAGTGCATCCTGGAGCTCAACGAAGACGCCTTGTACAAGTACGAGGACCAGCTCGTCACCTTCACGCTGCCCAAGTCGGGACTGCGCGATGCCGCCGGCAACACCACGGCATCCGACCTGACCTTCGAGATGCGCATTGACCGCAACCCGCTCAAGTGGGGCGACGCCTTCCTCACATGGGAGGGACAACCCGAAGATGGGTTGATGATCACCACCACGATTGCCAACGTGGGCAATGAATCGCGCTATTTCGAGATCGCAGGATTGCCCTCTTGGATCGAGGTGTCACCGCTCAGCGGCACGTTGCCTGCAGACAGCGATATGGAGGTCACCTTCACCGCCGAAGGGCCGCTCGACGTGGGCACCTTCCTGGTGGACGCGCTGCTCAAAGGCGGCATCCCTTGTGGCACCAACGCCACGGGCGGATTCTGCTATGGCGAGCGCACCACGATGGAAATCGAGGTGTACCTCGAAGCCCCCGAATTCACGGTCGAGGCCATGAACTTCACCAATGTGATGCCCGTTGTGGCCCGCGCCTACAAGAACAGCATCGCCAGCGACAACCCCCGCGACATCGTCCTCGCCTACATCGGTGACGAAT
>JAKMCW010000039.1 GCA_022428205.1 Flavobacteriales bacterium
CATGAGTCCAAGTTTCATTGGGGCCAGCATCAAATAGACTGCATGCACCAACGGTAGGGTTTTGGCTGGAATTGGCAAAGGGAGCATCCAGGGCAGACGCCTGAAAAAGGCCGGTCAAAAACAGCGTGCACAACACAGCCGTAGCGCGCCATGAGCAAGGATAAGAAGAAAAGGACATCACAGATTTTTGGTTATCTGTATATAATATACACCGAATACCCGCGGCCAACCATGAAGTTTGGTCCATCTCAGTCCGTATAATTTGTTCGCGTTTGACTTGAATGGGTTCAATCGCACTCCCGATGCTTTTTCTGTGATTCGACTTGCAGAAGGAAGTGGAGTTTGCCGTAAATTTGCCGTTCATTCAAAATGGAGCCCATAGGAGAGGTGCCAGAGTGGTAATGGAGCAGATTGCTAATCTGTCAACGGGAAACCGTTGCCAGGGTTCGAATCCCTGTCTCTCCGCAATGAAGCCCGGCCAAAAGCCGGGCTTTTTCATGCCTCGGGTTTTGGTGGATGACTGGTGAATTGTAGGGGATAAATGACATGCCGTCATATCGCTGAAGGGCCTAAATTCGTAGGCCCGGAGGCGTGTTCAGCTGAACCCTCTTCCCTCTGATTTCGCAACACAACTCACACGATGAACGACCATATGAACGGAGACGCGGCCAAGTGCCCCTTCATGAATGGGGAACTCAACCACGGCGCAGGTGGAGGCACCCGCAACACGGATTGGTGGCCCAATCAGCTCAATCTTAGCATCCTGCGCATGCACTCCAGCATGTCGAACCCCATGGGGGAGGACTTCGATTACGCCCAAGCGTTCAAGAGCTTGGATCTCGCCGCGGTGAAGCAGGACCTCACAGATTTGATGACCGATTCCAAAGCGTGGTGGCCCGCCGACTGGGGGCATTACGGTCCTTTCTTCATCCGCATGGCTTGGCACAGTGCCGGCACCTATCGCATCAGCGACGGGCGAGGTGGAGCCGGAGCGGGAATGCTGCGTTTCGCGCCGCTTAACAGCTGGCCTGACAACACCAACCTCGACAAGGCCCGACGTTTGTTGTGGCCCATCAAGCAGAAGTACGGCAACAAGATTTCTTGGGCAGACCTCATGATCCTCACTGGTAACGTTGCCCTGGAGAGCATGGGCTTCGAGACCTTCGGATTTGCCGGTGGCCGGGCGGATGTATGGGAGCCAGAAGAGGACGTCTACTGGGGTTCCGAAGCCGAGTGGCTGGACGACAAGCGCTACAAGGGTGAGCGCGAGTTGGAGAATCCCCTCGCCGCAGTGCAGATGGGCCTCATCTACGTCAATCCGGAAGGCCCCAATGGCAATCCAGACCCCATCGCGGCTGCCCGTGACATCCGTGAGACGTTTGGTCGCATGGCCATGAACGACGAGGAGACTGTGGCGCTCATTGCAGGTGGACACACCTTCGGCAAGACCCACGGTGCCGCCGATCCCGGTGAGCATGTGGGCGCAGAGCCCGCCGGTGCCACCATTGCCGAGCAAGGCACAGGTTGGAAGAACACCTTCAATACCGGAGCCGGCCCTGATACCATTACCAGTGGCTTGGAGGGCATTTGGACGTCGACGCCCACCAAGTGGAGCAACAACTATTTCGAGAACCTCTTCGGTTTTGATTGGGAGATGAGCAAGAGTCCCGCGGGAGCCACCCAATGGGTGCCCAAGGGCGGTGCTGGTGCAGACTTGGTGCCCGATGCGCACCACGACGGCAAGCGCCATCAGCCCACCATGCTCACGACCGACCTCAGTATGCGTTTCGACCCTGCATACGAGAAGATTTCCCGACGCTTCTACGAGAACCCTGACGAGTTCGCCGACGCTTTTGCCCGTGCGTGGTACAAGTTGACCCACCGCGACATGGGCCCGCGCGAGCGCTACCTCGGTTCTGAGGTGCCCTCAGAGGTGCTGATTTGGCAGGATCCCATTCCTGCGGTGGACCATGCCCTCATCGATGCTGCTGATGCTGCCAAGCTCAAAGCCGACATCATGGCGACAGGCTGTTCCGTGGCTGAGCTCGCTTCTGTTGCGTGGGCTTCGGCCTCAACGTTCCGCGGGAGCGACAAACGCGGTGGTGCCAACGGCGCCCGCATCTGTCTCGCGCCTCAGAAATACTGGGAGTCCAACAACCCCGTGCAGCTCGGCAAGGTCCTCGACGCCCTTTCCGGCGTGCGCTCAGCCTTCAATGCCGCCAGCGGCGACAAGAAGGTGTCCCTGGCAGACATGATTGTGTTGGGTGGCTGTGCAGCCGTTGAGGCTGCCGCCAAAGCCGCTGGCCACGATGTGAGCGTTCCGTTCACAGCGGGGCGCGCCGATGCGACGGCTGAGATGACGGACATCGAGAGCTTCGCAGTCCTCGAGCCCCAGGCAGACGGATTCCGGAACTATTTCGCAGGTGCCAAAGCCAACGTCACCGCGGAAGAAATGCTGGTGGACAAGGCCCAGCTGATGACCCTCACCGCTCCTGAGATGACCGCCCTCGTGGGTGGCATGCGGGCGATGGGTGCCAACTGGGACGGCTCCAAGCACGGCGTCTTTACGGACCGCGCTGGTGCCCTGACCAACGATTATTTCGTCAACCTGCTCGATCTCGAAACCGAGTGGAGCCCACTCGACAGCGGAGAGCACGCCTTTGCAGGCAAAGACCGCAGCACGGGCGAGACCAATTGGGTCGGCACACGTGTCGATTTGATTTTCGGCTCGAACACCGAACTGCGTGCCCTCGCAGAGGTGTATGGTTCAGGCGATGGCGAAGCGCGTTTTGTGCGCGATTTCGTGGCTGCTTGGGACAAGGTGATGAACCTCGACCGCTTCTGATTCGTCTCGGAGGACAATGCAAAAAAGGCCCGCATCTGCGGGCCTTTTTGCGTTTGGGCGGTGGGCTTCAGTCGACGTGGCCAAATTCGCCCCGTCGATATTGGGCAAACGCTGTGCGGATTTCCTCTTCGGTGTTCATCACAAAGGGGCCGTAAGAGACCACGGGTTCATCGATGGGGGTGCCGTGGCACAGGAGCAAAGTGGCTTTGGTTTCTGCCTTGATCGAGAGCGCACCGCCATTTCGGTCAAACACCGGCGTCATGAAGGGCTTGAGTGCGGCGTCTCCCAAGTGCACCGTGCCCGTGACGGCGTAAAGCAACAGGGTGCGCCCTTTTGGGATGTCACACGAGAAAGACGCTCCGGCTTCGAGCTTTAGGCGTGAGGTGAACAGGCCGGTCACGGAGGATGCCGGTCCTTGCGCAGTGTCGCCTTCTATTGTCGCCTGTCCGCTGATGATTTCCCATGACCAACCAGCGCCGTGAATCCGCTCCAAGTTTTCAGGTTCCAAAGACTGGTAAGAAGGGGAAACGCCCTTGAGCGCAGCGGGGAGGTTCATCCACAATTGAAGCAGGTGGGTAGGCCCTCCGTCTCGCATGAATTCCGGCGGGGAGACCTCAGCGTGAACGATGCCGCTGCCTGCGGTCATCCATTGCACAGCCCCGGGTCCAGAGACGTGGCTGCCTCCCGTGGAGTCCCGGTGGGCCAGAGGGCCCTCCTCGATAAAAGTCAGGGTTTCGAAGCCTTTGTGCGGGTGCGGACCAAATGGAAGTCCTGCATTGCCAGGTGGGTATGTCTGGGGGCCATGGTGGTTCAGAAACAGAAAGGGATTGAGGTCGGAAAGGGCGCCAGTGGGAAAGGCGCGTTGGGTCAACAGGTCGCCGACAGCTTCATCGTGTGCGGGCACCAAACGGAGGAGGGTAGGAGGGGCCATGTTGTCAATGTGGGTAGTGGGTTTGCAAAATGAGGTGAAACCCATCTCGGATTGATGAACAATGATGAAGAAATGAAGTTCCTTTGGGGTCGCATGGACGCAATCCGACATATGGCCATGATGCTCTTCGGCGCGCTGTTGTGCGTCTGCGTGGCGATGGAGTTCGCCGAAGCGATGCAGACCTTGCAGGGGGACGAAGTGGTGCGCGTGTTCGATGTGGAGTCCGAGGAGTCTGAGGAGGGCCAGGAGGAGGAGCGAGAGGGGCCCGAAGAGAAGAAAGACAAGCAGGCAGAGTACGAGGCATTCTTGCATGCCGACCGCCACAGGATGTCGGCTGACTGTCAGCGGCTGCACCAAATCCCGCCATGTTCGGGATGGAGCGCCTTGGTGGATGCCAAGATTTGGGAACCTCCGGAACAAGGGTGAGTGTTGGGCCCGCGTGCCCGCAAACCCCGCGACAGGATGACCCTGCCGCCCGTTTCCTTTTCCAACCCCATCCTCATGTTTAAGCACCTTAAGCAGGACCTTCCTGCATCACTCGTTGTCTTTCTTGTCGCACTGCCCCTTTGCCTTGGTATCGCCTTGGCGTCCGGTGCGCCCCCCCTCGCTGGTTTGATCGCCGGCATCTTGGGCGGCCTCGTCGTCGCCCCCATCTCCGGCAGTGCCGTGGGAGTATCCGGTCCCGCAGCGGGCCTTGCCGTCATCGTGCTCAACGGCATCAACAGCCTGCCCACGTATGAGACGTTCCTCCTCGCCGTTGTCATTGGAGGTGTCGTACAACTCGTACTCGGCGCTCTCAAGGCCGGCATCATCGGCTTGTACTTTCCTTCGAGCGTGATCCAAGGCATGCTGTCGGCCATTGGCATCATCATCTTTTTGAAGCAAGTGCCGCACGCTTTTGGCTACGCGGGTGTCGAAGGGGTCGATGGCTTTATTGACGGACTCAACCACATCACGCCCACCGCCATGTTGGTGGCCGCAACAGGCCTGGGCATTGTCATCTTGTGGGACCGCCCTTTCATGAAGAAGCAGGGCTTCACTAAAATTCTACCTGGCTCTCTTGCAGCCGTTCTGGCCGGTGTTGGCATTCACCTCGCCACGCGCGGTGATGGTGGCCTCTCTGCCGCCCAGCTCGTGCAGCTGCCCGTCCTTCAGCCCGAACAGTGGGGCTCGCTCATCACGCTGCCCGATTTCAGTGCCATCGGCAACGGGGCGGTCTGGACCCTCGGTGTCACTATTGCCGTAGTGGCGAGCTTGGAGACCTTGCTCTGCGTGGAGGCCACCGACAAACTTGACCCTGAGAAGCGCATCACACCGACCAACCGCGAGCTCATCGCACAAGGCGTCGGCAACACCCTCAGCGGCCTCATCGGTGGACTGCCCATCACACAGGTCATCGTACGCTCCTCAGCCAACATTCAAACCGGAAACGCGACCAAGATGAGCGCCATCCTCCACGGCGCTTGGTTGCTCATTCTATTCTTGCTGGTGCCCCAGGTACTCAACCTGATCCCGCTCGCCAGCCTCGCCGCCGTGCTCTTCGTGGTGGGATACAAGCTCGCCAAGCCGGCGAACTTCAAGAAGATGTACGCCAAGGGATTGCGCCAGTTCGTGCCTTTCATGGTCACCATCATCGCGATTTACTTCACGGACCTTCTCGTAGGCATCGGCATCGGATTGGTGGTGGCCATCCTGAGCATTTTGCTCGACCATTACCAGCACCCCTTCGTCGGCTACCGCTTCGAGGATGGTGAGGGCGCAAATGGTACGTACCACTTCGACCTCAGCGAGGACATGACCTTCTTGCACAAGGCCGGTTTGCGCCAGGCGCTGATCCGGGTCAAGCCCGGCGGTCATGTGGTGCTCGACGCTTCCACGACGCTCCGCATGGACGCCGACGTCCGGGACGTCATCGAGGATTTCCAGGCCCGTGCTGCGGAGCACGATATCTCCTTGGAAATCTTGTCTCCCGAAGACGCTGAGGTGACGTGGTTGCTGCGGGACTATAATAAGCAGGCGGGCTGATAGGCAATCCACAAAGGTTGCTGTATCTTTGCCGCCCGCTCGGGATATGGCCCAGTTGGTAAGGCGCCTGCTTTGGGAGCAGGAGACCGCAGGTTCGAGTCCTGCTATCCCGACACAAAAGACCTCCTTCGGGAGGTCTTTTTGTTTCTCACCTGCCTGACCAAATGGTGAAGCGCAGGTCCTGAAGTCGCCAAGCAAGTGCCGAGGCAATGGTGCATTCAGTGTCCCAAACGACAGAGGGATGCAGCTGAATACCAGATAGAATAGTGAGGGATACGCTCAGCACGCGGCGCTGAAATTGAAGGCGTCTTACAAAGCAAAAGCCCCGGACCATTCTTGGTCCAGGGCTTCTTTTTTTTTGATGGTCAGGCCATCAGCATCAACCCTTTATTTGATGACCCGAACGCTGTAGCTGCGCTCTTCCGTGATGGCATGGATCACATACATGCCGCTTTCGGCCGCCTGGGCGTTCCATTTGCATGGACCTGCTCCAAGGTGGTCGCAATCGAGAATATCGATCAGCCTGCCGCTGGTGTCTTCCACCCGCAACTCGATGACTTTTTCGACACCGTGCCAATGAATGGTGAGCTCATCATTGAACGGATTCGGGAATGCGACCAATCCTCCCTCGACATCGATTTCTCGATCATCCTTCGGGAAGTGCAGAACAACGGGGTCTTGCAGGGTTCCAAGGTTGCGGTTGGCATCGAATTCGAGCACATCAGTGATGTCATACGTGGTCAACGTAAACGCTGAGTGCCATTTGAATCGGATGTGAAGTTGGAATGGGGCAGCCATTCCCGCGCTGTCAACGCCCGTCTGCGGATTTCTTTTGGCTTGTTGGCCCAAGTTTGAGGGCGACATTGACA
>JAKMCW010000054.1 GCA_022428205.1 Flavobacteriales bacterium
AAGAAGTAGCTGGCGACCAGCAGGAGCGCGTTCTGGGCCCGAAGTCGGCCCTGAAGCAACCAGTACATGACCAGCACCGTCGGCAGAAACAACCAGAAAGCGATGGAAATGAAATGCATCTGCCGCAAAATTGGTGAACGAATCACAAGTAGAATTGACCGGAACATCCACCCTTCCCACCCAAGTCTTTGGAAAGGGACACCGCAACGCTGGCTTCCTCAAACTGGACCATGAAGCTCCCGTTGCTGCCCTGCGCGCGTTACGGGTCGTGCACCGGATCCAGTCCTGATGCACCCAACCAACGCAGACTCAGCCGCGCCGCTGGTTGTCGCTCTTGAAGCGACCGGTATCGAAAGTGCGACGGGCAGCATGTTTGGTCACCCTTCCCTTGACGCGAGCCCGCCAGCGGCGAAAAGAACCCGGCTTCAGGTGACGCCGCATCAGAATGCGTACGTCATTCTCCTTGAGGCCAAACTGCATTTCAATGGCATCAAATGGAGTGCGGTCCTCCCAAGCCATGCCAATCACACGGTCGAGGTCTTCGGGGGAGAGTTCGGGCCGGTTCACGCGTTCATGACAACCCCGAAGGCTGTGGGTTCAAAAAAAACCGGCGCTTTGGCCGGGCATTCATGATGGAACGGGGGAATGGAAAGTGTTCGCCGTAGCTTCGCGCCCTTTTTCCAGCGACACTTTCCATGCGGCTTGCCCTCTTCAACTTTCGCCAAACGGTCGACTACAGACTCGAAGTGCTCAGCGGACTCACGGTCGCCATGGCCCTCATCCCGGAGGCCGTCGCTTTTGCGCTGATAGCGGGCCTCAGCCCACTCACCGGACTGTATGCCGCCTTCGTCGTGGGCTTGGTGGCCAGCGTGTTGGGCGGACGCCCCGGCATGATCAGCGGCGCAACGGGCGCCATCGCTGTGGTGCTCGCCGAATTGGCACTCTCCCACGGTCCGGAATACATCTTTGCCACCGTCATCCTCGCTGGACTCATCCAAGGCGCTGCTGGGTTTATGCGGCTGGGAAAGCTCATGCGACTGGTGCCACAGCCTGTCATCTTCGGCTTTGTCAATGGACTCGCCATCATCATTGGAGGCAGCCAAATCACCCAATTCCAAACTGACGGAGGCCATTGGTTGGCCGGAACAGACCTCGCCGTCTTTGGTGCGCTGGTCCTCGTCGCCATGGCCATCATCGCCTTCCTGCCCCGCCTCACCAAAGCTGTCCCTGGCGGGCTCACGGCCATCCTCGTCATCTTTGGTCTGGTCACGGTCCTCGGCATTGACACCAAAACCGTGGGCGACCTCGCCAGCATTCAAGGCGGCTTCCCGCCCTTCCACATTCCAGCAGTACCCTTCTCCCTGGAGACCCTCATCTTGATCGCCCCCTACAGCGCGATTGTTGCCGGGGTGGGACTGGTTGAGAGTCTGCTGACCCTCAATATCCTCGATGAAATCACAGAAACCCGCGGACAGGGCAACCGCGAATGCGTGGCCCAAGGCGCTGCCAATGTCCTCAGCGGGCTGTTCAGCGGCATGGGAGGATGCGCCATGATCGGCCAGTCACTCATCAACGTCAGCTCTGGAGCCCGTGCCCGACTGAGCGGCATCGTGGCAGCCGTGATGCTGCTGGTCTTTATCCTTTTCGGTGCGCCCTTGATCGAGAAGTTGCCCATGGCGGCCCTCACCGGCCTGATGATCATGGTGGCCATCGGCACCTTCGAGTGGGCCTCACTGCGCACCTTCCGTCGGATGCCCACCTCAGACGTCCTCATTATGGTGTTGGTCACGGGCATCACCGCCGTGCTGCACAACCTCGCTTTGGCCGTCTTGATTGGGGTCGTCGTGGCGGCCCTGGTCTTTGCTTGGGACAATGCGATCCGCATCCGAGCGCGCAAGCGCATCGACGACAAAGGCTGGAAACACTACGAACTCTTCGGCCCGCTGTTCTTCGGTTCCACAACGGTATTCCAAGAAAAGTTTGATGTGCCGGGAGACCCTGAACACGTCGTCCTGGATTTTGCAGAATCAAGGGTGTCTGACATGAGTGCCATCGAAGCGGTCAACAAGGTCACCGCCCGCTACGCTGCAGCTGGAAAGACCGTGCACCTCAGGCACCTTTCCGGCGACTGCCGGCGTTTGCTCGATCGCGCAGATGCCATCATCGAAGTCAACCACTTCGAAGACCCTACCTACAAGGTCGTCACAGACGCTACGGGCTAATCCGGAGGGCTGCCCCGTTGCACTTTGCACTGATCACGCCGACCCTCCGAGGCCGGCAATTAATAAGCCCGGCAGTTGCCGGGCTTTTTTTGAACGGATGAAATCAAGCTGAACTTGGACCGAATCAGAATTCATCAACCGCCAATGTGTTTTGGGCCTGTCACTTCCCTTGCCGGAAGCTTCGGCTCGCAAAGCGATGGCCAAGATAAGGCAAGATTGTAGGAATGGTCTTACGAATAGAGGTAATTCTTTGAGGTTTTGTGTAATCGTAAGCATGCAATCATGGACCAACGGAAGCACCAACTGCTCAGCACTCCACATGTGACAGGCTAAAAACTACTTATAGCCGCAGCGTATCACTCGGAAAGTTTGAGAGCTTTATGGACCAATAACACCATCAAATGCGCAACCTTTCAGTTTTACTCGCCGTGGTACTTGCAAGCCACGTCTCCGACCTCTTTGCACAGGATTGCGACGGAGCGGACCACACTATCCTGGCAGGAAATCTCTATTTCAGCCCAGCAGATCTGACCATTGAAGTCGGTCAGACTGTCGCGTGGATCAACGAAGGCGGCTTCCATGACGTCAATGGCTCGGTGAGCGCCGTATCGGGAGAGAGTTTTGACAATCCAGAAGTGTTTTCTCTTCCTGCTGTTTCCGGCAATGCAGAAGGCGTGTGCATGGGAACTTACACCTTCACGGTACCGGGAACCTACAATTACGACTGCAGCATTGGCAGCCATGCTGCAGGCGGCATGGTGGGCACCCTCGTCGTAGAAGAAACCGTGGTTGAATCCGGTTGCAACGACGCCTTTGCCTGCAATTACGATGCTGCAGCCACATCTGATGTGGACTGCACCTACAATGACGGCACCTTTGACCTCTCCGAGGGCTTCTGGCTGGTGGCCGATGCTTCCCTCGACCCAGACCTCGACTGCGACATTCAACCAGCCCAAGGGGTGATGGTCCAGGTCAACGATGTACCAGGATCGCCCGTGACGCTTGTGGTCAATTCTGAATTGGAGGATTTCGTGGACGATCTCGTGGATGCCGGTGTCATTGACCAGCTCTCAGCAACTCTGGCCATCGGCGCTTTCAATAACGCGGTCTTCTCCTTCTGCGGAGAGACGGTTTCTGGCGATGCTGGACTCGTGAACATTACTTCCGAATGGAACGGAGAAGCATGGAACATTTCTGAGATTGGCTTCAGCTTGGCCCCTGTGGCAAACATGACCGACGGTTGCCCCGACCCTACCGCTTCCAACTACGATCCTTGCGCCAATCCTGATCCAGCCTCGTGCATCTTCCTTGACGAGTGCAACGACCCTTTGGCTTGCAACTTTGACAGCACCGCCGTGGGTTCAGCCGGTTGCAACTACTTCGATACCGAACTCTTCACGTTGGGCGAGAATGACTTCATCGGTCTGCTGGACTACGACGATTGCGAATCAGGCTATGCCGGGGCGTACTCTTTGCCGGTGCCGCTTGCACAAGACAGCACCGGGGGCCCACTCTACTTTGTGTTGTTCCCCGACGTAGAGTCCTTCCTCGTAGAAAATGGATACGACATCGCAGCGCAGGACATCGCCACGGTCAGCATGAGCGTCTGTGATACCGTGATGAATTACAACTCCTTGGTCATCGGCGACACCGATTTGATTTGGGACGGAATGGGCTTCACCATTGACTTGTACGGCGCCTTTATCGCACCAGACAGCAGCTTCCCCGTTGGATGCCCCGATCCGGACGCCTGCAATTTTGACGCTTGCTCCCACCCCTTCCTGTCCGACGACTGCACCTACATTGAATTGGGCCCCCTCGCGACCGCAGCAGGCGATACCGGCATGGTCACGATGACCGAATTGGACAGCCTCACCTTCGTCGCCACACCAGGCGAGGGACTGACCGTTGAGTGGGATTCCGAATGCGGCGAGCTCATCATTGATGGCAACACGGCTACCCTCGTTGGCCCCGAAACCGGGGATTGTGAGGTGTGTGTCGAAGCGGAAAACGCCGATGGGTGCGAAACCGAATCCTGCATCGTGGTGACCGTACTCGGCAGCATCGGCGACCAAAGCCATCAGCATTGGCAGGTGATGCCCAACCCAGCGGCAGCGGATTTGCGCGTGATTTGGCAAGGTGAGACCACGGCCTTTGACGTGTTTGATCTCAATGGCCGCCGCGTTCACTCCACAACATTGCCTCCCGGCAGCCACGTCCTCGATGTGTCGGCTTTGCAACCGGGCCTCTACCTGGCTGGACCTCGCGGTCACGCGCCTCAGCGCCTGGCCATACAACGTTGAGACCAAGACAACGCCTTCAATAGAATTTGAAAAGGCCCGCCGACAGCGGGCCTTTTTGCTTCACCTTACTCACCATGTTCAACAGGCCTTACCCCATTCGAATCCTCATGATGGCCGCGGCCCTGAGCGCCACCCTCATCACCTGGGCACAATTGCCCCAAGGCCGGATCAGCGGAACCGTACTTGACGCAGAAGCCCGGTTTCCCCTCCCCGGCGCCACCGTGCAATTGCTGACCACAGATGCCGCCCCTGCCGCCACGGATATGAACGGAGACTTTGCCTTTGACGTTCCTGTCGGCCGGCACCAACTGCGCGTCAGTTTCATGGGCTACACCGTGCGCACATTGGACGGTATCGTCGTCAATTCAGGGCGCCCCACCGTACTCGAGGTGGAGATGTCGGAGAGCGTGGTGGCCATGCAGGCGGCCGAAGTCGTCGCCACCAAACAGGGTGAGGTCCTCAATGAGATGGCCACCGTTTCCGCCCGCGCCTTCACTGTGGAGGAGACCGATCGGTACGCTGGCTCCCGTGGTGACCCTGCGCGGATGGCCAGCAACTTCGCCGGCGTCCAAGGTGCCGATGACAGCCGCAACGACATCGTGGTCCGCGGCAACAGTCCCGCCGGCGTCTTGTGGCGTGTGGAAGGCGTGGACCTCCCCAACCCAAACCACTTCAGCGTGCCCGGGTCCGGCGGCGGCCCGGTGGCCATCGTGAACAACAAGACGCTGGCCAATTCCGACTTCTTCACTGCGGCCTTTCCGGCCGAGTTCGGAAACTCTACCGCGGCCGTCTTTGACCTCCGCCTCCGCAACGGCAACCGAGAGAATTGGCAGGCGAGCGCCCAACTGGGTTTCCTCGGTACGGAAGCCCTCGTGGAGGGCCCACTCAACAAAGAGAAAGGGTCCACCATGCTCCTGAACTACCGCTATTCTACGGCCGTCATCTTCAATCAGCTGGGCATCGACATTGGCACCAGTGCCGTTCCCAAGTACCAAGACGGCAGCTTCCGATTCCACTTCCCACAGAAAAACGGTGGGGCCTTGGCGCTGTGGGGCCTCGGCGGCAAATCGAGTGTCGACATCGTCATCAGTGACCAGATTGCCCCAGAGCGCAACATCTACGGCGACAACGACAGAGACCAATATTTCCGTTCCAACATGGGCATCACCGGGGCAACCTACACGCTTCCGTTGAACAAAAAGACCTACATCAAAGCGACATTGGCCGCCAGCCGAGACCGCCAGTTCTCGAACCACGATCTCGTGTACCGCGAACTGATAGTGCCCCCTGCTGTGACTGACTCTGCATACCGACTCGACAGCATCACGCCCTTTATGGCGTACGACTTCGTTCAGGACAGGCTGGCCTTTGCCCTCCACGCCAACCGCAAGCTTGCCCCCATCGCTGGAGGACCAGCCACCCTGAGGTTTGGCCTGAATGCCGACCTGACCCGATGGACTTTCTTGGACAGCATTCGCACCCTGCCCGAAGACCCCAACGACCCTCTGGGCGCCTGGGGACGCCGTTGGGACGCCTCCATGAACAGCCTGCTGGTCCAACCTTTCGCACAACTCAAACTCAGGCCTTCCGAATCATGGACGGTCAACGTTGGCTGGCATGCACAGTTCGATCAGCGGTCGGGCGCCACCTCCTGGTTCGAACCCCGGCTGGGACTGCAATACGTCACAGAAGGAGGATCTGTTTGGTCCGCAGGGTCGGGCCTGCACTCCCAAACACAGGCCCCTTATCTGTATGCCAGCAGCATCGGCACCGACCCCGACAACCCCGGTCAACTGCTGATGCCCAACCAAAACATGGGCTTCACCAGGAGCTGGCACAATGTCATCGGCTGGGCCCGGTCGCTGTCCCCCAATTGGTCGCTCAAGCTCGAAGCCTATCACCAGCACCTCTTCGACATCCCCATCGCTGACACCACCACTGCATGGGGCCAAGCCAATGGAAGCTACTCCTTGGTCAACGCGGGCAGCAGTTTCAGTCGCCTGTTTCCCGGTGCCCTGACCAACGCCGGCACCTCCCGCAATTATGGCGTGGAAGCCACCGTGTCACGCGCCTTTCGCGACGGCTGGTTCGTGCTGCTCACCGGCTCTGTCTTCGATGCCCAATTCAAAGGAGCCGACGGCGTCTGGCGCAACACCGATTACAACGGCCGCTACGCCCTCAACGCCCTCGGAAGCCGCGAGTGGCGGCTCAATGATCGCGGACTGTCACTGGTCACTGGCGCCAAGTGCACCATGGTCGGCGGCCGGTGGTACGGCCCGGTAGATGTGGCCAGCTCCAACCAACTTCGCGAGATCATCTACGAAGACGCCGATCGCAACACCCTCCAATTCAAGGACTACTTCCGACTGGACCTCAAGACCAACTTGACCTGGAATCGGCCCACCGCCACCCACGAACTCGGCATCGACTTCGTGAACATCCTCGGCACGGAAAACGTCCTCAAACTCACCTACGCCCCCGACGAAAACGGCAACCCCGAAGACAGCATCCGCGAGGAATACCAACTCGGCTTCCTCCCCATCTTCTTTTACCGCGTCGACCTCTAAAAACGCCGCAAACAAACAAAAAAGGGGCAGCCATAACGGCTGCCCCTTTTGCATGAAATGGCCCAAGTTCAATCCCTGGGTCTCACCTCATCCAGGTTGAAGTAGTCTTCGCGAATGCTCGATTCTGAATCCAAAAAGCGGACTTCCACAGAACTAGAACCCACTGCAGAAACCACACCTTCGATGTTCTGACCATTGATGATGATCCACACCTTATCACCCACCTGATAACCAGCCTCAGCCCCTCCTTGGGCAACCGGTTCATCCAATGATGTGACCGAATTGGTCATCGTCTCAAGCTTGCTGCGCAGACCTCCAAATAGGTTGCCTACCGGCGAATCTTTCGGCTTGGAAACCTCTTCGATTTCGGGTTCCTCTTCCACAGCTTCACCGCACACTTCATCCGTTGGAATGGCGATTCGGCAGTTGCGTGTGCAAGGGGCATCCAAACTGCCCAAACGGCGCGCAGTAGCCTCGAGCATGTACTGATGGCGGATGTCACCCATGGCATCGGCTGTCACCCAACTCACCAAACGTTGACCATTGTCAAACATGAGGTAAGCGGATGCAGCATCGCGATACTGAGGTGTACCCAAGATGCGCCCAGACTCCGTATCGACCTCGCTGGCCTTGACCTTGCGGTAAGCCTTGAGGTATCGATACTCAAGCATGAGGTACCCCCCCTTCGTGTTTTGTAGCAGGTCATGGGGCTCGCTGTTCAAGGCTTGATTGACCTCGGTCATGGACATGCCTTTTTCTAGGCTGAAGAGGCGCTCCACAGTGGTGTGGTAATCGACCACAGTTTTCGCTTCCTGCGCGCGTAGGACCGTGGCCGCCAATACGGCCACCACGATCAAAATGGAATGAATGAATTTCATGGCGGCGTTCATTGCTTGTTCATGTCCACGCCCTCCACCACAATCTGGATGGCGGCATTCCCCGACTTCTCCAACAACGTGCACCAACTGCATTCAGGGGCCTGATCGAGCTTCTGTGCCCGTGGCATTTTGATGCAGGGGTCCGAGCAACGGGGGTTGTTGCTTTTGATGTAATAATGCGTCTCCGTATCGCACGGGCAGTATTCGCAAGTGCTCTGCTTGTGGCGGGCACCCGGATTGTAGTTCAGCGCATCCGGATCGGTGCACCCGATGTAGATGCAGCCTCCATCATCATAGACGGCACTGCGGTCGTAGTTAGAAGCCTCTGGATCGGTGCACCCTGTATCATACGTACAACTCCCATCGTCCTCTTCTGCCCCAGCGTCATAGTTGTTGGCTACAGGATCAGTGCAGCCCGTGCAGACCACATAATCGTCTCCACCTGAGCAAATGGCGGGCATAGAGTTGGACAGGCAAGCCAACGCATGTGGCAATCCTGCCTCTGACTGATCAGACAAGATGCTTTCGAGGCGCCCGTCGCGAAAGAACAGCCGGTAATCGCGCAGCCCACCTTGGTAGATGCGGAAACCATCATTCTCCACCTGAAGCAACTCCATGTCTTTGAGCGCAATCTCTTGGGCAGCAGTCCGCACCTGATAGATGTGGATCTCGCACCCGTTTTCAGCCCCCATGATGTCGTGAGGGAAAATGCCCAGTTTGTTCTTGACCTCAAGCTTGGTCATACCGATGCGAACAGAAGCCATATCGCGCACAGCACAGAAGTAATCGGTGACCACTTCGTCATAGCGGCAACTTCCATCGTCCACCTTGGCCGAAATATTGAAATTCACAGCTTGGCGGTCAGTACAACCTTTCTTTGGGGGCAATGGCGGCGGCGCTTCGGCAAGAGGCTCTGAGCTGGAACAACCGGCCAAAATCAGGGCAGCTCCCAGCGCAAATGGGATGCAATGTTTCATGTTGGTTTAGTTTCAGGCAAGTTGCCGGCTCGCTTCAGCAAACCCAAGCCGAATCACCCTGCGCCGTTGCGCATTCTCCACAATGCCTGTGCGCAACATCTGTTATCACATACTTCTGCGCTGCAGCCACGACTATCTTTCTCTACAATCGCACCCATTGCGGGCCTACCCTCTCCCTCTGCGCTGTCGCTCAGCCCACTCGGACACCCCTTTTGAAGCGGGCGCATGTATGAATTCGGTGACCACGGACTCGAAGCCCTGAATGGCGTCCGGGTCGGGATTGACCATGGTGATGGGACAGTCAGCTGGGGCAAAGTGCACCAGTCCGGCAGCAGGGTAAACCTGCATGGAAGTCCCGACCACTAGCAGGGCATCGGCCTGAGACACTGTAACCTGAGCCTGGTCCATCATGGGGACCGCCTCTCCAAACCACACCACATGGGGCCGGAGCTGGATTCCCCGCATATCCACATCACCCAACACCACATCTGGGCCGGGCAAAGCAACGCTGCCCACGCGCAACCAATGATCGGCCGTCAAGCCGGGGTCGTCTTCAGGCCGCACCCACCGCAATTGGCCGTGCAAGTGCAACACCTGAGAACTCCCGGCCCGCTCGTGGAGGTCGTCCACATTCTGCGTCACGATGCGCACATCAAATTCATCCTCAAGGGCCACCAATGCCCGATGGGCCGCATTGGGCTCCACAGTGTCCAACTGCGCCCTGCGCTTGTTGTAAAACTCCAGCACCAACTCAGGCTGCGACGCCCAGGCCTCCGGCGTGGCCACGTCCATGACGTTGTACCCCTCCCATAGGCCGTCGCTGTCCCGAAAAGTCTTCAGCCCACTCTCCCGGCTGATCCCCGCTCCCGACAACACGACGAGCACTGGCTTGACCCTTTCATCTTGCATGCCTCCAATTACGGCCACGAAGGCTTTGGTGACAATGCAAGCAAGACCAAGCCAAGCGTAAGTCACAGGTTGGTAGATTGAACGTCAGCGCCACCATGATCCGCAAACACAACATTCCCCTATTGGTCCGACATGCCATCCTCGCGTATTGGACCATTTTCTGGCTGTTCAACCTGGTAGACAAGCTCATTGGCGGCGCCCATTTTCTGTGGGTGGGCCGCGACCGGTTTGCCCAATTCCAGAAATACTTCGAATCCGTCGGACTTGATTCGCCCAACATCGCCAACAGCGCCTTGGCCTTTGCAGGCGCCCTTGAGGCCTTTGCCTGTGTATGTTTCGCAGCGGCCTGGTTTTCAGAAATTCAGTCCAACCGAATCCCGGCACGCAGGTGGTCATTTTACGGCACCCTCCTCACGCTCGGGACGTTTACCTTCTTCTCCATCGGCGACCACTGGTTCGGCGATCGTTTCGAACTGCTCGAGCACACCCTCTTTTGGTTCATTTCACTGGCCTCTTGGCTCATCTTCGTCCGCATGGAAGTGACCGCAGATGGAGAAACACCAACCAAGCCCCGACTGCAGGTTGGCTGGACCGCCGCCATCGCTTCCATCCTCGTGCTGGTCACGGCAACAGCCATATTCAGGCACAACACTTCAGATTTCCACTTGAGAACCGATGCCGTCGCCGCGGAACCTGTGGGGGAGCACTTGTACAAGGTGGCCTTTCCTTTTCTCGGCGGCAGTACCGTGTTTGAAAACACACTCGCGACATTCAAGGCCGAACATCCACAAGAAGCCATACAGCACATCTACACGGTCCCCAAGCCACTGCGGCTCAAGAAAGCCGACGCGCTCATCTTCTACATCATCACCGAAGACAAGCCATGACCGAACGCTCCCTCCTCCGCACCGCCATTCTCGTATTCTGGACCCTTTTTTGGGGATTGAGCGTGGTAGACAAAGTGATCCCCGACGTTCAGTTTCTCTGGGTAGGCAAAGACTTCTTTGCGCTCTTCATCAAGTTCTTCGCCTCGCTCGGACTAAAAGACCCCTTGTTTGCCACCATCGCGCTGGCGGGAGTTTCAGGACTTGAGGCCATCAACTTTTCATTCTACCTGACCGCATTGCTGAGCCTGCGCAAACCCCAAGAAGACGCGACAGACAGGTGGTTCTTCCGCGCCATTTTCACCTCGGTCATCCTCTTTGGTTTGTTTTCGATTGCAGACCAAGTCTTTGGGGACAGGTTCCAATTGCTGGAACACGGCATATTCTGGTTGATCCTGATGGCATCGTGGGTCGCATTCAAACACGGGGCGCTACCGAGCAATGACATCTCGCAGAGAATCACACCCTTGGGGCGGACAGTCCTGATCTCCGGAACCCTCCTCACCCTCCTGACGTCCGTGTCCATCTGGCAGTTCTCCGACACCACTTTTGCACGCGCTTCTGCGCCTGTAAGCGGCGAAGAAGTCGTCGAAGGCGTATACAAATTTGACTTCCCTTTCCTCGCCGACAAACGTGTTTGGGAAGCTACTGTGAACGCCTTCAAGGAAAGTCATCCAGAACTCCACATTCGCTACATCTATACGGGACCTTCCGAACTGAATTCCAAAAAGAAGACCCACCTGCTGCTCTACGTGTTCACGGAGCTAAAAACAGCCGAGCCCGAATAGCGAGAAACGTCCAAGAACAACAAAGCCCGCCTACAAAGAGACGGGCTTTGGACAAGGAATAGTCAGGAATCACTTCGCCATTCCGTCGGGTGGAGGAGAAAGGTTCGCAAGAACCGCGTGAGAAACCAACCAACCCCGTTCGTCGCACTGCATGTTGGTGCGCCCAATTGTGCTGTTCCTGCGAGGACCTATTCAATTGGAGCCGTGACGAACCGAGGGAAGGCCACGAATGCAGTAGGATAACTCCTACAAGGTACAACACTTTATCCTACACCCCAAATTCCTGGCCTCTGAATCCAGCCTGACTCACCTCCACCCACCACGAAAACGACCGCGTGATGAACTCCTGCCCTCCACCCCAAATGGGCCAGTTTCGTCACTTAAATTCGCCCCTCATATGGCCAAGAAGAAGATCATCAACCGCGCCTCGGAGCAATTCCTGGAGGCCTACCTGAACAACCCCTCTCCCACTGGATTTGAGAGTGCGGGCCAAAAGATGTGGCTGGACTACATCAATCCATACATCGATGAGCACATCGTAGACACCTATGGCACGGTGGTGGGTGTGATCAACCCCGAAGCCAAATACAAAGTGGTCATTGAGGCGCACGCTGACGAAATCAGCTGGTTTGTCCACTACATCACCAATGACGGCTTCATCTACCTGCGCCGCAATGGAGGCAGTGACCACCAAATCGCCCCGTCAAAGCGGGTCGACATCCACACCAAGGACGGCATCGTAAAGGCGGTTTTCGGTTGGCCTGCCATCCATACCCGCACCGCTGGTAAAGAAGCCGCACCCACCCTCAAAAACATCTTCCTCGACGTCGGTGCAAAGGACAAGGCTGAAGTGGAGAAGATGGGCATCCATGTGGGGTGTGTTGTGACTTACGAGGACACGTACATGATGCTGAACAAGCAGTGGTACGTGGGCCGCGCGCTTGACAACCGTGCTGGGGGATTCATGATCGCTGAAGTCGCCCGCCTGCTCAAAGAGAACAAAGTGGACTTGCCCTTTGGCCTCTACATCACCAACAGCGTGCAAGAGGAAATCGGACTGCGCGGCGCACAGATGATCGCCGAGCGCATCCAACCTGATGTGGCCATCGTGACGGACGTCACACACTGCACACAGACGCCAATGATGAACAAGATCGACCAAGGCGATGTAGCCGCGGGCAAAGGTCCTGGCGTCACCTATGGTCCAGCCGTCCAAAACAACCTCTTGCAGCGCATCATCGACACAGCAGAGGACAAGAAAATCCCCCTTCAACGTATGGCCGCGAGCCGTTTTACCGGTACCGACACGGATGCCTTTGCATACTCCAACAAGGGAGTGCCAAGCGCCCTGATTTCACTGCCCTTGCGCTACATGCACACCACCGTCGAGATGGTGCACAAGCAAGACGTCGAAGACTGCATCCGCCTCATCTACGAGACGCTGCAGAACATCCAGCCGGGCGAAGACTTCAA
>JAKMCW010000061.1 GCA_022428205.1 Flavobacteriales bacterium
CGCCGTGGATGACGACGATGGCGGGTCGGTTGTCCCCGGCGCCCTGAGGCACATAGGCATCCAGCAGCAGCGGAATGGTCGTGGAGGCATCCGAATTCAAAGTCTCATGGCTCAACCCTTGCGCATAGACAATGGCCGTGTCGACCACAATCGCATAAGTGGAGTCCGCCATGATGGTAGGCACTGGAGGTCCATCCGAACAGGGCGTTCCGAACACGTTGAGCATGGCCAGCACATCGGAGACGCCTACCAAACCGTCGACTGTGATGTCCGACGGCCCACAATCGATCACGCAGCCGAACTGACCCAGCAAAATCAGGACATCGGAAACACTCACCAGTCCGTCTAAATCGAGGTCTTCTGGACAATTCTCCTCAGGAGATGGAGGTGGCACCACATCGTCGATGCTCAGAAATTCGGCCGCCACCATGGTCTGGGAAGGGCTTGTCCCATGTCCGGCATTGCCGCGCACGAGCACGACATCCCCATCGAGGTAGCTGAATGCCGTCAACCCCGAACCCGCCAGAGGCTCGCCCGGAACGGGAGGCCCGACGTGCCCTTGTTGCAGCGCGACCTGATGGATGGCGACTTCAGCAGGCAGAAAGAAGTTGCCCACCGCGGGCCCTCCATCGTAGGGCACCACTGAGTCATTGTGGTTGCAGATAGACAGGTACTTGCGCCCCAGCGGCGGCACCACCACTTCGTTGTAACCACAAAAAGGAAGCGGCGCATTCGTCACCCCCGAGGGACGGTGAAAGGCCCCTTGGTGATACTGCGGTTCATTCATTTGGGACACGATCGCCACGAAGGCATCGACACCCGGATCATCCAGCTCGATGAAGGCCTGGTTCACCAGCCCCGCTCCATTCGAAGAGCCGATCAGGCGAATGTGGTTGGCGTCCACATTGTCAAACGCCGACAGCTGGGCGACGAGGTCGGACAACATGGCGATGTCGGGGGCCTCACTGTTCTCTCCGCAGAGGTTCCAGGAGTTGAGGTAACCGGTGGGCGCCACCAGAATGTGATCCGTCAACAGGTTGCCCCCAAGGTTGAGCATCTGGAAACCATTGCCCCCATTGCCGTGCAGCAGGATACCCACGGGAAACCCTTGGGTGGGCTCGGCACCCGACGGCACGGAAACGGCCACCGGGTAGGTCCAGCCGTCCGGTTCCTGCGACCAGGATTGCTCCAGATTGAGGTCACCTGAACCCTGCAACATTTGACCTTGGGCAAAGGACATCATGCCCATTGCCAACACCCACAGGATCATTCTCGGAAACATCATATTCTAAAGACGTGCGATGCAGTCTGAGGTTAAGTGCATCAACTCACTGCTTGACCACCCGGTGCACCTGCGATGGGCGGCCCTGTTCGTCCAGCAACTGCATGAGGTAAACGCCTTGGGACAATTCGGGGAGGACCCAAGTCCACCGCTCTTTGCGAATCATCCGCTGAACCACAATGCGGCCTGCCGCATCCCTCAACAAAGCCTGTCCCCCCTTCCACTCCGGGGCCACAGATAGGGTCAGCCCACCCGCAAACGGGTTGGGACCAAACCGCCAAGAAGCATTCACATGCTCTTCCTGCGCATCGACATAAGTGATGGCCTCACTCTGCACGGCCGGACAGTCCGGGAAGTCCGCGACCCACACCGTGTATGCGCCTTCGCCGGGCAAAACGAGGATGTCCTCCACCTCTCCGGCGAGCGGCTCACCGTCCACCCACCATTGGATGCCATTCCAGTCCGCCTCATCCAAAACGAGGTTCCCTTCGCCGTCCTGTATGATTGAAGGTGCCGTCAATGGCCAGCACACCAGCACTGAATCGCTCGCAACGGGACAGCCCAACGCCGTCTGAGATTCCACGCTGTACCATCCACTCTCCATGGGGAACCAGACGCTCCCTTCGGACGAGAGCGTATCAAACGGAATGCCATTGAAACTCCAGAGCCACCAAGTAAGTCCAGCCTGTGTTTCCAATGCCATCGGAGATCCGTTGAGCTCAATCAACTCCAGCGGGATCGCAGCATCGGGCATGCAAAACAGCAGGCTGTCCGACTGCGCCGAGCACCCATTCGAATCCAAGCCCATGACCGAATACCATCCACTTTCAAGGGGGGAGTAAACGGGATCCGAGCCGCTTGCCATCAAGCTGTCTCCCATCCACCAATCGTACTGGAACAGGCTGTCATTGGTGCAGGCCAGCGCAGCTTCACCCGAAGTCTCAATGCCCACCGACGGGAAAGGATGAACAGTAATCAGGGCACTGTCTGACACCACCACCACGGGATTCAGACCGATGGTGAGCTGGGCATTGCTGGGGTTGGCATCGATACCGATGTTGCCCGGACCGTTGGGCGTGAAAGGCGCCCATCCCAACCAATCGTCGCCGTCAAACAAATCCTCATCGTAGAAATCGATGGAATATGGCGGGTTGTTGAGCACAATGCCCAGGCCCGTCCATATGCCGGACCCTGCATCATCGATGGTGCTCGAGGTGTAGACCACGTTGTCGTTGCCATCCTTCAGGGTGAAATAAGGATCAGGGTTGCCGAAGAAATCGTCCCAGCCTCCGCCTCCTGTCGAGAAGAGTTGAACCTGGTCCAGCACCTGGTCCAAAAGGGTCGTCTCAAGCTGTACGACATGGTCGCCCACCTCATCGAACACCACACCGCCTACCACGGCCCCTTGCTGCGTGCCGAACCCCCCGAAATCCCACATGTGATCGGTCAACTGGTTGCCCGAACCGAAGACTGTAGCCTCAAAATCGGCCACCACTTCGCCACAACCTGCCGAAGGCGAAAAGCCGAAAGAGGCCGTGCCCCCGGCACCGGCCTCTACCACAATGGGCAAGGAAAATCCCTCCACCACTTCCTGCTCAAACCCGAGGGCCGTCACCACAGCCAAGATGTTGATCTGGATCTCGAAAGCCCCGGCAAACGTCGGGGGTCCGCACAAGGTGGCACAACCGCTATTCTGCCCTGCCGACGGGGCATACACACCGTCCTCATCGTCCAACTCAATCTGCATGCCCGGCGGGATACCGGAAATGTTGGTGACCGAAACACTGTTGAGGGTCGCCACCAATCCCGATCCGGGGTCCGTGATTTCTTGAGGAAGAAAAAAGGTGATGACCGTCTCGTAATCCTGCCCTGCTGTGGCATTGGGCAAAACAGAAGGACACAGGGTGGGAAACCCGTCGGCCGAAGTACAATTCGGGTCTGCCTCACAAGGGGCGCATTGGGCGAGCCCCCATGAAGGAAGCACAAACGCGACCAGACAAAAGAACAAACTGGGATGAAGGCGTGAATTCACCCGCCCAAGATCACCATTTCCGTCGAACCTCAGCGGAAAGGCTCAATCGAAGCGGAGGTCAAATCAGACCGGAGTACGGTCCTGCATTGTAGACCTTCTCGAATCCTTGGGACCTCAGAAAAGAGGCGGCTTGACCGCTGCGGTTGCCACTGCGGCAGAAGAGGTAGTAGGTCTTGGACTTTTCCATCGCGCCCACTCCTGACTGAAATTCACCCGCCAGCCAATCCATGACCTTGGCTCCGCTCAAAGTGCCACCTGCAACTTCTCCCGGTGTTCGACAATCGATGATCACGCTTTGAGGATCTGAAGCTGCCTTTTGGACATCCTCTCGGGCGCACTCGGATTTGGGTTTCATGAAAAACATTTCCTTGGATTTGGAACAAAATTGTCTTCTTCAAGGCGCTGCCAACGTGCCTCAGGTTGCACAAGCCCATTGCCTACATGCATCAATCTGCCTTGATTATTGCTTTAATTGGGCCTCCCAAACGCTTTTCGGTCTCAATCGAGCGTCGAATTTGACCAGTGGAGCAGCACCAATCATTGGAAGATGAACAGAGTATGGACCAAATTGGCCGTGATGACGGTCGTCATTGCAGCCCAGCAGACCTTCGCCTCAGCCCAAGAAGGAATGCCCCCTTTTGACCTTCGAACTGGCAACTCCGCCATTCAGGTCATCATCCCGGCGGTAGACCCCATTTTCTTTGAAGATGTGACGGTCAACGGCGGAGACCCCTCCATTCTCATCCGCTACACCACCCTCATTGTCAATGCGTGGTTTGACGCGTCCGCTGCCTACCACAAGACCGCCGTTGGGGTATACAGCACCCCTGACCGCCAGCAACCATATGACCCCACGGACAACAGCGCATTGAATGTCGCCATGATCGCGGGCTCCAAGGTCATTCTGGAAGCGTGCTTCCCTGCCCATGCTCAGCGGTGGCAGGACATGCTCGACAACGCCGTAGGGGACCGGGGCAGTGAACCCAACATCAAGGCTGCCATCAATTGCGGAACTTCTGCAGGAAGGGCCGTGTGGCTCGGCCGCCTGAATGACGGCATGAACCATGACGGTACCATGGGAGGGCGAACGGCCAACCCCATGCCCTTTGCAGATTACACGGGGTATGAACCCCTGAACAGCGCCTACAGGGTGCGCCGCCCAAGCCATTGGCAACCAGCCATTGAGCGCATGGGCACCGGAAAGTACCGTACCCAGATGTTTGTGACCCCCCAATACGGTCAGGTCACGCCCTACACCGATCTGTGGTCTTTGAACCTTCCATTGGAAGCCCCTGAAAAAAGTGACGCCAAGAACGCGGAGGCGTATCAGGGGCAGGCCGATGCTGTGCTCACCAAGAGCGCCAGCTTGACAGACGAACAAAAAATGCTCTCTGAGTTCTACGAAAACAAGCTCTTTTCCCTCCCCGTTTCCGCGGTCGTTGCCTCGATGAAGCAGGGCATGAACCTCATGGAATTCGTGCACATGTTCTTCTCACAAGAGGTTGCGATTTTCGATGCCGGCATTTGGGTGTGGGCCAAGAAACGCGAGTTCGATGCCGTGCGCCCCTTTACCTCCATCGCATTGGTTCACGCTGACACACCCGTGGAGGCGTGGGGCGGCCCTGGCAAAGGCACAACACAGATTCCGGCATCACAATGGAAGAGCTATCTGCCCGTCGCGGACCACCCGGAATACCCTTCCGCTTCCGCCTGCTTGTGTCGGGCCCATGCCACGGTCATGCAGGAAGTCACCGGAACCAACGATTTAGGCTGGGAAGTCCCCTTCCCAGCCGGCAGCTCATTTGTTGAGCCTGGGTTCACCCCCGGCACGGACCTCAAATTCACCTTTGATACATGGGATGAATTTGCCGAGGTATGCGGCATGACCCGCCTGTGGTCCGGCGTGCACTTCGAAGATTCTGTGGTGCGCATCAAGGAGCCTTGCACCACCATCGGCACTGCTGCTGCAGCTTACGTCCAAGGCCTCATCGACGGCGGCAAAAAATGACTTCAGTGCGCTGAGGACGACCCCACCACGAGACGCAGCGCAGCGCCTGAAGCCAGCTTGAGCACATAGGCCCCCGGTGTGAGGGGCGTTACATCCAATGCGGGGCCCTGGCCGCGAAGGACAACCCTTCCCTGGCCATCCACCAACC
>JAKMCW010000065.1 GCA_022428205.1 Flavobacteriales bacterium
TTGGGCTCCTATGACCTGTTCGGCGGGTGGGACCACCTCATCCAGTGGTGTGCCATGGAAACACACTTCAGATCCATCGGCACCGGCGTCGTGGTCTTGTCAGACTTGCTTTGGTTTCTCGCCTACATCGCCATTGCACTGGCCATTGCCGAACGCCAAATTCAACCGGGACGGTCATGAGAGCACCATCATTACCCTCATTGAGCAGCAAAGGCGGGTGGCGCATGGCCATCATTGCCGTTGGATTGTTGATGACCATCGGTCAATGGGGCTGGCGCATGGATGTCACGGAAGACCGCCGACACAGCCTCACCTCAGCCACTGAAAACATGCTGGAAGGCTTGGGCGAGGGCGAGGAAGAAATCTTGGTCCGGTGCTACCTGGAAGGTGATTTTCCCGCCCGATATCGCCGGCTCTCCGACGAAATCAAGAGCAAACTGGGCGCCTTCTCCAAAATCAGCGCTGGTAAGGTCCGTTGGGATTTCATTGACGTGGCAGAGAGCGGCGATGAAAAGACCATTGGCGAAACCGAACTCGCCCTGTACGAGCAAGGACTGAGGTTTACCCGAGTGGCCTACAGGGAGAGTGGCGTCACCGCATTCCAAAACGTGTGGCCTTGCGCCATGGTAACGGTCAACGGGGTCGACTATCCTGTGCAATTCCTGCGGTCCGAAACCATGGAGCCCGACGAGGTCATGGTGCAGAATGCCATCAACCAGGTGGAGTTCACCCTGGGACAGGTCATCCGATTGGGACTGCGCCAACGCCGCCCTGTGGTCGGCATGTTGCAAGGGCATGGTTGCTGGTCGCCTGCACAAACCGCTGACTTTACCAGCGCACTTGCTGAAACTGCCGACATCGTAGACGTGCGACTCGACGGCAGTGTCGACGCTTTGTGCGAGCTCATCGAAGGCCGACCCCATCGCCAGCCCAAGTTTGATGCCTTGGTCGTGGCCGGACCCGATTCCACCTTCAGCGACAGGGACAAGCTGTTGCTGGACCAATACCTCATGAACGGCGGGCGCATGATGTGGCTCATGGACCCACTGATCACCAACCGTGACAGCATTGCCTCTCAGCAATTCACCATGGCGACCACCCGTGAAATTGGGGTGTTTGACCAATTGTTTCACTACGGTGCACGGATCAACCGCAACATGGTGCTCGATGCCCAATGCGCCCCCATCATGCTTGGAGCCGGGCCTATGGGCGATCACCGCAACATGCAGATGTTCAGTTGGTACTTCGCTCCCGTGGTGCTCTCAACACCTGACGCCCACCCCATTTGTGCCAACCTTGACCCGGTTCACTTTGATTTCACGGGAACGATTGACCCCGTCAATACCCGCGAGGGGCTTGAGAGCACTGTGCTGTTGTCCTCTTCAGGGCGATCATTGACCTACAATGCTCCGGTGAGGGTGGGCCCCGGTGTCGTCGAACTTCCGCCGGAACACTTTGAAACCAATGCAAGTGCTGCTCACCCCTTGGCGGTCTTGCTCGAAGGACAATTCGAGAGTTTCTACGCACAGCGCTTGGGCAAGGAACTGCGGGAAGACCCCAGTTTTGCCTTCAACACGGAAACATCGGATGGAAAGCTCATTGTGGTCGCCGATGCCGATTTCATCCGCAACGAAGTCCGCAATACAGAACAAGGTCTGGCTCCCATGCCCCTCGGCTACGATCGCTATTCTCGGAAGGTCATCTACGACAACAAAGAGTGGCTGCTCAATGCGGTGAGTTACCTCTTGGACGACGCTGCGCAAATCAGTTTGCGCTCCAGAACCATCGCCTATCGACCATTGGATGAAGCCCGCATTCGCGGCAAGGAAAACGGTTGGGCCATGCTTGCTGTTGGAGGCCCTATTGCCACCGTGCTGTTGATGGGATGGCTGCTTTCTTTGTTGAGAAGGCGCCGTTGGGTCATGGCCACTCACCCCAAGACCACGACATGAAACGAAACGCCTTTCCCTTTGTGATCTTGGTACTTGTGGGCATAGGAGTCTACTCCTTGCTTCAACCTGAAGTGGGCAACCTCGACGCGGACCTAAGCACCCACTTTGCCATCGAGGATACTGCCGCTGTTGTGCGCATCCGGATTGCTGACACAGATGGTCGCGCGGCCACTGTAGAGCGTATTCCTGGCCACCCTTTGGGCCTATGGCGCCTCAACGACCGCTACATGGCAAGAAAGGACGCCACGGACCTTTTGCTCAAGACATTTAAGCGTGTTTCGGTGAGGCAACCCGTCCGGGCCACCGCCAAAGCAGGCGTTCTCAAGATGATGGCCGCTTCCGGCAAACGGGTCGACATCTATGTAGACGGCCAGGAAGACCCTGTAAAAACTTGGTACATCGGCACCCCAACGCAGAGTCATACAGGCACACACATGCTCTTAGAGCTCCCAGGCACAGGACGGGCCGAACAGCCTTACATCACACACATTGAAGGGTTCACAGGGTTCCTGTCCACGCGGTTTTTTACCGACGAAAACGAGTGGCGATATACCGGCGTTTTCGAATCCAGTGCCGACCACATCGCCAGCATCTCTGGCACACCCCTCAACGACGTCGGGGCACCGGCGACACTGACATGGGGTGGGGAAGGGGGACTGCTTTCGGCCGCTGAGGACGGCCGCGGGCTCACCCTGCCTCAGCGCATGTTGCAAGACCAATGGCTCAAGTTCACGAAGGTGCACGTCGAGACTTGGAACAGCCACCTCTCAGAGTCTGCCCAAGACAGCTTGCGCCTAAGTCCCGCAGCCTGGCGGCTCAACGTCACTTACAAGGATGGACACAGCGCCAGCATTGATCTGCACTGGAAGGCGCCCATCATGGAGGAATATGACGAATCGGGGAAATTGCTCAATCACGATGGCAGCAGGATGTATGCCGTCGTCAACGGTGAATGCGCATTGGTCCAAACCTTTGTGTTCAACCCCATCTTGGAATTCTGGCGAACATTGCCAGAAATGACCTCCCAATCCACCTCCTCATGAACGCCTACATCATTGACGGAATTCGCACGCCCATCGGTCGATTTGGCGGCACGCTGTCACCCGTTCGAGCAGATGACCTTGCGGCCCATGCGATTGGCGCCCTCATCCAAAGGCATCCCGACCTCAACCCCGCGGCCATTGACGACGTCCTGATGGGTTGCGCCAACCAAGCAGGGGAGGACAACCGAAACGTTGCACGCATGGCACTGTTGCTCGCCGGGTTGCCACACACCGTTCCTGGAGAAACCATCAACCGACTTTGCGCTTCTGGAATGGCTGCCAGCGTGCACGCCGCACGGGCGCTACATGTTGGCGATGCCGAAGTCATGATCGCTGGCGGTGTCGAGCACATGACGCGGGGCCCTTGGGTAATCAGCAAAGCCAGCAGTGCTTTCGGCCGCGATGCTCAAATGCACGACACCAGCTTTGGTTGGCGGTTCATCAACCCCAAACTTGATGCCCTCTACGGAACGGAAGGCATGGGGGCGACCGCCGAAAACCTCGTGGCCCTGCATGGCATTAGCAGAGGAGACCAAGACCGCTTTGCGGCATGGTCACAACAAAAAGCCCAGCGCGCCCAAGAGGAAGGCCAATTCGCTGAAGAAATCGCACCCGTCGCCATTCCGCGCCGAAAGCAAGAAGACCTGGTCTTTGACCAAGACGAGTTTATTCGGCCAGGGACCACCGCCGAAGTCCTATCCAAGCTGCGGCCTGCATTCAAGAAAGAGGCCGGGTCGGTCACAGCCGGAAACAGCAGTGGCTTGAACGATGGTGCATGCGCCCTGATGTTGGCCAATGAAGCCGGCATGGACAAACATGGCCTAAAACCGCTGGCGCGCATCGTCTCCAGTGCTGTTGTCGGAGTCGAACCCCGCATCATGGGCATCGGCCCAGTGGAGGCTTCCAACAAAGCGCTCTCACGAGCGGGACTCTCCATGTCCGATATGGACCACATTGAGCTCAACGAAGCCTTTGCAGCCCAAGCTTTGGCATGCACACGCAGTTGGGGCCTCTCCGACGACGACCCTCGCATTAATCCCCAAGGCGGGGCCATTGCCATCGGCCACCCACTGGGCATGACCGGGGCCCGGTTGCTGTTGACAGCAGCGCGCCAATTGCAGCGCAATGGCGGCCGGTATGCCCTCGTCACTCTCTGTATCGGTGTGGGTCAAGGCTTCGCAACCGTCATCGAGAACTCCGAAGCCCGATGATCCAATCCTTTAAAGGCATGGTGCCCGTGGTGCACCCCTCAGCCTATGTCCATCCCAACGCAGTGGTCATTGGACATGTGACCATAGGTGCAGATTGTTTCGTTGGAGCAGGGGCTGTCCTTCGCGGGGATTGGGGGCGCATTGAATTGTCCAAAGGCTGCAACGTCCAAGAAAACTGTGTCGTACACATGTTCCCTGGAACCACCGTTCACATGGCGGAGGGCGCACATGTGGGACACGGCGCCATCATCCATGGTGCGCAACTTGGCGCCCAGTGCCTCATCGGCATGAATGCGGTGATCATGGACGACGTGCAAGTTGGTACGGGTTGCATCGTCGGCGCCCTGTCCTTTCTCAAGGCAGGCAGTACTTGGCCAGAGCGCCGCATCATCGCAGGAAATCCCGCCAAGGAAATTGGCGCCGTTTCTGACGACATGTATGCTCACAAGGTGGAAGGAACAGCCCTGTACCAACAGCTCCCACAAGATTGTCACGAAACCTTGCGAGAAGCCACAGCTTTGGCTGTAACTCCAGACAATCGGCAGGCCTCGTTCCCGGAGTTCGAAACCTGGCAACAGCGCCGCAAGGGTCACTGAATTTAGAGTCACAGTACCATGGCCAAAGGCCCCTTTCATTTCAAACGGTTTTCAGTCCAACAGGACGGTGCCGCGATGAAAGTCGGCACAGACGGAATTGTCTTGGGTTGCTGGAGCCCTGTACAAGAAGCGAGAAGGGTCTTGGATATTGGAGCGGGCAACGGCTATGTCGGCATCATGCTCTTGCAACGGATGAAGCCGGGAGGGTCCCTTTTTGCTGTTGAATTGGAACCCGATGCCGCTCAGCAAACTGAGGACAACTACAAGACCCAACCGTTTGAAGCCCACACTAAAGTCTGGCAAGGCCCCATACAGGGCGCTTCAGATGCCCAACCAGAATGGGCAGGCAGCATGGACCTGATCATTTCCAACCCGCCATTTTTCCGCAGCATGCCCAAATCGCCTGTCCACGCAAGAAACCTTGCCCGCCACGACGACACCCTGTCCATGGGCGACCTCGTCAAAGCGTCAGCACAGCTGCTTAAAGCAAACGGTCGGCTCTGTACCATTTGGCCATCAGACCGAGAAAACGAATGGAACGATTGGGCCTCAGGGTATGGCTTCGCCATCAGACAAACCGTGCAAGTACACACCATGCGCCACCTTCCTTCCAAGCGCATCCTCTCTGAGTGGATAAAGACGACGGATCCCATAGAGCACCTCACGTCCAAACTGACTTTAGAAGGGGAGGCCACCCTTGATTTCACCCAAGAATACCTCGATATCGTCCAGCCTTACTTGAGGGGGACGTAAACGGTAAATTCAACCGCCCAATACCCGCTTGAGGTCGCCAAGCTGTTTCGTCCACAGCAACTTGGCTTCTTCTACCTCGTCTTCTTCGGCGAAATCGGTGACGAGCAAGGCTGTGTCACCGGTCAGCGGGTCAATTTTGATGCGCATCTCGAAGTAAGACTTGAGGCCTTCATCTTCGTGCTCCATCCACCGATACTTCACAAACTCTTCTCTCTTCTGTGAAATCAAACGCGCTGATTCCTCAGAACCATCCCAGAAGAACGTAAAGACGTCCTTTTTGATATTCACGTCGTCAGCAAACCATTCGGAAAGACCGCTGGGGTTGTTGAGCCGTGTGAAAATCGAGCCCTTACTTGCCTGAATCGGCACCTCTACTTGGAATTCAACGAGATCCATACTCTGGTAGGAATGGCGCGAAGATACGATTTAGAACAGGGGCAAGCGACATGTTCAAGGCCAAGATTCTCAAAAACCTCAAAAGGAATCATCCTTCTTGCTACATTTGCCGCCCGTTTCCAACATTGGATAACGCAAGGCGAGGTAGCTCAGCTGGTTAGAGCGCAGGATTCATAATCCTGAGGTCGAGAGTTCAAGTCTCTCTCTCGCTACATTCCATGAAAGCCCGGTTCAACCGGGCTTTTTTTGTGGCGCAACTCCACATGGATTCAAGACCAAATACAATCTATATAAGTTAAAACTATGATTTTAAGCGCTAAGAGGTTATTTTTGAAAGACGACCTAATGTGATGCGCCACATCTTCTCCTTGCTTTTTGCAATGCTGCTAGCATTGCATTCAATCAGTCAATGTGCTGATCCCTCTGCCTGCAATTTTGACTCGGAAGGAGATACTTCTGATCAAGATGCCACACCGTGCTTGACGCTAGAGACGCACATGGTCCACGAAACCGGGCCGCTTTCCGGCAAGACGACATATCGCTTGTATGTCAACTTGCCTGAGTCCGACAACTTCCTCTCTGCCATCAGCACCATCCTCACAGGGTGCACCGAAATCGGTGCCTGCAATTACTCGCCAACCGCCTCATACGATGACGGTTCATGTGATTATGAAAGCTGCGAACCCTCTGGAATTCCAGCAGATGAGGATGCCAACACTTCTCAAATACGCATCACCACTACCACAGATTTCTACCAAGACAATTTTGGTTCTCTGACATCTACCGCCATTC
>JAKMCW010000096.1 GCA_022428205.1 Flavobacteriales bacterium
AGGTAGATGTTGTCCGCCACAACCGGGTCGGTCATGATGGTGGCGGGGTTGGAATTGATGAGGGTGACCTCGATGCCTTCTTCGCGAAGCGAGCGCGAGGCTTGGGATCCGGAATAATCGAACTCGCAAGCCTGTCCGATGACGATGGGTCCGCTTCCGATGATGAGGACGGACTTGATGCTCGTGTCTTTCGGCATTTTTTTTTTCCGGACAGCAACGACGCTCTCCGGGAAAACCGTTGCAAAACTATCCCTCGCCGCCACAATTACCACACTCCATTTTCAACACGATATCCCGGAAATCAACAGGCCACAAAAACCGACCTTTGTACCATGGCCGCCACCAACCAAGCCCATCCTGGAAAACTGCCTTCACAGGCGGAGCGCCGCACCTACCAGCACGGCGACATCGCCGTGGAGTATGGCATCTGGCGTCCTCCCGGAGCGGTGACCCAAGCCGCCGTGGCGCTGCACGGATTCAGCCGTCCCTTGGAGGACATGCTGGCCGTGCGCGATCTGGTGCCGCCAAACACCGCGGTGCTAATGCCCCACTTGGCGGCACACGGATCTTCGAGTGGGCACCACAGGCCCCTGATGCCGGCTGACTGGTACGCGACACTGGACCGCATCCTCGAGGCAGAACAACTCGCCTTTGAAGGCACCCTCATCGGTTACAGTTTGGGAGGCCGGTTGGCATTGAATTGGTGGGCGGAAAACCCAACCCGATTCTCCAAGGTCATCTTGATGGCTCCGGACGGACTGGTCAAGAATCCGGGATACCGGCTGTCCGTGGACACGCCCATCGGCCGGGCCTGGCTCAGCCAAAGCGAACGTCAGCGCCCGTCTCTGGTCCGCGTCCTCTCAGGACTGCGCCGCGGCGGACTGCTGCCCGAACACTTCTACCAGTTCTCCATGTTTCACCTCGAAGGCCCCACCATGTGGGCCATGGTGGTTGACTGCTGGCTCTCCTTGCGCCTTTTTTGGCCGCCCGGGCGAGCCAGGCTTCAGCACTTAGCCGCTGACCATCCCGGCGTCCTCGAGGCCCATTTTGGGGCGCGGGACAAAATCATCAAGCCCCGCAATGCACGCAAGCTCGAGGGGGTTTGCACAGTCGAATTTCACCCCTGTGGACATGGACTTTTGCGGCCGGACATCATCCAAAGGATTGCTTCCCCATCTTCGAAGTCGTGAACGAGGCCAACCCCCATCCCTTTTCCAAGCGTTGGATTACTGCCCTGGAATCTGCCCGCGCTGCAGGCCGCAAAGGGCTTGCCGTGCTGGTCGACCCCGACAAAGTGAAGTCCGGTGCAGACCTCGATTGGATGTCACAACAAGGATTTGAAGCAGTTCACACGGTATTGCTGGGTGGCAGCCTCGTCACCGAAGGGTCCATGGACACCGTGGCCGCATGGATCAGGGAGCGCACCGAAACGCCCATTGTGCTCTTCCCCGGCTCACCCAACCAGCTCACCTCCGACGCCGACGCCCTGTTGTTCCTGTCTGTCATCAGCGGCCGCAATCCAGACGCCCTGATCGGCAAGCATGTGGAAGCGGCCACCCGTGTCCGCGAACTTGGCCTCGATGCGGTCGGCTGCGGCTACATGCTCATCGACGGCGGCAGGACAACCACTGCACATTACATGAGCGGTTCCCTGCCCATCCCAGGCGACAAACCCGATATCGCCGCTTCGACGGCGTTGGCCGGGCACTACCTCGGCCAGCAGTGCATGTACCTCGACACAGGCAGCGGGGCAGACCGCCCGGTTTCAACCGACATGATTGCCGCCGTGCGCGCTGCGGTGCCCTGCCCCATCATCGTCGGAGGCGGCATCACCTCACCCGACGCCGTCATGGACGCTTGGGCAGCCGGTGCCGACCTTGCCGTGGTGGGATCAGCCATCGAACGCGACCCCCATTTCTTGGAGGCCTTCGCAGCGGAAATCCAACGGCAAGACTAACCGGCTTCCCGCGACTCAGAACTTGTAGGTCAAGGCCACATTGATGTGGCGTCCCGCTTGCGGGTAGTAGAAATTTTCCAGCGCATAAAAGTCAGGGCCGGCAGCGTAACTGTACGTATAGCCATTGGCACTGTACTCGGTATCGAGTGCATTTTCCACCCAAAGGTCAAGCCGTGTGCGGTCGAGCACCTTGCCGTCTTTGACCATCGGCATGTGCAGGCTCGCCCTCAACTGGGAAACAGTGTAAGCGGACAAGATCGCGGCTTTGCCAGTGTTGTCCATGAATTGGTCACTGACATGCTGCGTGGCCCACTCCATGTCTAAGGCGATACCCGCCGGCGTCTCGGGCCTCACCGCATGCCACAGGAGCTGACCGCCCCACAACACCCGCGGACTAAACGCGATTTCAGTATTCTCGTGCTCGACCGGAATGATATTGTACTCGTCAAAGTTCACCCCGTAGTCGTAGATCAACTCCGTAAATGCATCGATGCGGCTGCGCGACAAGGTGGCTTGGGCGCCCAGTTCCAGCGCATCGGAAATCTGCCAACCAAACTCCATTTCCACGCCCGTGCGGCTGCTGTTTGGCACATTTTGACGCAAGGCCGCGCCCACGTCGTTCAACGCTCCCGTGGGAATCAACTGGTCTCGGTACGCCATGTGGTAGGCCGTCAAACCCCAAGCGTAGCTATCGGTATTGCGCCGCCAACCAAGTTCGAAATCGGTCAGGCGCTCTGCGCGGTCGGCATATCCTGCCGGTGCGTCGATAAAGTCATTGCGGCCGGGCTCCTTGTGCGCTACCGCCACAGAGAAGAACAAGCGCTCCTCGTCATTGAGGCGGTAGTCGAGGCCCACCTTCGGGTTGAGAAAGTCAAACGTCGCGCTGTCACGGGGCACGTCGATCACCTGTTGGTCGTTGTCTGTACCGTCCGCTTGGTAGCTCACCCCGCGGTATTGGAGTTCGGCTTGTGCCTGGAGCCTTCCGTCCCCAGACCGCTGGACAAACCGAGCGAAGGCATTGCGGTCAACTTTGATGCCATCGCCATCGTAATAACGGTAAGCTGGCCCTGGCGCCACAGAGGCATTGCGCGCCCAAATGACCTCCCCGAAATGGGCGCCCTCATAGCGGTTCCAAGCGCCTCCCAAGGTGAGCGCCGCGCGGTCCCAACGCCGCTCAGCGCCGAGCACCCCTCCGAAGAAATCGTTGTCCAACCAGCGGCGGCGCACCAAATCAGTCGCGCTCACCGTATCGCTGCCTTGTACCACCTCCGGCAGGTTGTAGTCCGCCAAGTCGTCGCCGGCCTTGAACTGTTCGAAGTACCCCTCACCATGGGTAAAGTGACCCGTCGCGGACAAGCGCCAAGCGCCCAACTGGTGCTCCAGGTGAAGCTGCTGATGGTCTTGGCCGTAATTGTCCACCTCATCCTCATAGGTGTAGTAGTTCGCCTGGCGTCCGTATTGGATGAGGTCATCAATTTGCTGCTGCGAGTAGCCATTGGCATCACCCCAGCCTTGAATTTCCTCGGGCGTCCCGTCGAGGGCCACCTCAGGCACCCCCTGCCAACTCTGGTACGTGCGCTCGCGGCCACTCATGATGGTGTAGGACATGCTGCCCCCGTCCCAAACGCGGTTGAAGGCCAGTTGAAAGCCAGAGAGGTCACTCGCGGCGCGGTCCACCCATCCGTCGCTTTGCACGGTGCTGATGCGGCCCTCGGCGGCCCACCCACTTTTCATCCGGCCACTGCTCCACTGGAGGTTGGTCCTGAAGGTGTTGAAGCTACCGCCGCCCACCATCATAGCACCTCCGGCTTCTTCAGCCATGCCGAGCGTATTGAGTGAAATGGTAGCACCGAATGCGCCTGCACCGAGGGTCGAGGTGCCCACACCGCGTTGGACCTGGATGTCGTCCGTGCCACTGGCGAGATCGGGCATGTTGACCCAGAACACAGCCTGCGACTCACTGTCGTTGATGGGGATTCCATTCAAGGTGACGTTGATGCGAGTGGGGTCTGTACCACGGATGCGCAAACCGGTGTAGCCGACACCAGCTCCAGCGTCTGAGGTCACCACTACCGAAGGCGTGTAGCGCAAGATGTAAGGGAGGTCTTGGCCCGTGTTCCGGTCAGAGATCTCCTCAGCGTCCAAGGTTTCTGCGGCAAAAGGAGCCCGCTCCGTGGCCCGGACCGCGGTCACCGCCGCCGGCTCGAGAAAGCGGAAGAGGGTATCAGGAAGATCTGGAGTGGATTGGGCCTGGCCCAATGCCGTGATAAACACGGCAACTGTCAATAGCAGGAATCGCATGGTGGTATCAGTTGTGTGCCACACAGGAATCCGATTGACGGACCCCACCGCGCCCTGCGGTGTTCGCTTCCTTCCCGGCATGACCCGGGCAGGTTCGAGGGTATGATCTCAGCCTTACGGCACCCCTGCGGACAGCAACAAAACTAATGCAGCCCTGCAAATGTTCGCAGGCCTCATCCAGAATGGCCCTCAGTAACTTTGCACCATGGCTGAGGCTCCGCTTCCCGATTCTCCTCTCGACCTCCAAGCAACATTGGACCACGCCCTGAGTGTGGTGCGCACAGCGGCTGCTGAGCTCGCCCGGCTGTCCCACACTGTGCTCGATGTGCAGCACAAGGGCGACGGTTCTCCCGTCACCAACGCCGACCACGCCAGCCACGATATCATCAGCGCAGGACTGGCGCCACTCGGCATCCCCGTCATCAGTGAAGAAGGCGGCCGCACACCGCACGCGGAGCGGAAAAAGTGGTCACGCATGTGGCTGGTCGATCCGCTCGATGGAACGGGCTCGTTCATCCGCATGCGCTCTGGCTATGCGATCAACGTAGCCCTGCTCGAATCCGACGGGCACGAATGGCTGCCCGTTCTGGGCATTGTGGCCCTGCCCGACCTCGACACCGTGTACTTCGGCGGACGCGAATTGGGCACCTGGAAGAGCCGCATCGACGACAGCGCCCAGCCCGCCAAGCCCATCCGAAGCGACGACGACGCAACACCTCCTTACGACTTGCTCATCAGCTGGAACGAAGGCGGCACGCTCAATGATTTGGTCGCCGGTACAGTGGACCCCACGCAAGTGCGCATGCGGCCCGCCAGTGGAGCGCACAAGTTCTGCCTCGTGGCTGAGGGGAAGGCCGACATTCACGCCCGCTCCACGGGCTACTTCGAGTGGGACTGTGCGGCCGGCGACGCGCTGTTTCGTGCCCAAGGCCTCGCGGTACGGGACATCGTCACTGGACGCCCCTTGACCTACAACGGTCCGCACCTGCGTGTGGGGGGGCTCATCGCCTCCCGGCTCCCCGAAAACAGCTAGTACACAGCGATCAGAATCCAGCGCCCCCTCCGGCACCGCGGGTGCCACCTGCGCGGTAGGGCCCTTCGTCAAACTCGTCGACCATGTTGCGGTAGTTCCGGTACCGCTCGTCATCTACGGCGCCCGTCTCCAGCGCCCGCGTCACCGCACAGCCCGGCTCATCGAGGTGACGGCAGTTGTGGAATTTGCAATCCGGCAGCAACCTGAACATCTCGGGGAAATAATGGTGCAGCGTTTCTTTCTCGATCCGCACGAGGCCAAACCCCTTGATTCCCGGGGTGTCGATGATGAAGCCGCCGTTGTCTTCTGGCAGCGGGAACATCTCCGCAAAAGTCGTGGTGTGGCGGCCCTTGTCGTGGACGTCAGACACTTCCGCGGTCTTCTGGTCAAGGCCTGGAATCAAGGCGTTGAGCAAGGTGGATTTGCCCACCCCGCTGTGTCCGCTGACCAGGTGAATGCCGCCCTGCATGCGCGCCCGTACCTCATCGAGCCCAATCCCCTCCGTGGCCGAAATCGGCAGACATTCATAACCCGCCTCGCTGTACATCGTCATCCAAGACGCCAAGAGGTCTTCGGCCTCTTCGCCGAGCTGCAACAACACATCGACTTTGTTAAACAACAGCGTCGTCGGCACACCGTAGGCCTCTGCTGTGACGAGGAACCGGTCCACAAACCCGCTGCTTGTCGCAGGCTCTACCAATGTAACCACCAGCCAAGCACGGTCGAGGTTGGCCGCCACGACGTGGGCCTCATGGCTGAGGTTGACACTGCGCCGGATAATGCGGTTGCGACGCGGCGCGATCTCGGTGATGACGCCTGTACCGTCTTCCTCTTCGGTCCACGTCACGTGGTCGCCAACGGCGATGGGGTTGGTCGTGCGCAGTCCTTCCATACGGAACTTCCCGCGCAGCCGACATTCCACCCGACGGCCATCGGCCGCTTGGACGTCGGCCCATTTGCCCGTCGATCGAAAAACAACGCCTGTGTGCGATTCCTCCACGGATGCAAGTTCGCTGAAATCCCGCTATCCTAACTTGCACCTCATGCTCCTCGAGGTTAACGGCATCACCAAGACTTACGGCCCCCAAAAGGCCCTCGACAATGTCAGCTTGTCTGTGCCCCGTGGCCAGGTCGTCGGACTCCTCGGTCCCAACGGGGCCGGCAAGTCCACGCTCATGCGCTCTATCCTCGGCTACCTGCCCACAGATGGTGGCACGGTGCACTTTGACGGACAAGATGTCCGCACAGGCGACGATGCCCTCAAAGGCCGCATGGGCTACTTGCCCGAACACAATCCGCTCTATCCCGAGATGTACGTGCGCGAATTCCTCGATTTCATCGCGGGACTCCACAGCGTCAAGGGCAAGGCAGCACGGGCCCAAAAAGTGGAGGAGACCATCGAACGGGTCGGCCTGACGCCCGAAGCCCACAAGACGATTTCGGCCCTATCCAAAGGCTACCGACAGCGTGTCGGACTCGCTCAAGCCATCCTCCACGATCCAGAGCTCCTCATCTTGGACGAGCCCACCTCAGGCCTCGACCCGCTGCAGCTCAAGGACATCCGTGCCCTCATCCGCTCCTTCGGCGAGGAACGCACCGTGATCCTGTCGACCCACATCATGCAGGAGGTCGAAGCCATGTGCGACCGCGTCGTCATGATCAAGCAGGGCCGCATCGTCACCGACGCCCCCCTCACCGACCTCCTCGCCCAAGGCGGCCTCGAACAAGCCTTCAACACATTGGCCGGCTAAAACACACAGGATAGCCGCGAACTGAGGCTTGGCACTTTGTATTTTTATGTGCCTTACCTGACACATGCTCTTCAACAGCCCTGAGTTTCTGCTCTTTCTGCCGATTGTCTTTGGGCTGTATTGGTTTGTCACCCAACGCAGCCTCAAGGCGCAGAACATATTGCTGCTCGTTGCCTCGTATGTGTTCTACGGTTGGTGGGACTGGCGATTCCTTGGGCTGATTGCCCTGTCCACAATCGTCGACTTCCTCGTCGGCATTCGCATTGAAGAGGCTGAGGACAAGGCGCGGAAGAAACGGTGGTTGTGGGTGTCGCTAGCCGTCAACCTCGGAATCCTAGGCTATTTCAAGTACGCCAACTTCTTCATCGAAAACTGGATTTCGGCCTGGGACTCCCTCGGCGTCGCCATGCACGCCTCAACACTGCAAATCATCCTGCCCGTCGGTATTTCCTTCTACACCTTCCAGACCCTCTCCTACTCCATCGACATCTACCGCGGCAACCTCAAGGCCACTCGGGACCCTGTTGCCTTTGGCGCGTTCGTCTCCTTCTTTCCCCAGCTCGTCGCTGGACCTATCGAACGCGCCACCAACCTCCTGCCGCAAATCGCCAAACCGCGCACCTTTACTTACGACCAGGGGCGCGACGGCATGCGCCTCATCCTCTGGGGCATGTTCAAGACGGTCGTCGTGGCCGACTCCTGTGCGCCCTATGTCGACATGTGTTTCGACAACCCCGAGGCCTTCTCCGGCGGCACCCTCATCCTCGGGGCCATCCTTTTCTCCTTCCAGATCTACGGGGACTTCTCCGGATACTCTGACATCGCCATCGG
>JAKMCW010000098.1 GCA_022428205.1 Flavobacteriales bacterium
GGCCGTATTGGGGCGAGCCCCTTTGGAGCTAAGCTTCTGATTGAGGGCGCCTTGGGCAAGCGCAATGAGCGGGGCGGTGGGACGGCGTTCCTGCTGTCCGGTAAGCGCAGTTACCTGGAACAGAGCTCCAAACTGCTCTACAGCTATATCGATGATGAGGGCTTGCCCTTCAACTTTACAGACCTCTACGGCAAGTTGACTTTTGCAGGTGGTGCGGGCAGCCGAATCAGCCTTTTTGGCTTCTCCTTTAACGACGATGTGAGCTATCAGGCGCTCAGTAACCTCGATTGGTCCAATGTCGGCGGTGGCGGTCAGTTCATCGTGGTGCCAACGGGCAGTGCGGTGTTGATCAAAGGCAACTTTGCCAGCTCGCGATACAGGATTGACCTCGAGGAGGAAGGTGTGCCGGACCGTTACAGCCAAGTCAACGGGTTCAACTTCGGTTTGAACTTCAAGTACGTACTCGGTGATGACGAGGCGCGGTACGGCATCCAGGCCGTTGGCCTTCGGACCGACTTCAAGACCTTCAACGCCCTCGGGGTGACGGTTGAGCAAACCGAGAATACCACGGAGCTGGCCGGCTATTTTGACTACAAGCTCCAGCGTGGCCCTTGGATTTTGAACCCGTCCATCCGCATCCAGTACTACAGCTCTCTGGCCAAATTCAGTCCCGAACCCCGTTTGGGTGTCAAGTACAAGGCCTCGGAGCGATTGCGCTTGAAGGCGGCTGGCGGACTGTACAGCCAGAATTTGATCTCCGCCAACTCAGACCGCGATGTGGTCAACCTGTTTTACGGTTTCCTTTCGGGGCCTTCCAACCTTCAGGATGAGTTGATTGGCCCCGATGGCGAGATCCAGGAGGTCAACCACAGCTTGCAGACAGCGGCCCACGCGGTGGGTGGTTTTGAGTACGACTTGACAGAACGCATCAACGTCAACATTGAGGCCTATACCAAGTGGTTCACCCAGTTGACAAACTCCAACCGCAACAAGCTGTTTCCGGACACCTACGAGTTTGCCTCGGTGCCAGAGAGCCAGCGGAAGGACTTCATCGTGGAGACAGGCCGTGCGGAGGGTGTAGATGTGGTCATCAAATACGAGGACAAGCTCAATTACCTGTGGCTCGTGTATTCGCTCGGAAACGTGGACCGATGGGACGGTTTCCGTTGGTACGACCCCGTATTTGACCGCCGCCACAACGTCAATCTCTTGGCTTCCCGGAAGTTCGGCCCCAAGGCCAAAACGGAAGTGTCTGCACGTTGGAATTTGGGTTCAGGCTTGCCCTTCACGCAGACCCAAGGGTACTACCAACCTGTGGGCATTTCGGACGGCATCGACGAGAATTACGTCAACGGCAATCCGCTGGAGTTGGGCATTGTTTACGCCGACTTGAACGCTGGTCGCCTTCCTGTGTACCACCGCCTCGATTTGAGCGTGCGCAGGACCTGGAAGTTGGGCGAGCGCATCGAGTTGGATGCCAATGCCTCCATCACAAACGTTTACTCTCGGGCCAACATCTTCTACATCAACCGTGTGACGGGCGAGCGTGTGGACCAGCTGCCCTTCCTGCCATCGGCAGGGGTGGACATGAAATTCTGAGTGTTCAGGCCATGAGCGATCGGGCTTGAGCCCGGGCCGCGTCGCCTACGGTGTCGCCACTGAGCATGGTGGCAAGCTCTTCGATGCGTGCAGCTTCATCCAACGGGAGCAACCCTGTGTGTGCCCGTCCGTTGCGTTCTTCCTTGTAGACCCTGAAGTGGTGGTCGGCCTTGCCCGCAACTTGGGGCAAGTGGCTGATGGTGATCACTTGGGCAGACTTGGAGATGGTGGCGATGAGGTCGCCCATGCGTGCCGCCACATCTCCGCTAACACCGGCGTCGATTTCGTCAAGGATCAGTGTGGGCACTTCGAGGTGTGCGGTCAACGCTGCTTTGAGGGAGAGCATCACCCGGCTTCTTTCTCCGCCAGAGGCGACCTTGGCGAGGGGTTGCAGGGGCTGTCCAGGATTGGCGCTAAACGACATGCTGACCCGACAAGGGCCGCTCGCTTCCGGCGTTGGAGTGGGGTGCCATTCAAACCCCACATTGGCTGCGTTCAATTTGAGGTGCTTCAAATGTCCGCAGACGGCCTGGGCCAGTGCCATTCCTGCTCTTTGTCGGTCAGCTTGCAAAGCCTGGCCCGTAATATCTAATGCCGCCCGTGCCTCGTCAATCTGCAGCTGCAGTGTTGTGAGCCGTTGGTCCCTGTCTTTGGCTTCGTGCAGTTGGGTGTGCATGGCTTCCATGCGGGTTTCCAAGGCGTCGAGGTCAGCGGCCCTGTGCTTGTCGAGCAGACGCGAGATTCGGTCTTTGTCAGCCTCGGCCTTGTGCAGGGCGGCAGGGTCAAGGTCCACAGATTCAGCGAGGGATTCAGCTTCTTGAGCGGCGTCGTCCAGTTCGATCCGTGTGGAGCGTATGCGGTCTAGTAAGCTGGAAGCACCAGGGTGGACGGCGGCGGCTTTCTCCAAGGTCTGTTCCACCGCTCTGAGCCGACTGATGAGGTCTTGACCTTCTCCGGCCAAAGCGCCATAGGTGGCGTCGAGGGCATGTCGAATGTCTTGTGCGTGGGCCAATTGGTCCAGTGTCGCATCGAGGTTTCTCAACGCGGGGTCGGCAAAGTCCACGGCTTCGAGTTCCTCCAGTTGAAACCGCAGGTAGTCCGCATCTGCCTGCGGCATGCCATCCATGTGGTTGAGGCGGTCAAAGTCTCCGCGGAGCGAGGTCCATGTGTTGAACTGTCCGCGCCATGCATTGGCCAGTTCTTGCGCGCGCTCTGAGAAGCTGTCGATGGCGTGCAGCAGGCCATCAGAGGCATGCAAACGCTGTCCGTCCTGTTGGCCGTGCAGGTCCACCAGCAATGGAGCGAGTCGCTTGAGAAACTGAAGCTTGACGGGCTCATCATTGACATAGGCTCGGGAGCGCCCACCAGGCGCAATGCTGCGGCGGATGATGCACTCTTCGCCTTCATCCAAGGCGTCCAGTAGAGCTCGGGCTGCGGGACTGGGACAGAACTCGGCTTCTACGATGCACTTTTCTGAGCCGCTGAGTGCCACCCCCTCTGCACGGTCGCCCAAAACAAGGCCCAAAGCCCCGAGCAGGATGGACTTGCCGCTTCCTGTTTCGCCTGTCAATACGGTCCAACCGTCTCCGCATGACCACTCGATGTGGTCGATGAGCGCGTAGTTGCGGATGGAAAGCCGGCGCAGCATTAGCCGAGTCCTTGGTCGTAAACAGGGATGTTGCCTGGATCGATGAGCTTGAGCACCGGCAAGAGACGGGCACGTTCACCCACTTCAGAGGGGCCAAACATCTTGACGATCTCGTCCTTTTTGGCTTGGAAGAAGGTCTGGAGGTTGTAATTGGCTGGGCGAATGCGGTGAACGTTGCGCAGGGCAATCAGTGCATTGGCCATGGCTTGCCGAGCGGCAGTGGGGTCGTCAAAGGCGATGTCCATGCCCAAGCGGTGGTACTCGTAATAACACCGACGCAAGGGCCTGAAAGTCTGGCTCAGAATGTTGTCGATCAGCGCGTAGCGCGATTGCTTGCCGTCAGAAGCGCTCCATCCCGCAGGTGGCGAGGAGAGTCCTTGCGCATTGGTGACGACCGTTTGCGCCTGGGTGTAAAGGTTGGTGCCGCCTTCGAGGGAAAAGGTGTCGTAATCCATCGCCAGGATCATGTAGGCATAGAATGCCAGCACGCTGGTGAGGTTGTCTCGGAATTGGTCCTGGCTGTACTGCAAGAGGGTGCCCGGTGCATACGTGAAGTCGAAGTCGTTGTCGTTGACCATCAAAACCGGCGCGTTGTAGTCGCTGTTGAAGACAGGGCGGCTGCTTTGCACCTGTATGGTGCCCTCAAAGTTGGTTTGAGAATTGGCTTTGTTGATGGTAATCTGCATCGTACAGGTGATGCGCTCCTCCAAGGTGAATTCGTCTTGGGTCCACCGCCGACCACTCATGAATTCGGTGATGGCGGTCTCCAGCTGTTCAAATACAGAAGCCTCCACGTTGTTGATCGTGGGGGCGATGACGCTCACTTGACAGTCCAATTCCTGTGCATGGACGGGGGCGAAAGTGCCCAACATGACCGCACACAGACAGGTGCTGATGATGGCTTTCACCGCGGAGAGTGGGAGAGTGGGGTGGGGCATGGTGTGCTCAATCATCCAATGGGGTCAGCAGTGGCGGGCGCTGCAGCAACTGTTGCTGCACCTCGTCGGCAAGGTCGACCGCGACCGCTTCTTTGGTCTTCAATTCAAAACTATCAATCCTATCCGGTCCATGAACGAAGTCTACCCGGTTTGTCGTGTGTCCGAAGCCTGCTCCTTTGTCGGTGATGGAGTTGAGGACCACTAAATCACAGCCTTTGGCGCTGAGTTTACGCAAGGCTGCTCCGCGCCCATCGCCATGTGCAAGGGCAAAACCGACCTTGTAGCAGGCGGCTGGGGCAGCGGCATTGAGGTGGGCCAGAATGTCCGGATTGTCTACCAGGACGATGGTGCGGGGGAGTTCTCCTTTGGGCGCTTTGCCGTCGATGGTCTCTTGCGGACGGACATCCGCAACGGCGGCCGCGCCTATGATGACATCAGGGGTTGCCGTAGCCAGGGCAGTCTCTGCGGCCGTCTTCATTTCGAGCGCTGTAGTGACATCCACCCGGTGCACCCCTGGGTGATCTGTGGCGATTTCGGACGGCCCGCAGATGTAGTCCACTAGCATCCCACGCTTGGCCAGTTCAAGGGCAATTGCGGCGCCTTGACGTCCTGAGGAACGGTTGCCGAGGTAACGCACAGCGTCGAGGGGCTCTTGGGTAGGACCACTTGTGATCAGCGCCCGGTATCCCATCAGCGGCGATTGTGACTTAAACCATGTGGTCAGTTCGGTTCGGATGCGCTCAGGCTCGGCCATGCGGCCTTTTCCGGTCAATCCGCTGGCCAGTTCACCGGTGTCCGGATCGATGATGTGGACCCCTCGATCAGCGAGCCTTTCGAGGTTTTCGGTGGTGGCGGCATGGGAGTACATGTCGCGGTCCATAGCAGGGGCGACCACCACAGGACATTTGGCACTCAGCAGCACTGTCAGCAACAGGTTGTCTCCGCGGCCTTCCACCATGCCGGCCAGGGTATGGGCTGTGGCGGGAGCGACCAGGACCACATCTCCCCACAAGCCGAGCTCCACGTGGTCGGTCCAGGTTCCCGCTTCTGCGTCCTCGGTGAGCGCGCTGTGTACGGGATTGCCGCTCAGCGTGCCGAGGGTGAGGGGGGTGATGAAAGTCTTGGCCCCTGGCGTCATCACGACGCGGACCTCTGCACCGGCCTTGACCAGTTCGCGGACGACGAGGGCAGATTTGTATGCGGCGATGCTCCCGGTGACGCCCAGGACGATCCGGCGGCCCGAGAGGGATCCCATGTTGGGGATCAGTTGTCGCGTTGCTGGAAGCGGCGGTTGCGGCGTTCCTCGCGCTCGCGGCGAATCTCTTCTTGCTTGGCAGCTTCAGCGGCGAGTTCCTCTTCCGTCGGCATGCGGAAGTAAATCTTGCCTTCGGCGAGCTCCTTTACGGCGACGCTGTGCGGCTTGGGCTGGCGCTCGTAGTGCTTGGAGATTTCAATTTGCTCGCGGTTTTCGAACACCTCTTCGAGGCTGTCGGATACCGTGATGAACTCTTCAAGCTTGGAATTCAATTCCTCTTTGATCTCCTGGCCCAACTGGGTGCTGCGCTTGGAGAGCACAACGATGGCTTCGAACAGATTGCCGTTGACCTGCTGATCGATGGCATGGGTGTCCCGGGAAACCGTGTTCCGGGCGGCCTGTGTGGGTTTGTTGGCGCTCATTGTTGCTTGTCGACTATTGCGCTTCCTTCGCTGACTTTTCCAATCCCAACCGGCTTTTGCGGTGGAGTTGTTCTGCTTCGCGCAGCATGTCACTTTCAGGAAAGCGGGCCGCAAAGGTAAAGTAGGATTCGATGGCATCCGCATACCGCTCAGCCTGTCTTCTTTGGGTACTCTGCTCGGCGTAAAGGAATTGACTTTGAATCACCAGAAATAAGGCTTCTTCGGCGTACCGGCTTGCGGGCCAGTCACTGACGAAATGCTCCAGTGCTTTCACGGCACTCTGGAATTTGTTGGTGGTGAAATACAGCTTAGCGCCGTTCCACGCCTTGGTTTCCAGCTTGTCCCTGAGCCGGAAGATCATGGAATTACAGCTGTCCTTCAAGGAGGTGGTGGGATAGCGGTCCAGAAACAACTGGAGCTCATCCATGGCCACTTGCGTTTCGCTTTGGTCCAGCTCGGGACCTGGTGAGAGCCGATAACTGCACAGGGCTGCGCGGAATTCCGCCTCCTCGGCCCGGCCTGAATTGGGGAAAGTCTTGGCGAAGTTGCGCATGCTGTAGCGCCCCATGAACCAATCTTCCATGCACAAATGGGCTTCGGCATACATAAAGTACACGTCCTCCATGCGGTCGGTACCCCTGAACAGGCCGATGAGCTCTTGGAGAAGGGGCAGGCTTTGAATGCACCGATCGTCGGCAAAATACTCCTGCGCTTTGGCCCATTTGAGCTCGGGGTCCGTGCTCTTAAGCACTTTTTGGTAGTCGCCACAGCCCTGAAAGGCTATGAAAACGCCCAGAAAGGCGAGGGGAATGAAGAGGGCTTTGCCACGCATGGCGGCGAAAATAGCCGGTACAGCATTGCCCTGCCCGGTTTTTGCACGGGGTATATGCCAACACTTGTTGAACAATGCGCACTGATACCATTCGTGTTCAGTACCTTCACCGCTTCGATTTCTCAACAGAACAAGACGTTTTGGACATTTTCGACCGCATCCGCAATGACCGCGGACCCCTTGGCCAGCATGCCAAGAACACCCATGGGTACTTCACCTTCCCCAAACTCGAAGGCGACATCTCCAATCGGATGATGTTCAGAGGGAAGGAAGTGCTGGTATGGAGCATCAACAACTACCTCGGTTTGGCCAACCATCCAGAGGTGCGCAAAGTGGACGCCGAAGCCGCACAGGAGTGGGGCATGGGGTATCCAATGGGCGCCCGCATGATGAGTGGACAGACCCAGTATCACGAACAGCTGGAAGAAAACCTCGCGAGCTTCATGCAGAAGGAGGATGCCTTCCTGCTGAACTTCGGTTACCAAGGTTGTCAGAGCGCCATTGAGGCGTTGGTCAGTCGCCACGACGTGATTGTCTACGACAGCGAAAGCCACGCGTGCATGGTGGACGGAGTGAGGCTGCACCAAGGCAAGCGCTTTGTGTTTACCCACAATGACATGGAGAGCTTCGTCAAGCAGCTCGACCGCGCCAAAAACATCACCGATCAAACCGGCGGGGGCATCCTCGTGGTGACGGAAGGGGTGTTTGGAATGGCCGGTGACCAAGGCAAGCTCAAGGAGATCGCCCAATACAAGGAGAAGTACGGTTTCCGCCTTTTTGTCGACGATGCGCACGGTTTTGGAACCGTGGGTGAAAACGGCCGAGGTGCCGGCGACGAGCAGGGCTGCCACGAGGCCATCGACGTGTACTTCGGCACCTTTGCCAAGGCGATGGCCACCATCGGCGCTTTTGTTGCCGGTCCCAAGGACGTCATCGACTTCCTGCGCTACAACATGCGCTCCCAGACGTTTGCCAAGTCCTTGCCCATGCCGATTGTCATCGGTGCGATCAAGCGCTTGGAGATGATGGCCACCCAGCCTCAACACAAAGAGCGCCTTTGGGAGGTGGCTTCCAAGTTGCAGTCAGGCCTGAAGGAGGCCGGATTCAATATCGGGGACACCAACAGCTGTGTAACGCCGGTCTTCTTGCAAGGCGGACTCGGAGAGGCCACCAACTTGACCCTCGATTTGAGGGAGAACCACGGCATCTTCTGTTCGATTGTGGTGTACCCAGTGGTCCCCAAGGATGTCATCATGTTGCGTTTGATTCCGACGGCAGTCCATACGCTGGAGGATGTGGCCTACACCATCGAGACCTTTAAGAAGGTCAAGGACCGCTTGGCGGCTGGAGAGTACCAGCACGAGGGCATCGTAGACTGGGCCTAAAGCGCTGACCTCCGCCTGGCGTGCGCTGCTTTATTGAGCTTTCCTATGTAGGAACGGCCTACCACGGTTGGCAGCGCCAGCCGGAGTCTGTCTCCGTTCAGGAGGTGCTCGAGGATACGCTGTCTGACCTGATCGGGTCGACCACCATCATTGTGGGCTGTGGCCGCACCGATACCGGTGTGCATGCGTCTACGTTTTATGCCCACTTCGATTGGGACGGTGTCTATGGCCGCCGCTTCAAGGATTGGGCGCAGGGGGTGTGGAAGCTCAATGGGATGCTGCCACCGGACATCGGGGTGCGGCGGATTTGGGAGGTCGACGAGCGTGATCACGCCCGATTTGATGCTACTGAGCGGGCGTACACCTATCACGTGCATACCCACAAGGACCCTTTTCTCGAGGAGCGCAGTGCCAGGGTGTACCAAAACCTGGACATGGCGGCGATGAACGCCGGTGCCCAGCACTTGCTGTACAAGGGCGACTTTGCGGCATTCTGTAAGACGGGCAGCGGGCAGAAGACCACGATTTGTGATGTGCGTCATGCCCAATGGACCCAGACGGCAGAACACCGTTTCCAGTTTGACATAGCGGCGGATCGGTTCCTTCGGAACATGGTTCGCGCGGTGGTAGGGACCCTGATTGATGTCGGGAGGGGGCGGTTGTCTCCTGAGGATGTCAAGGCCATTGCAGCATCAGGAGACCGCGGTCAAGCTGGGCAGTCCGCCTCAGCCTGTGGCCTGTACCTTTCGAAGGTGGCCTACCCATTTATTTCTGCATGAGCGCGCCGGCAACCACGGGCCGCATTTTTGACGGCAAGGTCCTCAAGCGCATCTTGAATCGCGTGGCGCCTTACCGCCGCCGCTTTCTGTTGACGGGCCTCATGGTGGTCTTGCTGGCGGGCATGAGTTGGATCCGTCCATACCTCATCAGGTTGGCCATGGACGAGCACATCGCAGTGGGAGACAGGCAGGGTTTGTTGCTGGTGTTTCTGTGGGTGGTCGGCCTGATTGTGGTGGAGGCCTTGCTGCAGTTTTGGCAGACTTATTGGGCCAACTGGGTGGCCCAGAGTGTGACCTTGGATTTGCGGTCAGAACTCTACAAGCACGTCTTGAAGTTTCGCTTGAAGTATTTCGATCAAACCCCTGTTGGTCAGTTGGTAACGCGCCATATTGGCGATGTTGATGGCATTGCAGATGTGTTCTCCAACGGGTTGCTCAATGCGGTGGGAGACCTGCTGAAATTGGGGGTCATCATCGGCGCAATGCTGTGGGTGGATGTACAGCTCACGCTCGTCGTGTTGCTCCCAATACCGATTTTGCTTTTGGCTACGCGGGTGTTCCAAAAAGCCATCAAAAAGGCCTTCGTCAGCGTACGGAATGAAGTCGCCAAGATCAACGTGTTCGTCCAGGAACACGTGACCGGTATGGGCATCATACAGGCCTTTGGAAGGGAGGATGCAGAGCGCGACAAGTTTGCCTTGCACAATGCAGCCCACAGGGATGCCAACATCCGTTCGATTTGGGCGTTTTCCATCTTTTTCCCGGTGGTGGAGATGCTGTCGGCCACCAGTGTGGCGTTGCTGCTGTGGTATGGCGTGGATGGTGTGGCGCAGGGGGGCATGAGCTTGGGCTTGGTGTTGCAATTCATCTTGTATGTCTTCATGCTGTACCGGCCCATTCGTCAGTTGGCCGATCGCTTCAATGTGCTGCAGATGGGCATTGTCAATGCCAGTCGTGTATTTCACTTGCTCGACATGGATGAGTCGCTTCCCGAACTCCCTGTATCAGAGCAGGTTGAGGTCGGTGCATTGCAGGGCCACATTGTCTTTGAAGACGTGTGGTTTGCATACAAAGACGAGGAGTGGGTACTCAAGGGCGTGAGTTTCGAGGTGAAGGCTGGGGAGTGCGTAGCATTCGTTGGGGCCACCGGCGCTGGCAAGTCGAGCATCATCAACCTGTTGTGCCGCTTTTACGAGTATCAAAAGGGCCTCATCACCATTGATGGACATGACCTCAGGTCTATCCCTTTGGATGCGCTGCGCAATGCAGTCGGGGTGGTGCTGCAGGACGTGTTTTTGTTTACCGGATCCCTGAAGGACAACATCACACTCTTCGATTCGAGCATCTCCGATGAGTTGGTCCAAGCTTCTGTCGAAGCGGTGGGGGTGCAGGGCTTGGTTGAGCGTCTGCCCGGAGGCCTGGAGTACGATGTCAAGGAACGGGGCGTGATGCTCTCTACAGGGCAGCGACAGCTGATTTCGTTTGTCCGCGCCTACGCCCAGCAACCAGGCATTCTGGTGTTGGATGAAGCCACCAGTTCCATCGACCCGGAAAGCGAGGAGTTGATCCAGGCGGCAACGGCCAGGTTGACCGAGAGCAGGACGAGTATTTTGGTGGCACACAGGCTGTCTACCATCCAAGATGCAGACCGCATCATCGTGCTCGATCAAGGCCAAATCGTGGAGTCGGGCCACCACGATGAC
>JAKMCW010000121.1 GCA_022428205.1 Flavobacteriales bacterium
TCGATCGGCATCGAGTACATGTACATCCGCGAGCCGGAACGCTGGAACTGGTTCAAGGACCACATTGAGTTGGCCAATCGCCCTGTGCTCAGTGAGGCGGAGAAGAAGCAGGTTTTCAAGAAGCTCAACCAGGCCACCGTCTTCGAGGAGTTCTTGCAGAAGAAGTTTGTGGGACAGAAGCGCTTTAGTGTGGAGGGCGGCGAGAGCCTCTTGCCTGCACTGGACGCCATCGTGGAGCGGGGCAGTGAGCTGGGAGCCAAAGAGTTCATCATCGGGATGGCCCACCGCGGGCGCTTGAATACACTCGCGCACATCCTCAACAAGCCGTACACCGACATCTTCGAGGAGTTTGCTGGCAAGGCCTACGACCACGGAGAGGAATTTGACGGTGACGTCAAGTACCACATGGGCTACAGCACGGATATGGTGGCCGACACCGGTGTGCCTGTGCACATCACCTTGGCGCCGAACCCGTCTCACCTCGAGGCGGTTGACCCTGTGGTCGAAGGCATCGCGCGGGCCCGCATTGACCGTCAGCACAAAACAGAAGACGCTGTGGTGCCCATCCTCGTGCACGGCGATGCCGCTGTAGCGGGGCAGGGTGTGGTCTACGAAGTGGTCCAGATGGCCGAACTCGATGGCTACCGGGCGGGCGGGACCATCCACCTTGTGGTCAACAACCAAGTCGGCTTTACCACCAACTACCTCGACGCCCGAACCAGCATTTATTGCACGGATGTGGCCAAGGCTACGCATTGCCCGGTGTTCCATGTGAACGCCGATGATGCCGAAGCCGTGGTGACGGCTGTGAGGATTGCGCTGGAATACCGTCAGCGCTGGCACCGCGATGTGTTCATCGACCTGCTTGGCTACCGCAAATACGGACACAACGAAGGCGACGAGCCCAAGTTCACCCAGCCCAAGCTGTACAAGGCCATCCAGCAGCACCCCAATGCCCGAGAGCTCTACCTCCAGCAATTGGAAGGCGAAGGCACCTTGGACCGTGCCACGGCGGAAGCCATGCGGGCTGAAGTGGAGGGCAAACTCGATGCCGCCATGGAAGCGGCCAAGTCGAGCGAGAAGATTCACGTGACCAACTTCCTCGAGAAGCTTTGGGGTGACTATCGGGTGAAACAGGCCGGCGATGACGCCATGGAAGTCTGGACCGGTTTTGACCGAGAACGGTTGGGCCGACTGGCCGAAGCGTTGTGCAGCCTGCCCGAGGACAAGAAATACTTCCGCAAGGTCAAGAAGCTGTTTGGAGACCGCGAAAAGATGGTCGCTGCCGATCGCCTCGACTGGGGCCTCGGAGAATTGCTCGCCTACGGGACGTTGCTCGTGGATGGGCATCCGGTCAGGGTCAGCGGTCAGGATGTGGAGCGCGGCACCTTCAGCCACCGCCATGCTGTGGTCAAGGCCGAAGACACGGAGGAAGAACGCATCCCGTTGAACCACCTCGAAGAAGGACAGGAGCAGCTCTCCATCTACAACTCCCACCTCAGTGAGTACGGGGTGATGGGCTTCGACTTCGGCTATGCCTATGGCACGCCGGAAGGCTTGACCATTTGGGAGGCTCAGTTCGGCGACTTCAACAACGGCGCCCAAATCATCATCGACCAGTTCCTCTCAGCGGGCGAGGACAAGTGGAATGCGCCCAATGGCCTGACGCTCTTCCTGCCGCACGGCTACGAGGGCATGGGTAGTGAGCATTCAAGCGGCCGCATGGAACGGTACCTGCAGCTCTGTGCACAGGACAACATGCAGGTGGCCAATCCCACCACGCCGGCCAACCATTTCCATCTGCTGCGCCGTCAGGTACTGCGGCCTTTTAGGAAGCCGCTCGTGGTGTTTACCCCCAAGAAGTTGTTGCGCTATCCCGATGCGGTCAGCACCATGGCGGACCTCGCTGAAGGCCGGTTCCAGCCTGTTATTGACGACCCGCAGCGTGGCGGAAGTTCAGCAGACAGTGTGCGGCACGTGGTGCTGTGTTCTGGTAAATTCTACTACGACCTGCTCGAGGAGCGCAAGAAGCGCGTTCAGGCGGGTGAAATGGACAATTTGGCCTTGGTCCGCTTGGAACAGCTTTACCCATTCCCCACCGCCGAACTCGGTGCCGTCCTCGATCGCTATGAGGAGGCGACACTGTGCTGGGCCCAAGAGGAACCCGCCAACATGGGTGCCTTTGCCCATCTCCACCGATTCGGCCCGGGCGTTACCCAGTTTTTCTCGCGTCCAGAGTCCGCAAGTCCCGCATCCGGCAGTCCGGTCGTGCATGCGGAGCGCCACCAAGCGATCATCGATTCCGTGTTCAACTTGGGTTGACGACCTTGGCCCCTCTACAACGATTCATCCCCACATTCAGCTCCCATGCCCATCCTTGAAATGAAGGTCCCCAGTCCAGGGGAGTCCATCTCGGAAGTGGAAATCGCCACGTGGTTGGTGTCCGACGGTGATTACGTCTTCAAAGACCAAGCCATCGCAGAAGTCGACAGCGACAAAGCCACCCTCGAGTTGCCCGCGGAGGCGGCCGGAACCATCACGCTCAAGGCGGAAGAAGGCGACGCCGTTGCGGTGGGCGCTGTGGTCTGCCTGATTGACACCGACGCAGAGGCTCCGGCCGATGCTGCTCCGCCAGCGGCGGCACCTGCCCCTGCCAAGGCTGCACCTGCACCTACACCCGCGCCTGCACCTGCACCCGCTGTGGCACCAGCGCCCGCGGCGACGGGTCATGCAGCAGGCCACCCCTCTCCGGCTGCGCGCAAGCACATGGACGAGGCCGGTTTGACGGCAGCACAAGTGCAAGGCACGGGCCCCGGTGGGCGGATTTTGAAGCAAGACGTACTCGCGGCCTTGGCCAAGGGTGTGCCCCAGCCCCAACTGCCGGGCTCAGGATGGTCGGGCAGCCGTGAGGTGCGCCGTGAGAAGATGAGCATGTTGCGCCGAAAGGTGGCCGAACGCCTCGTAGGCGTGAAGAACGAGACGGCCATGTTGACCACGTTCAACGAGGTGGACATGAAGCCCATCATGGACCTCCGAAAGAAGTACAAGAACCAGTTCAAGGAGACGCACGGCGTCGGGCTGGGATTCATGGGCTTCTTCACCAAGGCGGTGACCGCTGCATTGGAGCTCTATCCCGCGGTCAACGCCATGATTGACGGCAAGGAGATGGTCTTGCACGACTACGCCGATATCGGCATCGCGGTGAGTTCGCCCAAAGGCCTCATGGTGCCCGTGGTGCGCAACGCCGAGTCCATGACGCTCGATCAGATTGAAGCGGAGATCAAGCGGCTTGCCATCCGCGCCCGCGATGGTGAAATCACGGTCGATGAGATGACAGGGGGAACGTTTACCATCACCAATGGTGGTGTGTTCGGCTCCATGTTGTCCACCCCCATCATCAATCCACCTCAGAGTGCCATCCTCGGCATGCACAACATTGTGGAGCGCCCTATGGCCATCAACGGCCAAGTGGAGGTGAGGCCCATCATGTACGTGGCGCTGAGCTACGACCACCGCATCATCGATGGCAAGGAAAGCGTGAGCTTCTTGGTGGCGGTGAAGGAGATGCTGGAGAATCCAGAGCGCATGCTCTTTGGTTCGAAAGACCCTATGGAGGTGTTGCTCGGCCTCTGAGGCCCTGCTGCTTTGCTTTTGGTGCCCGTGCTCCGTGTCTAGCGGAGGACGCTGAAGCGTTCGGCATCGAGCCGGAGCAGGATGGCGATCATCAGCGCGAAGGCCATAAAACTCGACCCACCATAGCTCATAAAGGGCAAGGGGATGCCGATGACCGGCGCCAAACCCAGCACCATGCCCACATTGATGAGCATGTGCATGAACAGAATGCCGCCAACGCCATAGGCATAGACACGCGTGAAGGCACTGCGTTGTCGTTCTGCCAAGAAGAGGATGCGGAGGATGAAACCCGCAAACAGGATGAGAAAGAAGGTGGAGCCGACGAGCCCCCATTCCTCCGACCAGGTGCAGAAAATGAAGTCGGTTTCCTGCTCGGGGACGAAGCCGTAGCCCGTCATGTGGCCGTTGCGCCAGCCCATGCCCGTCCATCCCCCAGAGCCGATGGCGGTCTTGGCATGACGGATGTTGTAGTCAGCATCCGGGTTGTCCACTTCTAGCCCAAACAGCACTTGGATGCGCTCACGCTGATGGGGGCGGAGCACTTCTTCAAGCGCGAGGTGCATGGCAATGCTAAAGACGAGGGCAGCCAGCGCAGAAGCGATGGCACGTGTGGTGATGCGGGCCCGATAACGGGGCAGCGTTGCATTGCGTAGGAGCAGGATGACCCCCGCTCCGATGACCAGAAACAGCAGCCAAAAACGGTAAATCCCGTTGGCCTCGCCCACCAGCGGATAGCTCAGATCACTGGCACCGGAGAGGATGGTCAATACCGCCATGACCACAGCCGCGAAGCCCACGATGAGCACTGCACCAGACAGTCCTTCCCGGTACATGGCAAACACAAACCCAAGGAACACCAGCACGGTTCCGGCATCGGGTTGGAGCAGGATCAGGCCCGCAGGTATGCCCACGATGACGGCGGCCCGCAGGCGCTGCCCAAAGGCCTTGAGCCCCCCTTCTTTAGAGCAATACCACGCGAGGGCCAGCGCGGCACCCATCTTGGCGAATTCCGAGGGTTGAATGCCAAATCCTCCGATGCCAAACCAGGACCGGGCACCCCCTACTTTTTTGCCGATGACCAAGACCAAGCTGCAGAGCAGCAGTTGCGCCCCGTAGTTGAGCCAAGCGGTTCGGATGAAGAAGGTCCCTTCGATTTGGAGGATGAGAAAACCCACGAGCAGGCTGACAAGCAGCCAGAGTCCCTGCTTGCCATGCAAGGTGCCCAAGCCCCATTCTACAGGCCCGTCGGGTCCTGTCGCTGCTGAAACCAGATTGAACCAACCCAAACCCGCCAGGGCGAGGAAGAGGACGATGGTCAGGCCATCGATGTTGCGCAGTATGTCGGAATTGCGCGTCATGGTGATTCGGGCAGGGCGTCGTTGTCCGAGACGGCTGCTGCTGTGGCAGGTTCAGGTTCGGGATAGGGGTCCGTCAGGTCGGCCTCCAAAATGCGTTGCAACCGGTTGACATTGGCCACCGATCCAGTGAGGTATTGCTCGATCAGCAGGGCTGCAATCGGGGCGGCCCATTGGCCTCCAAACCCGGCATTTTCCACATAGACGCTGATGGCAATCTTAGGATTGTCCTTGGGGGCAAACGCAATGAATACGGAGTGGTCCTTGCGGGGTTCATCCTGTACGGTGCCGGTTTTGCCGCATACGGCGATGCCGTCAATGCGCGCCCTGCGACCGGTGCCGGTCGGGTCTTCGACCACTTGGCGCATGGCCTTGATGACCGGTTCGAAGTGGACGGGATCTACTTCAGTATCCATCCGCAGTCCCAGGCCTGAGGGCTTGCCCATATCGCCCACAGATTTGATGAAGTGCGGTGTTCGATACCAACCTCTGTTGGCGAGCGTCGCGGCCAAGTTGGCCATTTGAAGGGGGGTGGTCAGGAGCTCTCCTTCGCCAATGGAAATGGAGTAAATCGTCCCAAAATCCCAACTGCCCTTCCCGTAAACGCCATCGTAGTAGGCACTGCCGGGTATGTTGCCCCTGGAAGTGCCGGGAAGCCTTCCTCCGAGGTTGGTTCCAAACCCAAAGGCCATGACGCGATTCCGCCAGGCATCCAGACCAGTCGCCGCCCGCTCAAACCGGTCTTTCCCGTCGGCGGAATTGACCACGCGCTGCATCACTTTGTAGAAGTACGGGTTGCAGCTGTGAATGACGGCATTGCTCAAGTTGTCCTGCGTATGGGGTCCATGACAACCGATGATGTTTCGGTCGCACACAAACCGGGTGGTGGGTCGAATTTCTCCTTCGTCCAAGGCCACCAAACCCTGCACCATTTTCCAGATTGAGCCCGGTCGGTAGGTGGCTTTGATCGCACGGTTGAACAGGGGTTTATCCGGGTCCGCCATCAGCGAGCTGTAGGTCTTTCCTCGCTGGGAGCCCACGAGCAGGTCGGGATCAAATCCAGGGGCAGAGACCATCGCAAGCACCTCGCCTGAGTTGGGTTCAATGGCCACAATACTGCCCTTTTTCTGTTGCATGAGGCGCTCTGCAAACGCCTGCAGGTCTCGGTCCAACGTCAGGGTGAGGTCTTGACCGGACTCTGCGGGTTTGTCATCCCCTTCGCCTGCAGCGGTATTGCGCACGCGGTTCCGGGCATCTACGACCACAGATTCTCGCCCTTTTACGCCGCGCAATTCGAGCTCGTACACCCGTTCCAATCCACTGCGGCCAATCCGGTCGCCCATGCGATAGAACGGATCGGAATTGAGATCGTCCCGCGACGCTTCCGCGTATTCCCCGATGAGGTGGCCCGCGATGCCATGGATGTGGTCTCGCACGGGCCGCGTGCGGAATGAAAACCCTGGGAATTGGTGGACGGAAGCCGCCATGCGGGCGTGTTCCACCACATCGATGCCCCTGCGGATGTTGGACTTTTTGTACCTGCTGTAGCGCTTGGCCTTGGAGAGGGCCTCTTCAAATTCCGCTGTGGTCAGGCCACTCCAAGCGGCGGTTTTGGCGACCATGGCACTGTCCATTTCGGGCAATTCTCGTGGCAAAACCACCAGGTCATGTGCAGCACGTGACCCCACCAACAAGGCGCCCTGACGGTCGAGGAGCAAGCCACGGCTGGGCGGAATGGAGTGCCGGTCGCTTGTCAATGTTGTGGCCTTTTCCTTCCATTCCGGCTGCCAGATCTGCAAGCTGAACAACCGAAGGATGAAGGCGCCAGTGAAGAAGATCACCAACAACGCCACTGTGCGGAACCGGGCATCCATCAGTGGTTGGGGTTGCGTCGATCTGGAGAGTAGACCATCATGTGCAAGACCACGCTACACATGGTCGTGAAGGCTGCGCTGGTCAGGCTGGGCAGTAAGGCACCTGGCAACAAGTGCCAATACCAATTGGACACGACCATCAAGACCAAGTGGTAGAGGATGGCTGCGCTCAGTGTGAATCCAATCAGCCAGCTCGAGCCCATATCGTGTAGGGTTGGTCGGTCGGTGACTTCGTAGCCTTCCCGTGGGGAGAATAGGCGGTGAAGGGCCGGAAGGGCACCGCCCAGTGCAGTGCCAGCAACCATATGCTGCCCGTAGGTTCCCAGCGCTACGTCCAATGCGAGCCCCATGGCAAAACCACTCAGCAGTTTCAAAAACGGACTGGCTTGGGGAGGAACGAGGAGCAAGGCCCACAAGGCCCACTCGGGCCGGGTCCATTCTCCAAGGGGTGTGACATCCCTCAGAATAAAGGCCTGCAGCATCACCATCAGCAACATCCGGAGTGCGGTCATGGCTGCAGGTCGGGTTGTGCCAGGACGACCCTTTCGGAGTCGGCGCGGTGAACGATGAATTCCAGGTGCTGCGTGGCGTTGAAGTCCACGGCAGAGGCTACGGTGACTTGCATGAAGTCCGCGCCAGGCGTGCGTTCCGAGTCCATGACCGTGCCTAAGAGGACGTTGGGGGGAAACCGGAGGTCATACCCTGAAGTGAACACAGAATCGCCAGGTTTGGCGAGAACGTGTCGGGGCACGTCATTGATTTGCAATACGTTCACTTCGCGACCGTCCCAGCCCATTGAGGCCACGGCCCCCCCTCTTCCGATGCGGCAGCTCCAAGCGGTTCCGCTGTGCAGCAAGGTCAATATCCGACTGTGGCCGTCACCCACGTCTTCGACGGTGCCAAAAGCCGCACCACCGGCCAGTACCCCCATTCCTTGGGTGATGCCTTCGGACCTGCCGGGCGTCGCCAAAGCGAGCGTGTGGGGCTTGCCATCGGGTCCTTTGATCAGCATGCCGCTGTGGACAGACCACCCAAGCAAGGTGTCCTCGCGCCAAGTAGCGGCCATATTCATGGAGAGCAACTGTGCCCGCATGGCCGCATTTTCAGCGGCGAGTTGAACGTTCTGTTCGGAGAGGTGCAAGTAGTTGGACCACTCGTGACGTTGCGCGTTGATCATGGAAGAGACGGCACCCGTCTTCTGAAACCAGCTGGAGCGCGCAGCCCCGCTGTTGCGCAACAGCACTGAGACCGACACCGCCATCAAGGCGATGAAGGCGAGGGTAAACGCGTTTCGTTGGAGGAGCAGCCAGAGGTTCCGCATCTGCAGACCGGCGTCACTCGCGCATCAGGAAGGCGAAATTCTCTACGTTCTTAAGGGCGATGGCCGTACCGCGGGCTACAGCGCGCAAGGGTTCTTCTGCTACGTGCACGGGCAGTCTGGTCTTGGAGCTGATGCGCTTATCCAATCCCCGCAACAAGGCGCCCCCACCCGCCAGGAAGATGCCGGTCTTGTAGATGTCGGCCGACAGTTCAGGGGGGGTATTCTCAAGGCAGCTCAAAATGGCCTCCTCGATCTTGGAAATGGACTTGTCCAACGCCATCGCGATTTCGGCGTAGCTCACTTGGATCTCCTTCGGGATGCCGGTCATCAGGTCGCGGCCCCTAACGGCGTAGTCCTCAGGGGGCTCGTCGAGCTCCGTCAAGGCACTGCCGACTTCGATTTTGATTTGCTCGGCCGTGCGCTCACCCACGAGGATGTTGTGCTGCCTGCGCATGTACTCTTCGATGTCCTGCGTGAATTCATCACCGGCCACGCGGATGTTCTTGTCTGTGACAATGCCACCGAGGGCAATCACGGCGATTTCCGAAGTTCCACCGCCGATGTCAATGATCATGTTGCCCATGGGCTCTTCGACATCGATGCCGATTCCGATGGCGGCAGCCATGGGCTCATGGATGAGGAAGACCTCCTTGGCGCCGGCGTGTTCTGCGCTGTCTTTGACCGCTCGTTTCTCCACTTCCGTGATGCCAGATGGGATGCAGATCACCATGCGCAGGGAAGGGTTGAACAGGCTTCGGCGGCGCTGGATCATGCGGATCATGCCCTTGATCATGTCCTCCGCACTCTGGAAGTCCGCGATCACGCCGTCTTTGAGCGGGCGGACTGTCTTGATGTTCTCGTGGGTCTTGCCGTGCATCTGCTGGGCTTGACGCCCGATGGCCACGGTTTTATTCGAGGCGCGATCCTTGGCAACAATGGAGGGTTCGTCCACCACCGCTTGATCTTCGTAGTAGATGACAGTGTTGGCAGTTCCGAGATCGATGGCGATCTCCTGCATGAAGAAATTGAACAGGCCCATTGCTTCAAATGTGGTGTTTTAACGGGAGAAATCCGCGCTCTGTTGCGGAAGAATCAACACGTTAGACGGTGGATAAGCCTCGTTTTAAATTCCCTTGTGAAATCAGTGCCGGAAATGGCGCACCCCCGTGGTCACCATGGCCATCCCATGGGCGTCGCAATAGGCGATGCTTTCACCGTCTTTGATGCTGCCACCGGGCTGCACAACTGCGGCGATTCCAGCCTTGTCCGCGATCTCCACACAGTCCGGGAAGGGGAAGAAAGCGTCACTCGCCATGGAAGCGCCTTCCAGTGAGAAGCCCATGCGTCCGGCCTTATCGATGGCCTGGTTGAGGGCATCGACCCGGGACGTTTGACCGGTGCCACTGGCGAGCAGCTGACCGCCTTTGGCGAGCACGATGGTGTTGGACCGGGTGTGCTTGGCCAACTTGAGGGCAAAGGCGAGGTCTTCGGCTTGTGTGTCAGTGGGAGCCACCTGCGTGACGCACGTAAAGGCCTCGGCCCCTTCAACCTGGTCGTCGGGCTGTTGCGCGAGATAGCCGCCGAGCGCACTGCGTACCAGCTTACCAGGGCTGGGCCAACGCTGCTGTTGCAGCAGGATGCGGTTTTTCTTTCCGCTCAGCAGCGCCAAGGCTTCCGGCGCAAAAGAAGGCGCGATGACCACCTCACAAAACAGGGTGTGTAGGGCTTCCGCCGTATCGATGTCCAACGGACGGTTCATGATCACCACGCCGCCAAATGCAGAAATCGGATCGCCTGCCAGGGCATCGGCATAGGCCATAGAAAGCACATCGCGGGTGGCGAGACCACATGCGTTGTTGTGCTTGAGGATGGCGACAGTTGGGGCATCTTCTTTGAATTCAGCCATCAACTGCACAGCAGCATCTACATCGAGCAGGTTGTTGTAGCTCAGCGCCTTGCCGTTGTGCTGGGTGAAGAGTCCGTCGAGATCGCCGTAAAAGGCACCCGGTTGGTGCGGGTTCTCTCCATAGCGCAATGCCGTAGAAGTGGTTTCCAGTACGGACAGCACTTCAGGGTTACCTCCTTCACGGACCCAGCGGCCGATCGCGGCGTCATATCCTGAAGACACGCCAAAGGCCGCACCGGCCATATTTCTCCGGAAATCGAGGCTGGTGGTGATGCCGTCGCCGAGTGCGGCAACGAGGTCGCCGTATTGGTCTCGTGAAGGGATGCACACCACATCGCGGAAGTTCTTGGCCGCAGCGCGGATCAGGGCGATGCCGCCAATGTCAATTTTCTCGATGATCTCGTCCTCTTCTGCCCCTGAGGCGAGGGTCTCTTCGAAGGGATAGAGGTCCACAATGACCAGGTCGATGGGGCCGATGCCATGATCAGCGACGTCCACATCATCTGGGCCGAAGTCGCGTCGGGCGAGAATGCCGCCAAACACCATGGGATGGAGGGTCTTGACGCGTCCGCCAAGCATTTCAGCCGTCTGCGTGACCGATTCAACAGGGGTAACTGGAGCGCCCAGCGCCTCAATGGCGCGTTGGGTGCCGCCTGTCGAAAGGATTTCGACGCCATTTGCGTGAAGGCGGTCTACGATGGGCGCAAGTCCTTCCTTGTGAAAGACGGAAATCAGGGCACGGCGGATGGGGCGTTCCATGGTGTTGTGGCGGGGTTGAGGAAGCGGCGAAATTAGCCCACGTTGGGGTCCTGTACCAACCCGTGGTCCGTAGCTTAGCGCACATGTCGCGCAGGCTTTTCGTAGAGAGTTTTATTCAAGCTTGGCAAGCGTTGGTGACCAACCGGCTCCGGACCCTCCTGTCATTGCTGGGGGTGATGATCGGAATCTTCATGATCACGGCTGTGTTCGCGGTCTCTGATTCGCTCGAAGAGAACCTCAAGGGCATCTTCAGTTCGGTGAGAAGCGACGTGCTCTTTGTGGAGAAGATGCCGTGGACATTCTCTTCAGGGTATCCTTGGTGGAAATACGCGGTGCGCCGCGACCCGACGCTGGAGGACGCCGAGATGTTGGCGGATCGTTTGCCTTCCGCGCGCACGGTTGCCTTTCAAACGGGCAGCATGACGACCATAGAGAAGGGCAGCAGCAGTTTTGCTGGTGCGCGAATGGGGGCGGTCACCCTCGAGTACTTGGATGTCATGGAATTGGACATCGCAGAGGGCCGGTTTTTCTCGCCGCGGGAAGTTCAAGCAGGGGTGCCGGTGGTGCTGATTGGAAGGGAAATCGCGGACAGGTTGTTTCCCAATGGCAATGCGCTGGACCAGACCTGCACTGTCGAAGGGCGCACGGCCCGAATCATCGGTGTTCTTGCCGAAGAAGGGACTTCCATCGTGGGCAGCGGGTCGGACGACCTCGCCTTGATTCCCGTCACATTCGGGCAACAACTGGTCAATTTCAGCGGTGTCAAGACGTCCATTCTCATTCGCGCGTTGGAAGGGGTTGACCTCGAGGTCCTTAAAGGAGAATTAATCGCGGCTTACCGGCCATTGCGCCGGTTACATCCCCGAGAGGACAACGACTTTGCGGTCAACGAAGTCGAAATGCTGACCGCTTTCATTGATGTGATTTTCGGACAGGTCGAATATGGAGTGTGGTTTATCGGGGTCTTCGCCATCCTCATTGGGTGCTTTTCCGTGGCCAACATCATGTTCGTCTCGGTGAAGGAGCGCACGCCTTTGATTGGGGTTCAGAAGGCGCTCGGCGCCAAGCGCAGTTTCGTACTCGCTCAATTTTTGACGGAAGCTGTCGCGCTGTGCATCATCGGAGCGTTGCTCGCCTTGTTTGCCGTGGGACTGCTGGTGGTGTCGGTCAACCTCCTTTCGGATGGCATGTCCTTGGTCTTCGGGCCTGAGCGGTTTTTACTCGGCCTCGGCATCGCTGTGGTCAGTGGTGTCATTTCCGGTTTGGCACCGGCCCTGCAGGCTGCCCGCATGGATCCTGTGGAAGCCATGCGGGCAGCCTGATCAGAAACCGAAACTGAGTCCAATCGTCCCGGTGTGGTGTTGGTGGTCAGCCAAGTCAAAGGCGCCTTCGGGATCGGCGGTGCTGTGCAGGTCCAGTTGGCCCCCGTGTTGCGTTCCGTACCGCAGAACGAAGAAGGAAGTGCGCGACATGCGGATGCGGGCTCCAGCTGACCATCCATATTGCAAGGTTGGATCCAAGGAGGGCACTGCATAAGCCGTGCGCTCCCCAAGCCGGTCAAAGTCGCGCCGGTCCACTGCGGTTGCAGCCACGCCGACTTCTCCTTCTACGAAAGGCCGGAAGGCCCCCACCAGTGGGTCGAAGCGGACTACCCCATGGACAGTATTCATGGCGAGGCGGTACCGAGATTCGACCACTTCTTGTTCGGGGTTCCCTTCGCTACTGCTGGCGGCAGACGTCATGGAAGATTGCCCCAAGTGGCCCCAGCCGAGTCGAATCCCTGTGCGGAACGGGCTGCGGCTTCGGGCAAACCAAGCGAGGTCACCGCGCAGGTGATATTGGGCGTCTCCGGCCACAGAAAGCTGAGTGCTCCCCAGTGACATTTCAAAAGAGCTTGACCGGTGTGGGTTGCCCGAACATAGGTTTTGGGCATGTGCATCAGGCACAGTGGTCAGGCCGAGCATGAGGGCCCCTGCATACAGGGCCAACGAGGAGAAAGAAGGGCGTTGGTTTTTCATGGTGAACGCTTTGATGTTGTTCTTCATGCACATTGCGTGCCAAACCCATGCACAGGGCTGTTTTCTTTGTGGCATGCGAATCGCCATTACAGGGACAACGGGACAGTTGGGAGGCCGATTGCACGCCCTGTCGGAAAGCGAGGAGGCACAGGGCATGACACTCCTGGCGCTTGGGCGTGATCAGTTGGACCTGCTGGCGCCTGCCACCATCCCTGCCGCCTTGGACGCCTGTGCCCCAGATGTGATCATCAGTTGTGCGGCCTACACCGCTGTGGATGCGGCAGAAGACGACGCTGAAACGGCCTTCAAGGTCAACGGAGAGGCGCCTGGTGCGCTCGGAAGGGCGTGCGCGGAACGCGGCATTCAAGTCGTGCACATCAGCACGGACTATGTGTTTGACGGTGCGGGTCAACGCCCCTATTTGCCATCGGACGATACCGGACCCACAGGAGTCTATGGGGCGAGCAAATTGGCTGGTGAGCGCGCGTTGCTCGGGGCCTTGCCGTCCGCTTCAATCGTCAGGGTAGGCTGGCTGTATGACCGCGAGGGCAAGAACTTTCTCAATACCATGTTGCGATTGGCGGCCGACCGGCATGTCCTTTCTGTGGTGGACGACCAGCTGGGTTGTCCCACTCACGTGGGCGACTTCGCCGCTGACTTGCTCCACTGGGTGCGTTTGGGGGTAGAAAACCCGCAGGCTACTGCAGGGGTGCACCATTACGGCCATGCTGGCACCACCAGTTGGCACGGTTTCGCGTCCGAAATCATGCGCTGTCGTGCGCCCCATGTACAGGTAGAGGCAGTCCAGTCTGACGCCTTTCCTACCCGCGCGACCCGACCCGCTTACAGCAAACTCGATGAGGCTGATTTCTTCAAACGGCTCGGCCGTCCACCTATTTCGTGGAAGGTGGCGCTTGAACGGTGTCTGAGCGCGAAATTTGACACGACCAACCCCTCCTGACCATGACCCTCGACGCCATCCGAAACAAGGCTGCAGCTTGGACCAGAGCACCGCATGATGTCGCCACGCGTGAAGCGGTTCAGAAGATGCTGGACGATGCGGATTCCGGTCCACTGATGGAAGCCTTCCACCAGGACCTCGCATTTGGAACGGGGGGCATGCGCGGCATCATGGGCCCGGGAACGAACCGCATGAACGCAGCGGTGGTCGCCATGGCGACACAAGGGTTGGCGGATTACCTCTCTGCTCATCACCCGGGAGAAAAGGCTGTGGCCATTGCACATGACAGCCGGCACCGCAGCGATGAGTTCACGCAGGTTGCTGCAGAGGTGCTGGCTGGAAACGGCATCACCGCTCACGTTTTTGATGGGCTGCGTCCCACCCCAGAGTTGAGTTTTGCCATCCGCCAATTGGGTTGCCAAGGGGGCATCGTCATCACAGCGAGCCACAACCCCAAGGAGTACAACGGTTACAAAGTCTATTGGGGCGACGGGGGTCAAATTGTCCCTCCTCATGACAAAGGCATCATCACCTGTGTCCGCGCGGTCAGCGGCTTGGAGGCCGTCAAGCGGTCTGCTTCGGATGACCCGCTCATACAGACCATTGGACCGGCACTTGACCGGGAATACCATGCGGCCATTGCCTCTCACCGCCTCGATCAGGAGCTGTTGGAAGATGGCTCGGATTTGAGTGTGGTGTTTTCGCCCTTGCATGGGACAGGAGCGGTGAGCATGGCGCCAGCTTTGGAGGCATGTGGTTTCCGAAACGTGGAAGTGTTGGCATCCCAAGCCAAGCCGGACGGCGCATTTCCTACCGTAGAATCCCCAAACCCTGAGGAGGCCAGCGCACTGAGGATGGCACTGGAGCGGGCCGAGGAAACCGGCGCTGATTTGGTGCTCGCCACCGATCCGGATTCAGACCGTGTTGGGGCAGCAGTTCGCGATTCAGAAGGGCAGTTTCGCCTGTTGAACGGCAATGAGTTGGCCTCTTTGTTGGTGCAGTATGTGCTGAAGACCAAGGCTGAACGCGGTGGGCTTGAAGAGGGGGATTTTGTGGCGAGAACCATCGTGACCACCCGCTTGATTTCCGAAATCGCGGCCGCCTTTGACGTGCCTGTGGCCGAAACATTGACCGGTTTCAAGTGGATCGCTGCGGAAATCTTGGCCCGCGAAGGCCGGGGACAATTTTTGGTAGGAGGCGAGGAAAGCTATGGTTACCTGATTGGCGATGAGGTGCGGGACAAGGACGCCATCGCGGCCGCTGCGATGATCGCCGAAATGGCCCACGTCGAGTGGCGCAAGGGCCGCACGCTCCTCGACCGGTTGCGCGACCTGCACCGGCATTACGGGATGTACCGTGAGGCGTTGGTTTCCCTCAAACGAGAAGGCATCAAGGGCGCCGAAGAAATCCGCGAAATGATGTCTGGATTTCGCACGAACCCGCCGGCTGCATTGGGTGGAGAGGCCATCTTGGAAGTGCGCGACCACCTCGAAGGTTGGAATGGCATGCCCGCATCAAACGTGATCCAATTTCTGACCAAGGACGGAGCCTTGGTCACCGCACGTCCTTCCGGAACGGAGCCCAAGATCAAATTCTACTTTTCGGTGCGTGCCGATTGGCAGGAGGGCACGCCCCACAGCGATGTATGGGACGCGCTTGGACAGCGGATTGCCCGCTTGGGGGAAGACCTCGGTGTGGAGGTCAAGCTCTGAAGCGCCCGGGTTCCGGTTTTAGAACTCAGGAACCCAAGGATCGATCAAGGGAAGGAGGGTCCGTGCCGTCGCGTCTAGCCATGGCCACAGGTGACTTTCACTGAGCCAAGCTTCGGGAATCCAACCCGTACCCATCGTCCCTTGCACAACCAAGAGCAGGATGGACCAGAACAGCCAGGACCTGCCGGTTGAGAACACCAAGCCACCCAAACGGTCAATCGGTTTGAGGGCCGTGATGTCGACCATCTTTTCCAGCAGCCTGCCGAGGAGGTGCACGGCGATGGCGACCGCGATGAAGGTGAGGGCAAAGGAGAGGATGCCGATGTAGGCCTTGCCGACGGCGAATTGCGCATCGAGCCAAGCCGCAGCGATGTCCGAGCCAAACAGGGCGGCATAAGCCCCCATAAACAGCGCGGCCAACCCCGTGACTTCCAAGATGAAACCACGCCGCACCCCACGTATGGCTCCCCACAACAGTGGAATGGCCAAGACGATATCGATGGGACTGATTCCTTCGGGCATGTCGCTCTGCAATCTACGTTTGCAGGCATGAATGTAGCCGGCAGAATTAGAAAGGCCAGGGCGGAGGACATCCCCAAGACCTATGCGCTCATCCGTGAGCTCGCCGAATACGAGCGGGCCTTGGATGAGGTCAATATGGACGTCGCCACCTTGCTCGAGGATGGATTTGGGCCCAATCCCGCCTACGGTTTGATCGTCTTGGAGCCCGCCGACCGCGATGAAGTCGTGGGCATCGCACTCCACTATGAGAAGTACAGCACCTGGAATGGGCGGTGTCTGTTTCTCGAAGACCTCGTGGTGACAGCTTCTGAACGGGGCAAGGGTTACGGCAAACAACTGCTGGCCGCGTGCGCTGCCGAGGCCGTCGAGCGGGGCTGTGCCTACATGCAGTGGCAAGTACTGGACTGGAACACCCCGGCCATCGATTTCTACAAGTCACTCGGCGCCGATGTGAGCAGTGATTGGCTCAATGGACGCCTGGAAGGAACAGCGCTCAAATCACTGGCGGTGGGGTCATGAAGCGCCAGGTCCACAAATTCGGGGGCGCTTCTGTCAGGGATGCCCAAGCTGTGCGCAATGTTGGCCGGATCGTTGAGGACCTCTGTATCCGAGGAATCCATCCCATTGTGGTGGTCAGTGCCATGGCCAAGTCCACCAACGCGCTGGAGGCCATATGGTCGGCTTTACCGAACGGCGGTGGTGGGCAGAATGTTTGTGCTGCGTTTCTAGATTTCCATGCGAGCGTGGCAGCCGAGTTGGAACTCCCCTCCGAGGTGCTCGATGCGGATGTCGCCGCTTTCATGACGGTCGCGGAGCGGTTGACAGGTCAGCCGGCGGACGACGAGGCGTACGATGCGTTGGTGGGGTTCGGTGAACGGTTTTCCACCAGATTGGTTCATGCCCACCTCGCCCAAAGGGGCCTCCGTGCCGCCTGGCAATCGGCTTGGCATTGGATAAAGACGGATGCCCACCATCGCGCAGCGGCGGTCGATGTGGCATCGACTGGCACGGCGGTCAGGGCAGCATTGGAACACCTCGGAGAAGGGTTCGCAGTGACGCAAGGTTTTGTAGGCGGCAGTGCGGACGGGAAGCCCACGACATTGGGCCGTGAGGGGTCGGATTACACAGGGGCTCTGCTGGCAGAGGCGTCAGGTGCAGAGCGGCTCGTGGTGTGGAAGGATGTCGAGGGGGTGATGACTGGAGACCCTCGCCGCTGGCCTTTTGCGGAGAAAGTCAATGCACTGGACCACGTGACAGCTGAACGCATGAGCCGGGCAGGGGCGGGGGTGCTGCACCCCTCGACCATGGCGCCCCTCCAGCGCAGTGGAATCCCTCTGGAAGTGCGGAGTTTCCAGCATCCGGAACGCACAGGCACAGTCATCAGCAGTGCGCAGCCTGACCAACCGCTGCCCAGACTTTGGGCGTTTGAAGGAGAAGGGGACCAAGCGGTCGTTCGGTGTTTGGCGGACTCACCACACGGCATGGTGGACGAATGGAACCGCGCTTTTCCGGAACGCTCTGCCGATAGCACCACTGCAGACCCGGACATTCCCGGATGTTACCAATTGGGGTTCACACGCTGAGCCCCTCGCCCACTTCAATCCAATAAAAAAGCCGGCAACCCCAAAACAGGGAAGCCGGCTTTGCCCCAAGGGTATGGGGATGCTAGTATTCGTCCTCGTTGAAGAAGAAGTCTTCTTTAGACGGGTAGTCGGGCCAGATATCTTCGATGGTATCGTAGCTCTCCTGATCATCTTCGATTTGCTGCAGGTTCTCCACCACTTCCAGCGGGGCGCCTGTGCGCATGGCAAAGTCGATTAACTCGTCCTTGGTGGCGGGCCAAGGAGCGTCTTCGAGGTATGAGGCAAGTTCAAGTGTCCAATACATGTTGTGTCACATTTGGGCGCGGCAAAAGTAGACGAGCTTCAATTCTGTGCAAGCCCTACGTGAAACGTCGGCAAAAAGTTCAGCCTACGGGCATTATTTCGGGGTACGGGGCCACTTTTCTTCGGCGACACCTTCTTGCTGAGCAGCCCAACGGCCCAGTGTAAACAGGGCATCGCTCAACCTATTGAGGTAGCGCATGGCCGCTTCTGGCTGTTTGACAAGCCGGTCCAACGCCACCGCGCGGCGCTCCGCTCTGCGACACACCGTGCGGGCCACATGACAGGCGCTGACCGCAGGTGAGCCTCCAGGCAGCACAAAATGGCGCAAGGGCGGCAGGTCTTTTTCCATTTCGTCGATCCAATGTTCGAGGCCTTCGACTTCAGCGGTGTCGACGCGCGGCTGCCCTTCGCGCGGCCCATTGGGGTCGGCAAACATCCCGCCGATGCGAAACAGGTGGTCCTGTGCATCGCGGATGGCCTCTTGCTGTGTTGCGAGCGCGTTGTGGTCCAGCACCCCACCGAGGAGAGCATTCAATTCATCGACAGTGCCATAGGCTTCGATGCGGGCATCGTCCTTGTGCACGCGGGAGCCATCAAACAAGGAAGTCTCGCCGCCATCGCCGGTACGTGTGTAGATACGCATGGTGCAAAGGTGCGCCTCTTCGCGTAACCGTGGCCCTTTGAGGTACAAGGGAAGGGGGCCGGGGCCTAACTTCGCTGTGTGGACGCAGACAAGCAGCAACGATACGACCGGGCCTACCTCCGCATGGCGCGCGAGTGGGCGGCGTTATCGCACTGCCAGCGCAAGCAGGTGGGGGCGCTGATTGTGCGCGATGGCATGATCGTTTCGGACGGTTACAATGGCACGCCGAGCGGCATGCCCAACGCCTGCGAGAATGACCAGGGCGAGACACATTGGTATGTGCTCCATGCCGAGGCCAACGCCATCACCAAACTGGCCCGATCCTCTCACACGGCGAAGGGCGCTACACTGTACATCACCTTGTCTCCGTGCAGAGAATGCGCCAAGCTCATTCACCAGGTGGGCATCCGGCGTTTGGTGTACATCGATGCGTACAAAGACGATTCGGGATTGAAATTTCTGAACCAAGTCGGGGTCGAAATTGTACGTTTCCCGAATGACCTCTGAACGTCCCCCCGTCCCCAGGGCTTGGTTGCCCTTGGCCTTGGGCCTCGCCCTCATGTTGGGCGCTTACCTGGGCCGTGGATTGAACCGTGAAGAGGCCATCTGGGATGTGCACGGTCCGGGCTTCTTGCCTACAGGTCAAGTGCTGTCATCTGTGTTGGACCGCATCGATCGGATGTATGTGGACCCCGTCGACCGATCGCGCTTGACTGAAGTGGCCATCGACGCCATCCTCGATGAGCTCGATCCGCACAGCGATTGGTTCAGCAGCGCCGAATTGGCGGCCATGGCTGAACCCATGCAAGGAAATTTCGAGGGCATTGGCGTGGAGTTTTTGCTGCAGGAAGACACCATCATGGTGGTTACCCCCATTCCTGGAGGACCCAGTGCAGCTGCAGGGATCAAGGCGGGCGACCGCATTGTTGCGGTAGATGACTCTGTGATTGCCGGCACGGGATTGACCAATACCAAGGTGATGGAGCTCCTCAAGGGACCTGCGGGCACCGAAGTGAAATTGGGGCTGTTCCGTCCCAGCGTGGCGGCCGAAGATTCCTTGGCGGTCAACATTCGCCGGGGGCGCATCCCCATCCACAGTGTGGTGGCTGCAGAGGTGTTGGAAGGCAACGTAGGCTACCTGAAGGTCATCCGTTTTGCCCGGAACACCCATGAGGAATTTGAGGATGCCCTGTACGGTTTGCGTCAGGCCGGGGCCGAGCGTTTTGTGCTCGACTTGAGGGGCAATGGCGGTGGCTACTTGCACGCTGCCGTGCCGATGGTGGAGCTCTTTCTCGAAGAAGGGGACCTCATCGTCTACACCGAGGGCGCATCGCAGCCCCGGAGGGAATACGTGACCGAACGTCCAGGGGCTTTCCGCCATGAGCCACTGGTGGTCATGGTCGACGAGGGCAGTGCCTCGGCCAGCGAAATTTTTGCTGGAGCCATTCAGGACCACGACCGTGGTGTTGTGGTGGGACGGAGGACCTTTGGCAAGGGGTTGGTCCAAGAAGAATTCCCTGTGGCTGACCGCGGGGCATTGCGCCTGACTGTAGCGCGTTACTACACGCCAAGCGGACGCTCCATCCAGCGGCCGTATGGCAGCGGTGTTGACTACGAAGAAGAGTGGAGGGACCGTGAAGCACGGGGTGAATACCTCGAGGCAGACAGCGTATTGCAGGTGGACTCATTGGCCTACGGAACGAGCGGGGGAAGAACCGTTTATGGCGGAGGCGGCATCGCGCCCGATTTGTTTGTGCCGTTGGATACAGGCAGTTTCCCAGGTTCTTTTAGAGAGTTGGTGTACGCTGGGCGCATACGGGAGCACGCTTTCCTGTTGACCGAGGAAAAGCGCGCCGAATTGGAGGCCATGCAGGACGTCGCCGCTTTCCTCGATGCCGTGGCTGCTGGATACGATCTTGGGGCCGGCGCACTCATCGACGAGACGTTTACCCCCGATGTAGGACGGAAACGGGCAGAGGAATTGACCCAAAGGCGCCTTGTTGAGCGCGTAGCCCACAATGTGTGGGGCGAGTCCGCAGGCCACAGGTCCTCCCTTCAATGGGACAGCGAATGGCGCAGTGCCATCGACGCGTTTGATACATTGGACATTATTCTAGGGCTTACGCCGTCAGCACCACCGGTAGATGCGGCACCTGAAGCCGAAGAGAATTAATTTTGACCGCACGACAATACCCAAGAACCCCAAGACATGGCTTTTGAACTCCCCGCACTCCCCTATGCTTATGATGCCCTCGAGCCCCACATCGACGCGCGCACCATGGAAATTCACCACGGCAAGCACCACGCTGGCTATACCGCCAAGCTGAATGCGGCCATCGAAGGCACAGACCTTGCTGGCAAATCCATTGAGGAGCTTTGCAGCCAGCATGCCGACAACGGTGCAGTGCGCAACAATGGCGGTGGTTACTACAACCACAACATGTTTTGGACGAGCATGTCTCCCAATGGGGGTGGCGCGCCAACTGGAGACCTCGGTGCCGCCATCGACGCCGCATTTGGCAGCTACGACGGCTTCAAGGAGGCGTTTGCAGCAGCAGCGGCCACCCGCTTCGGCAGTGGTTGGGCCTGGCTCTGTGTCCAGAACGGCACCCTTGAAGTCTGTTCTTCCGCCAATCAGGACAACCCGTTGATGGACGGCGTGGGTTGCGGAGGACACCCCATCCTCGGTCTCGACGTTTGGGAGCACGCCTACTACTTGAACTACCAGAACCGCCGCCCTGATTACATCGCGGCGTTCTTCAACGTCATTGACTGGAACGCCATTTCTGAGCGTTTCGCCGCTGCCCGCGGCTGATTTCTTGCTGAGCCGCATGCGATACCTCATCCTCGTCGCGGGCGGCACAGGCACCCGCATGAACCGGCCGGTGGCCAAGCAGTTTTTACCGCTTGGTGACCGGCCGGTAATCGTACATACCCTCTGCCGATTCAGAGAGGCCTATCCTGATTTGCACGTGGTCTTGGTGCTCCATGAGAGCCTTCACCCCGCCTGGGAAGAAGTGGTCAAGGCCCACCCCGAGGCGCGTGTAGAATGCGTGGTCAACGGGGGGGAGGAGCGCTTTCACTCTGTGTTGAATGGCCTCGAAGCTTTACCAGAAGGTGAGGGCTGGGTGGGCATTCACGATGCCGTCCGTCCGTTTGTCGAGGTGGAGACCATCCAGCGCTGTTACACTGCGGCAGCAGATCATGGGGGCGCCATTCCCGTGGTGCCGGTAAAAGACACCATCCGACAGGTGGGCGAACAAGGCAGCGCCCCATTGGACCGGGCGACGTTGCGTGGTGTTCAGACACCGCAGGTCTTTTCCTTGCCGCAGTTGCGAACGGCCTATGGGGTGGAATACCAATCTTGGTTTACCGATGATGCATCGGTGTGGGAAGCGGCTGGAAACACGCTTACCCTGGTGGATGGCGACCTCCAAAACATCAAAATCACCACGCCCGAAGACCTCTTGAGCGCGGAGGCCTTCCTCAGCCTTCGGACAGCTTCTGACGGGCGGGCATGAACCGATGGTAGGCCACGAGTGTGGCCGCCGTGAGAACGACCCCCAGCAGAACGGTCCACGTCTCCAATTCAAACAAGTCTTCGGTCATGCTGCCTGTGCTCCACAAGGTCACAGCCGCCGCCGCATTGTTCACGAAGTGGGCGACCATGCCAGGGAGGATGCTCCCACTGCGGTAGGCCAACCATCCAAACAACGCCCCGAGGAGCACCCGCGGAAGGAAGCCGTAAAACTGGAAGTGGATGGCGCTGAAAATGACGGAGGCGATCGCGATGCCCAACCAGGGCTTGCCTGTCGCCTTGATCAGCAAAGGCTGCAATGCCCCCCGAAAGGCGAGCTCTTCAAACACCGCAGGCACCAGCGCAACACTGAGGATGACCACGATGCGCTTGGGCCCATTGGCGGTGACCAGGAATGTGGTGACGGCTTCGAGGAGTTCTTCCAAGGGCTTGAATACAGCCTCCAAAACGGAACCTTCCGGTATCGCGGCAAGGTTCCATTCATAGCTGATGGCCATCAACGGCGCCGAGAAAAAAGTAGCCAGAATGACCAGCAGTAAGCCCACCGGAGCCAGCGAACGGGGCGTGGCCACGAGGCCCACCGGCACGGTGCGCTGCCACATGGCTGCGGCGATGAATACAGCCCCTCCGAAGCCGAGGGCTTGACTGATGAAGTTCTGCAGATGAAGTTGCCACCAATCGCCTTCGCTGGTGGGAATGGCGCCTCCAGGCGCGATCTCGATGGCTTGATCGAAGAATAACGGCCCAATGAGGCCGGCCACCACGGACGCGGTCACGGAGCACACAATGGCGATCCCAAAAAAGATGAGTGATCGGCTCAGAGCTTGGAGTTGTTCGCTGTTCACGCTGTGAATCTACACCGCGGGCGCACTGCCCGTGTATTCTTCTGCAACCTTGTCGAGCTGCGCATGAAGGGCGGCGGGATCTTCCTCAGTCACGAGGATCAGGCGGTGTTGCTTGAAGTGCGAAAGGCCGCGGAAATAGTTGGCGTAGTGGCGGCGCATCTCCACGACGCCGAGACGCTCGCCCTTCCATTCGAGGCTGTGCACCAAGTGTGCCCTGGCTGCTTCTACCCGGTCGGCCACGGTTGGTCGGGGGAGGTGTTCGCCTGTGGCGAAGTAGTGCTTGATTTCATCGAAAATCCAGGGATTCCCAATGCTACCACGGCCGATCATGATGCCGTCCACACCGTATTCTTGGCGGTAGGCGAGGGCCTTTTCTGGGGTGTCGATGTCTCCGTTGCCAAACACGGGAATGTGCATGTTCGGGTTTTCCTTGACGGCCCGGATGAGGGTCCAATCCGCTTCTCCCTTGTACATCTGGGCGCGTGTACGACCGTGGATGGAGATCGCCTGTATGCCCACATCTTGGAGGCGCTCTGCGACTTCGACGATGTACTTGGAGTTGTCGTCCCAGCCCAATCGGGTTTTGACCGTGACAGGGAGGTCCACAGCTTCCACGATTTCCTTGGTCATGGACACCATTTTCGGGATGTCCTGAAGGATGCCGGCTCCAGCGCCTTTGCAGGCGACCTTCTTGACCGGGCAACCGTAATTGATGTCGAGCACATCGGGCCCTGAAGCCGCGGAAATCTCCGCTGCGCGGCGCATGGAATCGATCTCCGACCCGAAGATTTGTATGCCCACAGGCCGCTCCTTTTCGTAGATGTCGAGCTTCTGTCGGCTTTTGGCCGCATCGCGAATGAGGCCTTCAGAGCTGATGAACTCCGTGTACATCATGTCAGCGCCATGCTTCTTGCAGAGCGTGCGGAATGGCGGATCGCTCACATCCTCCATGGGGGCCAGGAGGAGGGGGAATTCGCCGAGTTCTACGGGACCAATGCGGACCATGCTGCAAAATTAGCCCGCATCGGGCACCATGCGACGTACGAGGTACGCGACCATGGCCGCACTGAACGTGCCGCCTACACCGAGGACGACAAACGCCACGCCCAATACATCCCCCACATGCAGGGCCACAGGGTATGCCGGCACCATGGCGCCTTCGAGCCGGACCAGTCCGAAACGGTCTTGCAGCAAAACCAAGGCCACGCCAATGGCGATACCTGTGGCGGCTCCCAGGGCATTGATGAGCAAACCTTGCCAGCTGAACACCTGCCGGACTTCCCGGCCCGTCATTCCGATGGCCGTCAAGGTGGCCACGTCTCGCCGTTTGTCGAGCAGGAGCATGGTGAGTGCTGCGAGGATGTTGAAGGCGGCCACCACCAGAATGAAGCTGAGGATGGCGAAGGTGGCCCATTTCTCGGCGCGGCTAGTGGCGTGAATCAGGGCGTTTTTTTCGCGGCGGGTACGGGTGTTCAATTCGGACGGAAGCTGGGCGTCTATGGATTGCCGCAACCGCATCACGTCCCAGCCTGCGGCCGGCACCAGTTCTATTCGGGAGACCTGATCGGGACGTTGCAGGACCTGCTGGGCAAACGCAAGGCTACCTATCATGGTCTTGGCATCGATGTCTGCATTGATCGAAAAGGTGCCGCAGACGGGGAGTGATCGGGTGACCATCATGCGTTCTGCGCCACCATCGAGCAGGCTGCGTCCTTGCATGGAACCCAAGCTGCGCCCCCTTTTGGGTGCGGCGACAGTCAGTTGCGCGGGGGCGTCCCCACCATAGGGCAGTCGCAATTGGCTGGCAATGCCCAAGCCCACATATCCGCAGTCCATTCCGAGGGTATCGGCACGGAGGACCGCACCGCGGATGAGGCGCCCGTCCAATCCGGTGTGCTGGCCATGGGCCAAGTCGAAGCCAATTAGTGTGCAGACCAGCGGTTCGCCTTGGCGCCGCACCACCACATCTTGTTCCAGGACACCGCCCGCGTGGGCCACGCCCGGGTGCGCGCGCAGACTGTCAATCCAAGCGGCGGGCAACACCCGGCCCTCAGAGGGCAAGACGGCGAGCTCAGTGTCGAGGCTTGAGAACAGCTCTTCGACGAGGTTTTCGATGCCGTTAAATGCGCTGAGGATGGCGATCATCGCTGCGGCCACTGCGGCCACGACCACCACCGAGATGCCCGAAACCAAGTGGATCAGGCGCTGGGACTTGCGGGACCAGAGGTACCGGCGTGCGATGCGGAACGACACGTTCACCGGGCCAAATTAGGTTTCAGCGCTCAGCGGGCTCAACTTTAACTGGCAAAACCAGGCATTCAAGCGATGCGGATACGGATTCTTTTCAGGCTGGCCATGCTGTTGTGGCTCTCGGGAACGGCCTCAGGAACGGCCCAAAGCACCTATGTACCGTCTGGAGATGGTCCGGGGGATTGGGAAA
>JAKMCW010000154.1 GCA_022428205.1 Flavobacteriales bacterium
GGGATTAATCCAAATTTCTCTGGGCTATACCCCAGTGGAAGGTAGGTTGCATACGTGTTACGCACCCGTTCGCCGGTCGTCAGCGGAAAGCAAGCTTTCCCTGTTACCCCTCGACTTGCATGTGTTAGGCCTGCCGCTAGCGTTCATCCTGAGCCAGGATCAAACTCTCCATTGTAAAAGTTTGAAAATTTGACTCTCAAAGTAAATTAACGTTGGTTGGGCTATCACATCATTTCAAAGAACTTCTATCTGAGTTGAGCCCTTCGGCTCAAAACGTCTCCCGTAAACGGGGCGACAAAGATACTTCACTTTTAAATCCCTGCAAGCTCAATCACTCTTTTTTTTCTACTCTCCTCTGTGCTTGCAGCGGCGCCTTGCGTTCAAAGCGGGGGCAAATGTAGAACCGATTTTTATACCGGCAAGTCCCCCTCAGTTTTTTTTTCGGGTTTCTTGAAAATGATTCCGTAATGGACTGGTTTCAAGGCCCTAAGAGGAACGATAAATCTCGCACCAAATCGTTCACCTCATCCAAGTCCGTCCCATCGTAGAAGCCACGCAAGCGTCCAAGGGTATCCACAAGGACCATGTTTTCTGTGTGCACGAAGTCCTGGAACCCTCCATCCCCCTCATCCAAGGCTGCGAAATAGCTCTTCCTGGCCAGCTTGTACACCTCTGATTTGGCCCCAGTGAGCAACCACCAACGGTCAGGGTCGACACCTTTGGTCGCTGCGTACTCCAAAAGCACAGGCACAGAGTCGGCCACCGGCGTCACTGAATGGCTCATCAATCGGACCCGGTCGTCATCGAGCACCTGGTCTTGGACGCGCTTCATATTGTCGGTCAACATCGGGCAGATGGTCCTGCAGCGCGTAAAAAAGAAGTCCACCACCAAGACCTGGCCTGCGACATCTTCCATGCGGACAGTATCCCCCAGCTGGTTGACAAGCTCAAATGGCAGGATCCTGTGGTCTTCGAACCCCTGCACAGCGGCATCCACCAAGGCGGGGTTGAGGTCCGATGGTTGGTAAATGGGCAAGTCGTACTCCGGAGTCAACATGACCGTACCCACGCCTATGGCAATGGCGGCGATGCCGAAGTATGCAATCAAGGCCCATCGGGCGCGTGGAGGTCGGACGTTGCTCATGGAGAAGGAACCGTTGAACCGGGCTGACGTTCAAACACCCGGTCACCCGAGATCCACGTTTGCAGCACACGGGTATCGGGTAGTTTTTCGGAAGCACAGGTGAGCGGGTTTCGATCCAGCACCGTGAAGTCCGCGCGGTAACCCGGAGCGATTTGTCCGAGGTCGTGCTCACGGAAGCAAGCCAAAGCGGCCCACCCCGTCATGCCTTTCAAAGCGCTCATTCGGTCCAGGGCTTCATCCCGCTGAAATCCTCCCTCTGGGTAGCCTTCTGCATCCTTCCGCTCCACCGCAGCATAGAAGGTCCGCATGGGGGCAATGCCCTCCACGGGGAAGTCCGTCCCAAGGGGCAACCAGCCTAACTGTTTTTGCAGCGTACTATATATGTATGCACGGCGCACCCTATTGCGGCCCAGTCGCTGGCCCGCCCAGTACATATCACTCGTGGCATGGGTAGGCTGAATTGAAGGGATCACCGTATGCGCTCGAAAGGCATCCGCGTCATCCTTGTGAACGACTTGGGCGTGTTCAATCCGCCACCGCAAATCATTGACTCCACCTAGCAAATCGCCATAAATCCCGAGGACCCTCCGAACGGCAGCATCGCCAATGCAATGGGTCGCCACTTGAAAGCCCGCGTTTTTTGTCCGCTCCACCTTCTCTCGATACTCCGCTTCGTCTTGTAAGAAAAGGCCCTGCGTCTCAGGGCGGTCAGCGTAAGGCTCGAGGAGTGCCGCTCCGCGAGACCCTAGGGATCCGTCCATGTAGAATTTGACCGCACGTATGTCCAACAGGCCCGCTGTATCGACAATGGGGCCACCGGGAAGAAAGTGATCCAACGCCTTTGGATTGTCAGCCACCATGACGGAAAAGCGCAGCGGCAGTTCACCGGTCTCTTGCAATGCCGCAATCGCCTCCACGTCCTCGGGGTCAAGTCCGGCATCGGTGATGTGCGTCAAGCCCACCGCTACCAATTGGCGCGCAGCCTCCTTAAAGTAACCGGCACGCAAGGCGCTGTCTGGCTCGGGCACCCATGCCTGAAGGCTATCCGCTGCGCGGTCCACGAGCACCCCCGTCAAATCGCCCTGGGCATTCTTGAGCAACTCCCCTCCTTCTATTTGGGTGTTCGCCCCCACGCCGGCCCGGTCCAAGGCCACCGCGTTACACCAAACGGCATGTCCATCCACGCGCTCCAACAGCACAGGCCGATCGGGAAACAATGCATCGAGCGCTTCACTGCGGTCAGGAAAAGCCGCACTGTCCCAGTCATTTTGGTCCCAGCCCCTTCCAATCACCCACCCTTCTTCGAACAAGGCAGCATGGGCTTGGACGCGGTCCAAGACTTCCTGCTGAGAAGCCGTACCCACGAGGTCTGCGGCACCAAGGGCATCCGCAAAGCCTGTAAAGTGAGCGTGGGCATCCATGAGCCCAGGCACCACTACCGCTCCCATGAGGTCCACTTCCAAGTCAGCGCTGTACTTATTGAGAATGGCCCGCTCCGGGCCCACTTCAAGCACATGGCCTTGGGAAACTGCGATGGCCTGGGCTTCAGAAGCGTTGTCATCCAAAGTGAGGATGAGTCCATTGTGCAAGACGACATCGGCCTGTTTCCCTCGGAAACCACAGCCAGCCAAAACGGCGCAGCACAGCAATGCTCCTGCCAGATAACGGTTCAACATAGAGCGAATGTCGCCCAAGATGGGAAATCACCCTTCTTCCTTGGGGGACTGAATTCGGGGACGGCGGAAGCGCACAGTCTCCCCCTCTTGCTCAGGGGCCACCACATCGGTTGGTGCTGGACCTCCCGATGCGGATTCGTCCACTCCCGCCTCAACGCCACCTGACAGGTGATCGGCGCGCTTGCCTTTGAACAGATCGTATACCGCCCAAGTGCAGGTCAACGGCCCGTTCATGACGGTGTGCTTTGCTGAGGGCTTCAGCCCGATACGGTGATGCGCCTCGAGGTCTTTTGGGAACAACAACGCGGCCCGCCACCCGGACCAACGGTGCTTGAGCGCACCGCCTATGCCACCGTACAGGTTCTCGAGGTCATCGGCCTCAACGCGCAAGCCATATGGCGGGTTCAAGACGATCAAACCAGGCTCCACATCACGGGGCGGGCGCATGCCGAGGAAATCCGCCACCTCCACCCTCACGAGATGCTCGAGGCCAGCCTTCCGCACGCTCTCCCTGGCGTCACCCACGGGGTGTTTGTTCCAATCCGAAGCCAAAATCGGCGCACGGTCAATGCGCTCTTTGCGTGCGTTCTCACCCACGGTGCGCCACAGGTCCGCATCGAAGTCCGGCATTCCAAACAAAGTCCATTCGCGGCGGCCAGCGTGGATGGGCACACCTGCCGTCCACAGTCCGGCTTCGATGGCAAAAGTGCCCGAGCCACACATGGGGTCCACCAAGGTTTCACCGGGCCGCCATCCAGCGAGTCCCAATAGGCCCGCTGTCAGCACTTCGTTGAGTGGAGCGCGGGCACGCGGCGCACGGTATCCGCGCTTAAACAAGGCATCTTTACCAATCAGATCCAGCGATATCGTCACCTGTTCCCCTGCAATGTGCAAGTGGATCAATTGCTCAGGGGCTGTGCGGTTGATGTTGAGATGGTGCACTGCCCGGCCACGGGCAAACGACTTGAAATGGTCGCTCATCGCATCCTTGAGGCGAAACATGGCGAACTGGTCGTGCGGAAAATGGTCGCTGTTGGCCGTGACATCCAGCGCCATGGAGCGGCGCGGATCTACCCACTTCCCCCAATCCAACTTGACGGCTAAGGCGTGCAAGGCGTCCGGTCCATCGGCCTCGAATCGGAAGACTGGACGCAACACACGCACTGCAAATCGCGTGGCCTGTAAGTAACCGTACAGCACCGCCTTCGTGGCGTGGAAGGTCACGCTTCGGCGCCCGACCTCAACACCCAGGGCGCCATGCTCTTCGAGTTCGGTGGCGACCTGTGGCTCCAATCCCATAAGGGTGCGGACCACATATTGAACGGTATCCGGCGGCATCTGCGCCGCTTCTGCTTGAGTTTCTGATGTCATCCGCCCTTGTGCTTCACCTTATATCCCGCTGCTTCCAACCACTTGGCCACACGTTGTCTGTGATCGCCCTGCAACAAGATTTGGCCGTGTTTCCATGCTCCTCCCACACCGCAATGTGCCTTTAAATCACGTGTGACGACGTTGGCCAAATCACTGTGATCAACCTCATCAAATCCTTCGACCAAAGTGACTTCCTTACCCTTGCGGGCTTTCCTGTCCCGAGAGACGTAAAGCAGTGACGGACCATCGGGTCCTTGTGGGTCTTCTTTATCCTCAGGCAACGCGGCCTTTTCACCGCCCATGGCCTTGTGCAAGTCTGCCAAGGCCTCAAGGCCCTTGAGCTTCTGCATACCATCTCCACCCTTGCCCATGAGACGAAGATAGAGGGCGATACCTCAGTTTTCGTATCTTTATATAATCTTAGACGAATAGCATGACAGCTTCCTTCTTCAGACTTGCGCTCTCGTTGATCATTTCGATGGGCTTTGCCGTGGCCGGACATGCGCAATGCAACGATTACGATTTGATGCTGCTCTGCGACAGTGCGGCTCAAGTGGACATTGCGACGTCCTCTGCTGGATTGGACTGCGCCTTCGATCCGGATCCTGCAGGTTGCTTTAACGATGAGGCCACCATCCTGCTCCCCACCATGTCGGCGGGATGCATCGATTGTTTCGCTCAACAGGCCAATTGCGTGCTCGACAATTGTGCCACCATCTGCGCCTTTGGCAGCACGGAAGCCTGCGACGCCTGTGTTTATGAAAACTGCCAGGCCAACTTCGAAGCTTGCGCGGGCATCGTGGACAATGACAACGATACCCACAACAACATCTGTGATTGCGACGACAACAACCCCTTGCAACACCCGGGCGCTCCTGGCACCAACGAGGGAATCGACAACAACTGCAATGGCCTGATGGAGGTCAGTGAAATCCTCGAAGTACAATGCACCGGAGACCTATCCGGCGACGGCTTGGTGGGTGCCGCGGACCTCGTCATCTTCTTGGGATTGTTCGGTTGCATGGAAAATTGTGGCCCATCCGACATCGATGGTGACGGACTGGTCGGGGTGTCTGACCTCGTGATCCTCCTGGGCAACATCGGCCTTTACTGCTGAACACCGACCTTGGTCCTGACATGGACCTCCAGGCCTTTTCCGCCCATAATAGCAGCCGCGAACCGGTCTTGCTTGCCAACCTGAGGCGCGCCACATGGCAGCGCACCCGCCACGGCAGGCTGATGTCGGACCCTCAAACAGGCCGCATATTGTCCATGGTATCGCACATGTTGCGGCCCCGAATCATCATAGAGTTGGGCACATTTACGGGTTATGGCACCCTCTGCCTGCTAGAGGGGCTGCGATCCGAAGGACAGCTCCATACCGTCGAGCGCAATGACGAATTGTTTGGGCTGCAAGATGAATTCTGGTCCCAGCATCCGCGTCACGACGCGATCACGCGCCACCACGACACTGCCCTCCACGTCTTGGAAAATTGGCCCCCGGAGTTGCCCATAGACCTGGCCTACATCGATGCAGACAAGCAAGGGGTCAACGCGCAACTGGATGCCCTGCTGCCCCTCCTCTCCACAGATGGGTGGATGCTGTTTGATAACACCTGGTGGGATGGCACATTGGGCCAGGCCAAAGGCCCCAAGGCCGATGCCCTCAACGCGCTGAATGCCCGGTTGGAATCAGATGACAGGCTACAGACCGTCGTCCTTCCCGTTGGGGATGGCTTGACCGCTGTCCGCAAACACTAAAGGTGGACCGATCAGAGTACCGCCGCGACCTTGTCGGCAGCTTCTTGCAGCAAAATGGCGCTGTGCACCTCCAAACCGCTCTCGTCGATGAGCTTCTTGGCCTCAACGGCATTGGTGCCTTGCAAACGCACGATGATGGGCACGTCGATGGACCCCATGTTTTTGTAGGCATCCACGACGCCCTGTGCCACACGGTCGCAACGCACGATACCACCGAAGATGTTGACCAAAATGGCCTTCACTGCAGGGTCGCGCAGGATGATGCGGAACGCCTTTTCCACGCGTTCTGCGTCCGCCGTACCACCGACGTCGAGGAAGTTGGCGGGCTCACCACCACTGAGCTTGATGATGTCCATCGTGGCCATCGCCAGGCCTGCGCCGTTGACCATGCAACCCACGTTGCCGTCGAGCTTCACGTAGTTCAATCCGGCTTCTCCAGCTTCCACCTCCGTGGCGTCTTCCTCTGAGGTATCGCGCATGGCGGCATAGTCCGGGTGGCGATACAAACTGTTGCCGTCAAGGGTCACCTTCGAATCCACCGCGATGACACGGTCGTCAGATGTCTTGAGGACAGGGTTGATCTCAAACATGGAGGCGTCGCTGCCGACATAGGCAGCATACAGGGCCTTCACAAACTTGACCATCTCCTTAAACGCCTTTCCGGAAAGCCCGAAGTTGAAGGCAATGCGGCGGGCCTGAAAATCGCGCAGGCCCAGGGCAGGGTCGATGGCTTCCTTGAAGATTTGATCGGGTGTCTCTTCGGCCACCGCCTCAATGTCCATACCCCCCTGCGGGCTGTACATGATGATGTTGCGGCCTTGGGCGCGGTCGAGCAACACGCTCATGTAGAATTCGCGGGGCTCGCTGTCTCCTGGCTCGTAGACGTCTTGGGCAACCAACACGCGGTTGACCTGCTTGCCTTGGGCGCTCGTCTGCGCGGTCACGAGGTGTCCACCGAGAATGCCAGCAGCAGTGTCCTTGACGTGCTCCAACCCTTTTGCGAGCACCACACCATGGCTGCCCGTCTCTGTGACGGTGCCCTTTCCGCGGCCCCCTGCGTGGATTTGCGCCTTGACCACAAACCAACCGGTCCCCGTCTCCTCCTGGAGTTTCACGGCCACGGCGTGGGCCTCTTCTGGGGAGGAGGCCACATGGCCTTCCTGAATGGATACACCGTATTGCTTGAGGATGGACTTGCCCTGGAATTCGTGAAGGTTCATGGCTGGGGTGTTCTTGTTGTGACCGAATCGGCGCCGCAAAGTTAGCCTTCGGACGTAGCTTTCGCACATGCTCGAAGCAACCGGCATTCACAAAAGCCATGGGGACCTCGAAGTCCTGCGCGGCGTGGACGTTTCCTTGACAGCAGGAGAAGTGGTCTCCATTGTGGGGCCCTCCGGCGCAGGCAAGACCACCTTGCTCAACGTGCTTTCCACGCTGGACCGGGCCGACAGCGGGTCGGTTGTGGTCGACGGCATCGACCTCGCCAGCCTCAAGGACAAAGCGCTGGCGCGATTCCGCAACGCTCACATCGGGTTTGTCTTCCAGTTTCACCAGCTCCTGCCAGAATTCAACGCCCTCGAAAATGCCATGCTGCCCGCCCTCGTCGGTGGACGGTCTGAAGCGGAAGCCGAAGCGGCCGCCATGGCCCGATTGGAAGAGCTGGGCCTTTCGTCGCGCGCAAAGCATCTGCCCAGCCAACTCAGTGGCGGAGAGCAACAGCGCGTCGCCGTCGCCCGTGCCTTGGTCAACGACCCTCCCCTTCTGTTTGCCGACGAGCCTTCTGGCAATCTCGACAGTGCCAACGCCGAAGCGCTGCACGATCTGTTCTTCGATTTGAGGGACCGCCACGGCTTGACCATCGCGCTGGTCACCCACAACGAAGGCTTGGCCCAGCGGGCCGACCGCCAGATTCGCCTGCGCGACGGGCGCATCGAGGCCTGACACCTTTTGCCCCGCGGGCCGAACGACAGAATTCTCTGATAAAATGTTATGCACGCAGAATGTATGCGTGCATAACGTATATTGTAGCTGTGAAACCCGAAGACACCATCGATTTCCACGTGCGTTTTGCCTGGGCAGGCATTGCCCGACAATACGGTCAACTCGCAGCCTCTAGGGGTACCACCATGGCGATGGGCCAGGCCCTGCTCAACATCGACAAGGCCGGGACCCCTTCGACACAACTCGGCCCGCGCATGGGCATGGAGAAGACCTCCTTGAGCCGCCTGCTCAACAACCTCGAGTCACATGGCATGATCGAACGCAAGGCAGATGATGGTGACCGGCGGGTCGTTCGCATACATCTGACCACCAATGGCAAAAGGGAGCGCGACCGCGCCCGCAATGCCGTGCGCCAATTCAATGCCTGGATTGCCCAACAATTGGGCGAGAAACGGACCGCTCGCCTGCTGGGCGATTTGCAACAACTCAACGACCTCATCGTCCAATACCCTACCCGGGATGCCATTCCCGCAGTAGCTGCGGACGACAACACCGATTCCAACGCCGCCTGATCATGGCTTCACCTACCCTACCCCACAGCTTCAACCGCGTCGCCGTCCTCGGATCCGGCGTGATGGGCAGTGCCATTGCCTGCCACCTTGCCCAAACGGGCCACGAAGTGCTGCTTTTGGACCTGCCGTCCAAAGAAGGTCCGCGCAACGCCACCGCTGACGGCCACCTCAAGGCCTGCATCAAATCCAAGCCGAGCCCTCTCTATCGCAAGGCCTTCGCCAGCCGCATCACCACGGGCAACTTCGAAGACGACATGGCCCGCATCGCAGACTGCGACTGGATCATCGAGGTCGTCGTGGAGCGACTTGACATCAAGCGTCTCATTTTCGACCAGGTCCAAAAGCACCGGAAGCCCGGCACGCCGATCACGTCCAACACCTCCGGCATTCCCATCGGTGACCTCGCCGAAGGCCGCAGCGAAGACTTCCAGGCCTGCCTGTGTGGCACGCATTTCTTCAACCCACCGCGCTATCTCGCCCTGCTGGAGATCATCCCGCACGCCGGAAGCGATGCGGCCTTGATCGAGCACTTCATGGCCTACGGCCGTGACCGTCTGGGCAAGACCACGGTACTCTGCAAGGACACCCCAGCCTTCATCGCGAACCGCGTGGGCGTCTTCGCCATCCAAGCGCTGTTCCACACCGTAAAGGACATGGGCCTCAGCATCGAGGCCGTGGACAAGCTCACAGGACCGGCGATGGGCCGCCCGAAAAGCGCAACCTTCCGCACCTGCGATGTGGTCGGCCTCGACACCTTGGTTCACGTCGCCAACGGCGTCAAGGACAACTGCCCCGACGACGAGCGCAAGGCCGTCTTTGAAACGCCAGACTTCGTTCAGCACCTGCTGGATAACGGCCACCTCGGAAGCAAGTCCGGACAGGGATTCTACAAGAAGACCAAGGTGGACGGCAAGAAGGCCATCCTCGGACTGGACCTCAACACCTTTGAGTACCGGCCCAAACCCAAGGTCAAGTATGCCACCCTCGACGCGGCCAAACCCGTCGATGACCTCGCGGCGCGAACCCGCATTCTGTATGACGGCACGGACGAAGCCGGCACCTTCTACCGCCGCGTCTTCAGCGACGTATTTGCCTACGTGACCCACCGCATTCCCGAAATCGCGGACGAACCCTACCGCATTGACGACGCCCTGCGCGCCGGCTTCGGCTGGGAGATGGGCGCCTTCGAAACCATGGACGCCGTGGGCGTTGCCAAGGCCGTCGAGCAGTGCAAAGCACATGGACAGGAAGTCGCGCAGTGGGTGCATGACTTTCTCGCCGCCGGCCACGAGACCTTCTACACGGTCACCGATGGCGTGCGCTCTTGCTACAACCCCGGCACGAAAGCCTACGAGGTGGTGCCCGGCCAAGAAGGGCGCATCAAGCTCGCCTACCTCGGCGAGGACAAAGTGGTCTGGAAAAACGCCGGCGTCACGATTCACGACCTCGGAGACGGCATCATCAATGTGGGCTTCCACACCAAGATGAACACCATCGGCGGGGAGATCCTGCAGGGATTGAACCACGCCTTCGACATCGCTGAAGACGCCTCGACCCCATGGCGCGGAGTGGTCATCTCCAACGAAGGCGGCAACTTCTCTGCCGGTGCCAATGTGGGCATGGTCTTCATGCTCGCCGTGGAACAGGAATACGAAGAGCTGGATTACGCCATCCGCATGTTCCAGAACACGGTCATGCGGGCGCGCTACTCGAGCATCCCCGTCGTGGTGGCGACCCACCAGATGACGCTGGGCGGCGCCTGCGAATTGTCCATGCACGCCGACAAGGTGATTGCCCATGCGGAGACGTACATGGGCCTCGTGGAATTCGGCGTCGGCCTGATTCCCGGAGGTGCCGGCACCAAGGAGTTCGCCTTGCGCGCAAGCGACGAGTTTACCGACGGCGGCATCCGCTTGGAGGTGCTGCGCGAGCGCTTCCTCACCGTGGGCCAAGCCAAGGTGGCCACCAGCGCCCATGAGGCTTTCGACCTCGGTTACTTGCGCCCCGGCATCGACGAGGTGGAGCTCGACCGTTCTCGGCTGACCGCCCGTGCCAAGATCGCCGCCTTGGCGATGGCCGAGGGTGGCTACGTACCGCCTCGCGAGCGCACCGACATCACCGTGTTGGGCCAGGAAGGCCTTGGCATCGTCCACGTCGGCGCCAACAGCATGAAATCGGCCGGGTTCATTTCCGACCACGACGAGCTCATTTCGGTGAAGCTCGGCACGGTCATGTGCGGCGGCGATTTCAGTGCACCCACCACCGTGAGCGAGCGCTACCTGCTCGACATCGAGCGTAAAGCCTTCGCCGAACTCTGCCGAGAGCGCAAATCGCTGGAGCGCATGCAGAGTCTAATTCAAACCGGCAAGATCCTTCGCAACTGAGCCCTTCAACCCTACGATTATGATGCAAGACGCCTACATCATCGCCGGATCCCGCAGCGCGGTCGGCAAGGCCACCAAGGGCACGCTCCGCGATGTCCGTCCCGACGACCTCGCCGCCCAAGTGGTGCGCCACCTCGTGGCCTCCCTCCCGGAATTCGACCCCAACCTCATCCACGACGTCATCGTCGGCAACGCCTCCCCCGAGGCCGAGCAGGGCCTCAACGTCGGCCGCCTCATCTCGCTGATGGGCCTCGACACCCAGAAGGTGCCCGGCATGACCGTGAACCGCTATTGCTCGAGCGGCTTGGAAACCATTGCCATCGCGACGGCCAAGATCCGCACCGGCATGCAGGAGCTCATCATCGCCGGTGGCACCGAAAGCATGTCGTGCATGCCGATGGGCGGCTGGCGCATTGTACCCAATGCCCGGGTGGCGCAGACCAACCCCGATTGGTATTGGGGCATGGGATTGACGGCCGCAGCGGTGGCCAATGAGTTTAAGGTGAGCCGTGAGGCGCAAGACGCCTTTGCAGTACGCTCCCACGAGCGCGCCGCTGCCGCCATCGACAACGGACGCCTGCAGGCCGGCATTGCGCCGATCGAGTTCACGCGGGTCGACCTCGACGGCGACGGAAAGCGGCGCGAGACCCACGTCAAGTTCGAGGTGGACGAGGGCGTACGCCGCGGCACCAACATGGAAGGCTTGGCCAAGCTGCGCCCCGTGTTTGCAGCCGGCGGCAGCGTAACCGCAGGCAACAGCTCACAGACCTCTGACGGCGCCGCCTTTGTGATGGTGGCCTCCGAGCGCATGGTCAAGGAGCTGGGCGTCGAGCCCATCGCCCGCCTGAAGTCCTACCACGTCGCCGCCCTCGAGCCGCGCATCATGGGCATGGGCCCGGTGCACGCCGTACCCCCCGCCTTGGAAAAGGCCGGCCTGAAGCAGGACGACATCGATT
>JAKMCW010000155.1 GCA_022428205.1 Flavobacteriales bacterium
GCAGGTGAACTGAACCACGGCGGCAAGTGTACATGGGTTAATCTTGCAGCATGGATTTTGTGGAACTGAAGGTGACCCGGCAATACCTCGATGCGCTCGAGGCCATGGGCATTTCGGAGCCTACTGAAATCCAACGCAAGGCCATCCCCAGAATTCGTGCTGGACAGGACGTTATCGGCATCGCCCAGACGGGTACCGGCAAGACGCTGGCCTTTTTGTTGCCCGTCATGGCCATGTTGTCGCACGCCCAAGGGCAAGGCCCTCGCTGCGTGATCTTGACCCCCGCCAAAGAATTGGCCCTGCAAATCGCCGAGGTCGCCAAGCGGCTGGCCCAAGGAACCGATTTGAGGGTAGAAGTGGTGTACGGCGGTGTGGGGCACAAGGCCCAGCAAGAACGCATGGAGAAGGGCTGTGACCTCGTGGTCGCTACCCCGGGCCGCTTCATGGAGCTCTACCTGCGCCATGCCTTTGTCACCAGGAACATCAGCCACTTGGTCCTCGATGAGGCTGACCGCATGATGGACTTGGGTTTTATGCCACAGTTGCGAAAGTTGCTCGAAATCCTTCCTACAAAACGACAAAACCTCCTCTTCTCGGCCACTTACCCGCCCAAAACCGAGGAGATGGCCGGAGAGTTTCTGTTGTGGCCGACACGGGTTGAGGCTTCTCCCCAGTCGACGGTCGTGGAGACGGTGACGCAGAGCGCATACCGCGCCCCAAATTTTGGCACGAAGCTCAACCTGCTTGTCGCGCTTTTGAAGGGCGATGCTGCTCCGGAACAAGCCCTCATTTTCGTCCGGGAAAAGGACCAGGCCGAGCGCATAGGCCAGGCGATCAATGACCACGTGTCTTGGTCAGTGAGGACCCTCCATGCCAACAAAGGCCAGAACAGCCGCATCAACGCCATGGACGAGTTCAAGGCAGGTGAATTGCGCTATCTCGTCGCCACGGACGTCGCCAGCCGGGGCATTGATGTACCTCAACTGGACTTGGTGGTCAATGCCACTGTTCCTCGGGATCCCCACGATTACATCCACAGGATCGGTCGAACTGGGCGCGCCAAAAGAAAAGGCAAGGCTATAACCCTTGTGGACCCCAGTGAGAAGGCGGCATTACTGAGGGTCGAAGGATTGCTCGGCATGCCATTGGACTTCAAGTCCATTCCCGAAGGTGTCGAAGAAGTGGCCACTCCGAAATGGGAAGCCCAGGCCATGGCCCGCTCCATTGACCGGGAAAAGCGCAAGGCTGACCCCAATTTCAAAGGTGCTTTCCACGAAAAGAAACGCACGCCGGGCAAGGGCAAGTGGGGACAGCGTGGGAAGTCAAGCAAACGCTCAGGAAAACGCCGCTGAGCCTCATTCAAAGAGGGTGCACGGCTCCGTCCCGCTCAAGGCGGTATCCGGCGTCATAGCACCACACTTCAGTCCCCCCATCACTGTGGTTCAACACGTGGGTGTGGTATTCAAACGAGAAGCCCTTTTGACGGAGCCATTGCAAGGAGCCTATGTCGGCCATGGTCGGTGACGCCCTGTGCCATTCCCGGAATGCCTTGAGGATGTCTCGGTTTTGTTGCAGGATGCGGTCCACTGCACCCCGGTGGTAAGCAGGCCTGTAGCTTGCAGACTGTCGCCCATCCATTCGCGTGGCGATGCCAGGATAAGTGGAGAAGCAGAATTCCGAACAGAAATCTCCACCGTAAGGCATCGGTCGGTCAGCATGCAGTCGGGACTTGCAAGCCAAGCATTTGGTCGTTTTTCGGTTCATCGGGTGCAATCAAACGACCACAGCTCGGAACTCATGGCGAAGCTGAACTGCATTCGCCACTGTTCGCCTTTCCTTTGTCTGCGATATGATGGACACAATGACAGTGGGCGTCGTGGGCGCCGGAACCATGGGAAGGGGCATTGCACAAGTTGCAGCCACGGCTGGACATCAGGTCTTGCTTCTCGATCGGGATGCATCCGTGCTGGAGGAAGCGATGGTGTTTCTGACGAAAATCCAAGACCGGTCAGTGGCCAAAGGCCGGCTCTCTCGAGCGGATTCTGACGCCTTGCTTAGCAGGATACAGACCACCCAAAACGTGGAGGCTTTGGCGCCTTGCGGGCTGGTGATCGAGGCGATCATCGAACGGGCGGACATTAAGGCTGAGCTCTTTGCTGCACTGGAAGCTGTGATATCGGAGGACGCCATCCTCGCTTCCAACACCTCCTCCCTATCGGTCACTGCCTTGGCAGCGGACTTGCAACGCCCCGAAAGGTTTTGCGGATTGCACTTTTTCAATCCCGCTCCGCTGATGGCATTGGTGGAGGTTGTGCCAGCCCTGCAAACCCGGGATGGTCTGACCACCGAAATGACGGTGCTCATGCAGCAGTGGGGCAAGCGTCCGGCATTGGCCAAGGACACACCGGGCTTCATTGTGAATCGGGTGGCGCGGCCGTTTTATGGCGAAGCCATTCGGATCCTTGAGGAAGGCGTTGCCGATGCTGCAACCATAGACTGGGCAATGACAGCATTGGGCGGATTCAAAATGGGCCCCTTCGCCTTGATGGATCTCATAGGCAATGACATCAACTACGCCGTGACGGAAAGCGTGTGGACAGCTTTTCATTACGACCCCCGCTACCGCCCATCGTTTTCACAAAAACGCAATGTGGATGCGGGCTGGTACGGCCGAAAGTCCGGAAAAGGTTGGTTTGATCACGCTGAGGGCGCCCCAGCTCCAACGGCGCGCGAGGACAAGGAATTGGGCCAAATCATCCTTTGGCGGATCTTGGTTATGCTCATTAACGAGGCTGCCGATGCTGTGTTCTGGGATGTGGCTTCCGCTGAAGATGTAGACCGCGCAATGCAGGGCGGTGTCAATTATCCCAAAGGCTTGTTGCAGTGGGGCGAGGAAGTGGGCGTCGACCGCTGCGTGAAAGAAATGGATGCACTGCGGGATATGTACGGGGAAGACCGATACAGGTGCAGCCCATATTTGCGCGCCAGGGCGGCTCAAGGGCGCGGCCTGTTTTGATGGTGTCAGCAGGCTGTACCGAAGCCCCCCAGCAACTCCAAGATGTCTGAAACTGTGACAGCGCCATCTCCCGTGACGTCGTTTGGACAACCTGCAAGACAGCCAAACTCAGCCAAGACCACAAGGACGTCCGACACCGTGATCAGCTGATCACCGGTTACATCAAGCAAACAAGCGAGTTCTTCTGGCGACAGCAATCCGTCGCAGTTGTTGTCCACTCCTGACCCTGTTCCCGGTGCTCCTGGGAACACAGACGCATTGCCATCGTCACAATCACAGACGGTGCTCTCTCCATCTTCATCGAGGTCAACAATACCTGCGCAGTTCTCGAAAGTCTCTTGGCAATTGGCCAGCACACAGGCCTCACAGTCTGCAGCGCTGCCAAAACCACACACCAGCAAGCAGTTGTCTTGGGCACAGACACTCTGTTCGGCGAAGCACCCCACGCAGCCCGTGCTCATGGTGGGAATGGCATTGGAGATGCAATTTGCGAAGCAGCCTGAGAGGTCGCCGGCAAAAATGCAGTCGAAGCCACAATCAAAAATGGCGTCATTGACGAGGGCACCATCCTCGCACAACAGCACAAAATCAGTGGAGTCACATTGTGATTTCAATGTGCCCGACCATACCGAGCAGATGACTGTCAGGGCCAAGGAGAGGACCAAACGGCTTTGAACAATTGCGCGCATGCTGTCATAACAGCTTGGCGAGGCGTCAGGTTCAGCCCAACAACGTCTTCCCTCCTGTATCGATGATGGCATTGGCCTTGGCGATATCCTCCGGGTGTGTGAGGTCCAAGAACTGCCCCGCCATGGGAAGCGCGTGCAACCTGCCGCCAGACGCCATCCACTGGGATATGGCTATGGGCAACTCCTTCTCGTTTCTCACGGGGCTCAATGGCGCTTTGCGCACCGCTTCGAGCAACGCCGTGTAAGGCAGTCTGAAATAGTTCATGCTCACCCTGACCTTGCCATCGCTCCAGCGTGCCTGCTGAAGTTCTTCAGCACTCGGTTTCTCTGTAATTCCGGTCAACCTGCCCTGTGGGTCGCAATGAAATACGGCAAAGGCCATCACGCGTTGCGTCGGAAGCCCCAGGTGTTCGGGGTCAAAAGCGGGGACCACTGAGGTGTGTTGGAAGAGTGCCTTGAACATTCCTCTTGGGGGCAGGTTGTCGCCGTTTGCTACCGTGATCGACAGACCCCGCCATTCCGGGTGTGCTGACAGGGCGAGTTCCACAGCGTGGGCTGTGCCCAGTGGCTTCGTCCTGCCCTCAGGTATAGACTGGCGCACAAAGAACAGTTGCAGGCCCGGCACAGGTTTGTTCTCGAAGTGTGCCCTGGTGACCATGTCGTCCTCGGCGATCACTACGCAAGCCACTGTGCATCCTTCTTGATGGGCCTGGCGTAAAATGAGTTCGAGGAGGGGCAGTCGGCCTCTCCCCAACCGAATCATCGCCTTGGGCCTGGACTGTGCCTCTGCCAAGGTCTCCGGGTCAATTGTAGCATTGGCCTTCATTCGGCTGCCTTTGCCGGCGGCCATGATGATGACGGGGTTTAAGTGGTGCATAGCACTCCGTTTTCCATGGAAACGGGCCACGCTCCAACGGCCCCGGCGCGCAACATAGCTTGGCATACTGCTGTGACCATCGATTCAGGCGCCAGCACAAAAGCACAGCCACCGCCCCCAGACCCGTTGATTTTACCGCCGTATGCACCGGCTTTGATGGCTTCAGCCAACATCCCCTCAATCCGTGGCGTCGATAGGCCTAAAACGTCGCGCAATACCTCGTGATGTCGCGTGAGGCCTTCGCCAAACGCCTGCCCTTCGGCCCTTCCCTTCAGCATGACATGCGCCCAGTGGTCTTCGAGGCCTCTGTTGGTTCTTGTGCCCTCGAGCAACAGCCTTTCATCGCCCTCAAAGTCAGTTCCTCCCTGGTCGAGGAAAGGCATCAGTGGCAGCCGCGCATCCTTGCAGCGGCGCAAATGTCCTTGTGTGTCCTTGGGCTGTCCAGAATCACCGAGTACAAAAGTGCCGTTGGGCAATTGCAAAGGCTGAGGGTGTCCGTTGCCAAACCGATGGAGCCCCCCGTGCGCACAGGCGAACTGGTCCATGTTTCCTCCTGCACCCTGAAAGTGCAGGACCTCATAGCGGTGACAGCGTTCGACGACGTCCTGAAGGTTGAAACCGCCTTTCACGATGAACAGCCATGCGGCAACCCAAGCCGTCAGCATAGCCGTGGATGAGCTACAGCCCGCCTGAATGGGCACCTCGCTGGTGATGGTCACATCCCAGCCGTTTAAGGGCTGCTCCTGCCCTTCTTCCATGATTTCGCGCAACGCCACGCCCATTGGGGTTGCGGCCTCTATGGCTGTGACATTTTGGAGGTCAAATGTGCCCACGTGTCCCAAGGCCTCACTGCTGACCTCTACCATCATGTCCTGCCGGGGGTTAAAGTGCAAGCGGCACCTCCTGTTCATGGCCATGGCGATCACAGGAAGTCCCAGGTAATCTTGGTGCTCGCCAAACAAACAGAGTCTGCCAGGGGCAGAACTTTCGAAAGCTGTTTTCATGGAGCGGATTGCAGTTTCAAAATGCCCAATACAGAAGCCACTGTCATCCCCAACATCCAGATGGCGGTGGGCGTGTCCCCAAATAAAACGGCGCCAGCACCCAGCAAGGTGCCATACACCGCGAGGCAACCGAGAAACGCCTGAAGCAGTGAGCGGGGCACATTCCAAACAGCTGCGGAGTCTTGTTGCGGGAAGCGCCTCCAACCAGGACCTCCAGGTTGCACCTTGTCCACGAAGCGCTGCAACACTTCATCTGACTCCGGGGGCAAAAGAATGGCCGCCAACACCCAGCCAGCAGTCGTCATTAAGCTTCCCGCCACAAGTTTGGCCCAAGGGGCCATTGCTGGCAACAGCGCCAAGGGTTCGGCGGCCAGGGCATCGTGGATCCAGGTGAAATACGCCGCTACGGCCAAGGAAATCACCATGGCCACGATTTCCGTACTGGCAGAAATGCGCCACCAAAACCAGCGCAGAATAAACAGCCCGCCGGTTCCGGCTCCTAAGAGCAGGAGCAAGTTGAACGCTTGGGCAGCAGAGGTCAGGGAAAGGCTCAAAAGTGCGCCGGCGAGCAACGAGAGTAAGCTGGCCCAACGGCCGGCTGCGACCTTTTCTTTTTCAGTGGCTTGTGGCCTGAAAAACCTGACCCATCCATCATGCACGAGGTAGCTCGCGCCGAGGTTCACTTGCGTGCTCATGGTGGAGATGAAAGCGGCCAGCAGTGAGGCCGCGACCCACCCAAGTAGACCTGCAGGGAGCAAGCTCAACATCGCAGGGTAAGCCACGTCGTGCCCCACTTTGTCGGCCGCGAGTTGGGGGAAGGCCGAGGCAATGGCATCCAAATCGGGAAAGACAATCAGGGATGCCAAGGCCACCAAGATCCAAGGCCACGGGCGCAAGGCATAATGGGCGGCATTGAACAACAGGGTGGCGCCTACCGCATCGTCCTCGCTCTTGGCGCTGAACATGCGCTGTGCGATGTACCCTCCTCCGCCAGGTTCAGCGCCCGGATAATAGCTGGCCCACCATTGAACCGCCAAAGGCACCAGCAACACCGGGACCCACACAGCGGGGTCATTGAAGTCCGGCCAAACGGACAACTTGCCCATCACACTCGGATGGGTCATCAGCCCTTGAATGCCGCCTACCTCTGGGAGCCCCAAGACGTAAACACTGGCCGCCACCGCGCCACCCATGGCGAGGAAGAACTGAAACAGATCTGTCCACAATATGGCCTTAAGGCCACCGTAAACGCTGAAGAGTAGCGTAATCGAACACGTCACCAACAAGGTCAACCACCCCGGCCAACCCAGCAGAATGCTGCCCAGTTTGATGGCGGCAAGGCTCACCGTGGCCATGACCAACACATTGAACACAAGTCCGAGGTACAAGGCGCGAAATCCACGCAGGAAAGCGCCTGCCTTGCCACCGTAGCGCAACTCGTAGAATGCAATGTCAGTCAAGACACCTGAGCGGCGCCACAACCGTGCGTACACAAATACCGTCACCATGCCCGTGAGCAAGAAGGCCCACCATGCCCAATTGCCCGAGACGCCTTGCTGTCGTACGAGGTCCGTAACCAAGTTCGGTGTGTCCGCGCTGAACGTTGTGGCGACCATGGAAGTGCCGAGCAACCACCAAGGCATTTTCCGGCCACCAAGAAAGAAGTCATCCGCGTCGGCGTTTCCCTTGCGTCCAGCCCACATCCCGATGCCGAGGATGACAAGCATAATGAGGCCGATGATGACCCAGTCTAGAACGGTCAATTGCATGGCCTGAATGTAACACGACACGCTGCTCTGCCTTAAACCCCCCGGTCTTTGAATCGTTATCTTGTGCAGATGGTACGTCGACAAGTCATAGCGGTCATGTGTGCTGTGGTGAATGTGGGCTCGGCTTGGGCACAGTCGGTCAACTTTCACGCTGACGTGGCGCCCATCATCTACCAAGAATGCACTGCTTGTCACCGCATTGGTGAGATTGGTCCCATGCCTTTTACCGCGTATGACGAGGTGGCAGCCTACGGTGAATTCATCGCTTATGTGACCTCAATCGGCTACATGCCACCTTGGTCGCCCGACCCTGACTACAGTCACTTCGTGGGCGAAAAGACCCTCTCTCCTACTGAAATCCAAACTTTGGCCGATTGGGTGGCCGCGGGCAAGCCTGAAGGAAACCCAGCCGACAACCCCGGCCTACCGGATTTCCCTGACGGCAGTCAAATTGGCGTGCCAGACGCCGTACTCTCCATGCCTGAGCCGTACCTCCATGAAGGTGATATGACGGACCAGTATCAGGTCTTTGTGTTGCCTACTGATTTCGGTGAGGATGTCTCCATTCGGGCGTTGGAAGTACAAACTGGAAACGGCAATGTCGCGCACCACGCCATTTTAGGGCTGGACATTTCGGGCACGGCTGACCTGCTGGATGCGGCCGATCCGGAACCGGGCTACGAGAGCTTTGGTGGATTTGGATTCAGCGCTGAGAGCTCCTTCTTTGGGGCGTGGGTGCCGGGAGCGTTGCCTGTTGATTACCCCGCAGGCATTGGCCGCATTATTCCCGAAGGCGCAGACCTTCTGATGCAGATGCACTACGGCCCTTCCGCAATCGATGAGTCTGACCTGTCCGAAGTCAATGTCTTCTTTTCAGAAGCGCCCATTGAGCGTGAAGTGGTCACGGCCATTATGGGGCCCCAATTCCTCCCCGTTCCTTTTGTCCTGCCTCCTGGAGAAGTCTCTGCGTTTCACGGAACGATGCCGGTCCCGACCGATGTCAGCTTGCTCAACATTGCTCCGCACTGCCACTTGATTGGTGCGTCTTGGAAAGTGTATGCTACTTCGCCCAATGCGCTGGACACCATTCCTTTGATTTCCATACCGGAGTGGGATTTCAACTGGCAGGGCTTTTTTACATTCCCTTATCTCACCAAGGTTCCTGGCGGCTACACCCTGCACGCCGAGGCGACTTACGACAACACAAGTGCCAACCCATACAATCCAAGTGACCCGCCTGAATGGGTCTATTTCGGAGAGGGTACGGAAGACGAAATGTTCTTTGTCTTTATCGATGTGGTCGCCTACGAAGAGGGAGACGAACTCATCGCATTGGGTCCCACAGATGATGGATGCCCTGAGGACCTCAGCGGTGATGGCATGGTTGGCGTATCGGACGTTTTGTTGTTGCTGTCGGATTTTGGCTGTCAATCTGCTTGTGATGCAGACATGAATGGTGATGATCAGGTGACCGTTTCGGATGTATTGCTCATTCTCGGATCTTTTGGTGGTTCATGCGCATGATGAAGGTTGACCCTTGGGTTTTGAAGGTGGTGCTGTTCTTGGCACCATTGTGCCCGATTTGCCAGAACATGTCCTATGATTTGCGGCAATTGGAGGAGGAGTTCGCAGATGCCCCCGTAGAATTTGTCGGGGTCTTTCCGAATGCTTCCACACAGGTTGAGCAGATCGAGGCCTTTCGAGTAGAGTATGGGTTGTCGATGCAGATGAAGCAGGATACGGACGGCTGGACTGAAGCCCTTAATGCGCACTGGACTCCCGAGGCCTTTGTGCTTGATGTCAACGACTCTATCCTCTACCAAGGACGGATCAACGACCGCTATTTCGCGCCGGGCCGGAGGCGAAATAAAACACGGAACCGGGACCTTCGGGAAGCCATCGCTTCGTCTCTTAGAGGGGCAGCCGTCGCGGTACCCAGAACCGATGCGGTGGGTTGTCCCATTGAAGGCATGCCCGTTCTTTCTCCCAAGCAATAGTCCTTTTTCCGAACGACATCTTTAGACATACTTTAGAACATGCGCAATCCACTCCTGATCATGGCATTGGCCATGACTTCCACCCTGTTTGGTCAGGTCACCTACCATGCAGATGTGGCGCCCATCATCCACAATGCATGCACCGAGTGTCACCGAATTGGTGAAATTGGCCCCATGCCGTTCACCAATTACGAGGAGGTGGCGGCCTATGGTCCATTCATCGAATACGTGACCTCCATCGGCTACATGCCGCCTTGGACGCCTGATGCTGATTACAGCCATTTTGTTGGCGAGCGGGTGCTGAGTGCAGAAGAAATCGCGACCATTAGTGCTTGGGTCGATGCGGAGATGCCAGAAGGCGACCCCGCCGACAACCCCGGACTTCCTCAGTTTCCAGAAGGCAGCCAGATTGGTGCGCCAGACCTCGTATTTAGCATGCCCAGTGAATACACACACGGGGGTGACATGACGGACCAGTATCAGGTGTTTGTCATTCCCACAGGCTTCGACGAAGATGTAGCGGTTCGTGCCTTAGAGGTTCGCCCTGGAAACGGCGCTATCGCACACCACGCGATTTTGGGCGTTGACATTGAGGGGACGGCGCAAAGTCTCGATGCGCAGGACCCAGAGTTGGGATACGAAAGCTTCGGAGATTTCGGTTTTGATGCCTACGAGAATTTCTTCGGTGGATGGGTGCCTGGAACACAGACAGTGGTATACCCCGAAGGCATTGGCCGAATACTACCTGCGGGCAGCGACTTGCTGGTGCAAATGCACTACGGGCCAAGCGCAACGGAAGAGTCCGACCAGACAGAGGTCAATGTTTTCTTGACGGACGGACCCATTGAACGAGAAGTCACCACGGGCATCATGGGGCCTTGGACTTTGGGAGAGCCTTTCTTCATTTCAGCCAACGAGGTGAAGACCTTTCATGGCACCTATGAAATTCCTACGGACCTCAGTTTCATCAGCATCGTGCCACACTGCCACCTCATAGGCGTGGAATGGGAGGTGTATGCCACTTCTCCCAATGGACAGGACACCATCCCCTTGATTTCCATCCCTGCATGGGATTTCAATTGGCAGGGCTTCTTTACGTTTCCCAACCTCACCAAGATCCCTGCGGGTTACGTTGTTCACGGGATTGCAACCTATGACAACACAGCGTCCAACCCGTTCAATCCGAACGATCCGCCCGCACTGGTGCAGTACGGAGACAACACGGGTGACGAGATGTTCTTCGTCTTCTTTGACTATGTCCTCTATGAGGAAGGAGATGAGGACATCTCGCTGGAGACTCCCCTTTTGTCAAGTGTGACGCCTTTGATGCAAGATGCACCGAGCATCAAACTCCAGCCCAATCCTGCGACAGATCGGGTTCAGCTTTTGGTGCACCCGTCTTATGTCGGTGCGCCGTGGACATTGTTGGACTTAGGTGGCCGCACCGTGCAATCGGGCACGTTCCGGTCTGCCAATGACCGCATCTTGGTGGGCGCGTTGCCAGAGGGCGTCTACATGTTCCAAGGGCCGGAAGGCGCCCAAAGGTTGGTCATCCAGCACTAACCGGGCAACTCACCGCTCCAGTCCAAGGGTGTGTGCACGCACCATCCCGATAAATCCCGTCGGGCATCAGGTCATCTAATCGGACTTCACCAGAGGCATGCAAGACCTTGCATTGTCCTTCGGTCCTGAGCCAGACGAAGCCCACATGGGTCACTTTGGCGGGGTCTTCCCGGTGGAAAAACACGAGGTCGCCATGCTGCAGATTCGTGTACTCCACGGCGTTCTGCTGCATTGTGGCCCATTGCTGAGAAGCGTCCCTTGGGATCTGGATGCCCGCGAGGTTACATGCCAGTTGCGTCAAGCCGCTGCAATCGATGCCGAGTACGCTTTTGCCGCCCCAGAGGTAGGGCGCACCGAGAAAGCCCATCGCAGCCTCTACTGGTGACTGTGGCCGACCAGGCGCAGCGGGCATGAGTGCAGCCGGAACTTGAGATCCCGCGGGAAGGTGATATGGCCTGCCCTCCCACTCCCAAAGGGACAAAGGCGCAACTAAGGTGTGCAGTTCCTGCCCAAAGACATCAAGTGCTTCAGGGGTGCTCGCAATCAGCTTGACGTCCGTGAAGCCGACATAGCCATCACCATCCAAGGTGACTTTGGCCCACCCCTTCTTCTCAGGAACCGCCTGCCATTGCAACGATGCTCCAAACAAGGCTTGGGTCACCATCTCTGCGCGGTCATCCGCTGCAGAGCGGATGGGCGCCAACGGTACACGGATGATGCCGGCCTGCATGATGTTGGTTAGTTCAGCATTTCAAGGACAAGAGCGCTGGCTCCGCCGCCTCCATTGCAAATGCCTGCCGCTCCCAATTTGTGGCCCCGCGCTTTGAGCGCATGCACAAGGGTGACGACAATCCGGCTTCCAGAGCTGCCCAGAGGGTGACCAAGGGATACGGCGCCGCCATTGACATTGACTTTGTCTGCCTCGAGACCGAGGAGCTTCATATTGGCCAATCCAACCACAGCAAAGGCCTCATTGAGTTCCACGAGGTCCATGTCTCCAAGGTTCTTGCCAGCGCGTTCCAAAGCGATGGGCAGAGCCTTGGCAGGTGCAGTGGTAAACCGTTCGGGTGTATGGGCGGCGTCGGCGTTGGACAGCAAACGTGCCAGGGGCTTGATACCACGGGCTGCTGCGGCCTCCTCCGACATCAACACCAATGCAGAAGCGCCATCGTTGAGGGTGCTCGCATTGGCCGCCGTGACCGAACCTGCCTTGTCAAAAACAGGCCGGAGGTTCGGGATTTTGTCCATCTTGACATTCTTGAACTCCTCGTCTTCGGCGACGACGATAGGGTCGCCCTTTCGCTGGGGAATGGTCACTGGCGCGACCTCCTCTGCAAAAGCCCCTTGTTCCCATGCAGCGGCTGATCGATTGTAACTCTCAATGGCAAACCCATCTTGGTCCTCCCGGGAGAAATCATGTTCCTTGGCGCACAGCTCTGCACAGAGCCCCATGTGCTGTTGGTTGTAGAAATCGGTCAAGCCGTCGTGCAAAAGGCCGTCTATGGCCTTGATGTTGCCGAGCTTGACCGCATTTCTGCCCTGCAAATAATGGGGTGTCATGGACATGTTCTCCATCCCTCCTGCCACCACAATGTCTGCGTCCCCTGCCGCTATGGCGTTGGCGGCAAGGTGAATGGCCTTCATGCCGGAAGAACACACCTTGTTGACGGTGGTGCAAGGTGCTTGGTCGGAGATGCCTGCGCCTATGGCCGCTTGACGGGCTGGAGCTTGACCCAAGCCAGCCTGCAGGACATTGCCGATGAAGACTTCTTGGACGTCATCGCCCGAGATGCCGGCTGATTCCATTGCGGCTTTGATGGCGATTGATCCCAGTTGGGTGGCGGGCACGCTGGAAAGTGCCCCCATGAAAGAACCCATCGGCGTGCGACGGGCTGATGCGATTACGACTGCTCTGCTCATTTCAGATGATTAGCGTGCCGCGAAGATACCACCGGAGGGCGGCTCATTTTGGGATTCATTGGCGGGGCTTTCCCCTTCTACACTGTCACCAAATTGGTTTTGGCATGGTACTTGAAGATGTACCGTCAGCTGATAGCAGCAATAAATGGTTCAAGTGACCGATTGAGACTCGGCACAGATTTGGTTAAGGTTGAAGCGCTCCGAAACGTCGGGGCGCTTCTTATTTCACCACCCTGAGGAACTCCTTGGGGACGCGGGTCTTTACTTCCCACATCGCATCGAGTACAGGGTCTGTCAACACCACCCTAAACAAGTGCACCCCTTGCCGGCCCAGAGGGTCGGGCGCGTCTTGCCCAAGTCCACACACCATGCAGTTGTGGTGACGCAAGCCTGGGAGGATCTCGGGGATATCTTGTGTGCCCGCTTTGACCTTCAAAATCGTAAAGCGCCCTCCAGACCGCATCCTCCTGAAAGGAAACTTCTTACCAGAGTACTTCTCTCCTTCTTTGCGGCGCGCGCTGAATTCTCCGTCCTCTTCGATTTCACCTTGCAGCAACAGGTAGCTTTCGAATTGCTGCGTAGACCAACTGTCTTGCAGGCGCTTTCTCAGTCCCATATCCCGGACGACCACGGCAATGCCGCTGCTGTCACGGTCCATCATATTGACAAAGTGTACGGCGCGTTCGGGTTGACCCGATGCCAAATCCCGTGCCACCAGGTATTCCTTGACCCGCGTGAAGCTCGTGTCCACCCGGGGATTGGGTGAAGCGAGCACCCAGCCCGCTGGCTTGAGGTAGCAGAAAATGTCGTCGTCCTCGTACAGCACCTCAAACGGCAGATCGTCCGCAGGACGAATGGCCTTGGTGGCATTTGCTGGTTCCGCCTTACGGGCTTCCTTTTCCTCAGGAACTGAGATTTCTTGTCCTGCAGGAATGACGAGAGATGGGATCTTGACCACTTCGCCTTCTACCCGGACAGCACCGCCTTTGATCAGGTTGCGTGATGCCGTGGTGCTTCTCAAACCGAGTTCTGAGCGAACCAGAGCGTGCAGGGGGGCTTCGATTTCCGACGTCCAACGTCGGATATTGAGTTTGGGGCGAGGAGGTCTTGCTGCCATTACAGGGCGCAAGATGCACCGGGATTCCTCATTCTTCGCAGGATTCCCCATACAAAGCCAAGTAGGCCAAGATGTCTTGGGCTGAGACGGTACCGTCGCCGGTGATGTCCGATGTGCATTGGGCCATACATCCGAATTCGGCCAGCAGATTGAGGATGTCAGAAGCGCCATAATACCCATCTCCATCCAAGTCCATTGGGCACGCCTCTGGCCAGCAATCAAAATGGCACGAGCCATCGTCTTGGGAAGCGGCTGGGTCAAAATTGCATGCGGCTTCATCGGTACAGCCCGTCCAATCGGGAATCGGCAGGCAGAAAGAGCCGCCAAAGCCAGATTGGAAATCAATCCCTGCAGACGCGGAGTCTGTGACAGACCATATCGTATCCCCACTCATCGACTCGAGCCACAGTGCGCCTTCCATGCCGCAGGGCGCCCAAGAAAATCCATTGAAGCCCCCGTCGTGAAGCAAGACATCGAAACACCCCCTGCTCAGGCAAAGCGTATCCCGTGTGGTCGACTCGATTGGGAAATGCTGCCGACGATGACAGACCGCTCCAATGGAGTCCGCCAAGGCCCATGATGTTTCCATGGGGGTACAATCAGCGGTGGTAACCATGACCACACTGCCCCTTCCCGCTTGGTGCTCCCAGTTCACTCCGAGCACGTCGTTTTCTGCTACAGCATCCACGCCTGCGGTCAAGGTGCCATTGGACAGCCCTCCACTGAGCCCCACGACTTCGAGCAACCGCACCACGAGTTCTTCGCCTTGGGGCACTGCATCTCGGCTGGCTCCGGGCCAATCGAGGGACAGTTCATCGCCTGGAGGCAGCAGAACGCCGTAATTCACAGTGTCCGTCCCATTCCACAGCAAGGTCATGGCCACCAGCGTGTCGGATCCTGCATTGCGGACGGTGGCGCGGACATCCAATGGGCCCGAGCACGTCAGGGCACGGTGGCCCTCGATGCCGACGATGGCGGCATCCCTTTCTTGAGGAGTGTACACCGGTGCGCGCCACAACCCACTGCCGTATGTAGCGAGCAACACCTCGCCGGTCGACGCCCTGACTCCCAAGTCACTGCACAGCACGTCGGGAAGGCCTGACTTGTAAGGCGTCCAATTATCCGACCCCATTGGCAGTACATAAACTCCTGCGTCCGTGCCGGCATACAGGTCACCGCTTGTGTGGTGAACCGCAATGGTATTGACCGGTAAAGCCGGCAGGCCCGTGCCGGCAGAAGACCAGTTTTGACCACCATCCGTGGTTACCCAAATCCGGTTGTCGGGGTCATAGCCCCCAAATCCAATCCACCAGGAGTTGGCGTCGTCCGCATCGAAAGCCACATCCAACACCGGCAAGTCTGGAAGCCCAGAAACGGGAGTCCATGCATTCAGGTCTGTGGTCAAGAAGGCCAAAGTGCCCCTCGCGACAACCGCAGTGCTGTCATCAGAGGGGGCCAAGGCCAGCACCTCCATTTCTGCGCCTGGAAGGGCGTCTGTCTGTTGCCAATTTTGACCTGCATCATCGGTCCAATACAGCCTGTGCTTGGCGATGAAGGTGCGGTCAGGATTCGATGGAGCAAAGGCCATCGGGGTGTTCCAGTCTCCCCGTTCATTGACCCCGCTCTCATTGCTTCCGACCCAGAGGTTCCAGCTCCACCCGCCATCGAGAGAACGGTGCGTTTTGCCGAAATACTCGGCTGCGATGAGGGTGTCGGGTTGATTGGGGTCAATCAAACAGTGAAAACCATCGGCACCGAGGACCTGGGCATGTACTGCAGCATTGAAGAGGTTGATGCCGTTGTCCTGCCAACCGGAAATCAGTCGGTCTGGGCGCTGTTCAGCAAAACCAAGGGCGTAAACCTGCCCAATCTCCAGGCCATCAGACCGGTCTTCAATGCCATTGTCATTCCATCGCGCCACACCGCCATCGTGGGCACTCACCCAATCGCTGCTTCCGGGCAAGAAAGCGAGGGCGTGGTGATCGGCATGGACAAAGTCGGCATCTTGTTCTCCGTACCAATGGCCAATACACGACCAGGAGGCGCCACCATCGACGGTCTCCCATAGGTTGACCCCGCCGGCCAACATGTGGCCGTCGTCGAGGGGGTCGATGGCGAGCGCTAAGTCATAGAAGCCTTGTCCGCCGAAGTCGCTGCCGATATAGGTCCAGCCCAACAGATTGGGCAAGTCAGGAATGGCCGAATATGTCACGCCGGAGTCTTCACTGACGTACACTCCATGGAGGCCTTGGGTGCCGTTTTTGGCCGCAATGGCGACCACTTTTTGGGGATTCGATGGCGATGTCGCCAGCGTGTATCGGCTGATTTGGTAAGGGTCTGGCATTCCTGAAGCCAGGGTCCAATGACGTCCGCCATCCTCAGAACGGTACACCGCGCCAGGCCTCAAAGCGGCATGCCAAATGGCCGAATCTCCTGGATGCGGCAGCAAATCCGAGCATTGCCCTTCCAATGTGAGGTCAAATGACGCCCCTCCATCCTCGCTGAGCCAAACGCCGTCTGTAGAGGCCACGAGTATTTCATCTGGCGCACCGGCCTTTCGGTGGACCCGGCTGCACGTCGCGGCATCAGACAGTGCAAATGTCAATCCGGTGGTGTTCCACGTTGCGCCACCATCAGAGGTCGCCATTAGGCCCACAGAATAGGAACTCCCAAAATCGCTGTCCCCTGTAGCCGCCAGTATGTGCTGTGGTGCATCAGGGTGCAAAGCGATGTCAGAAACGCCCATTCCCGACCAGTCGTTGGTATTCAAGAGCGCCCAAGAAAGTCCGGCATTTAGGGATTGCCACAGTCCGCCGCTTGGCGCACATGCAAACCATCGCAGGGTGTCCTGAGGGTCAATCACCACCCGGTTTACACGCCCTGCACCTCCGACAAGTGGCAGCCCTTCGGGAACCGCTCTCTGCCAAACCGCCTCTGGATGATCCGTCCTGGCCGCCCTTCCCTGTCGTTCCCAGCGGGTAGCCAGCCAAGGACTTGCGGACTTGAAGTCAGCAGCGCCGTCATAGGCCCATCTGGCTTCTGCAAAATGTCGCCAGCGCATGAAAGGCTTGAAGCCCTTGCCCTTGGCAGGAATGCTGTCAGTCCATACCGAGTCAAACTGCGCCATGGCCGCAGCCCAATCGGCTTGAGGCCACACTCCGTCACTCCAATGTTGCGCCCGACCATCAGGCAATGCCAAGACCAAAAGGGCGCACGCCAATAGAAGCGCGCGCTTTGGCTTTGCAGCCCCCAATGGATCAGCGAAACAGAGCTTCATGGTGTTGGTCGGTCCGCTCGAAGTTGCACCTGAATTTCACAGGCTGTCGGTCCAAGGGTTCAAGCGGAACCCCTTGGGCGACCATCAGCTAGAGCGGCTTAGTCTGGGCAGGCCACGCCAAATGCGGACAGCAACGACAAGATATCACTCGCAGCCACCAGCCCATCACCGTTCATGTCGGGCGCCCCGCATTCCTGTTCACACCCAAAGGCACTGAGCAAAATGAGGATGTCCGCGGCTCCACGGATGCCGTCTTGGTTGAAGTCGCCTGGGCAATTGTTCTCAGCCTCGTCACAAATGCCATCCCCGTTTGCATCGTTGATGCAACGGCCCAGACAGTCTACTGTTATTTGTCCATCGATGATGGCTTCTGGATATACATCCTCAGCCGAGGCACAAGAGCCATCGTCGATGGTGGACATGGGGTTGTAGTTGCAGTATGAGGGGTCAGGGCACCCTGCGCAACTGGTGTATTCGCAGGTCCCATCTTCGTCTGTGGCGCTTTCGTCAAAATTGCACGCACCGCTGTCCGTGCATCCACTTTCCTCTTCTTCATCGCAGATGCCGTCGCCGTCTGCATCGCTCAGGCATACTTCGTTGCAGTCTACATAAGACTTGTTGTAGAGGTCCACAGGGTATACGCATGACGCATTGTCCACCAATGCTGTAGGGTCATAGTTGCACGCCCCATTGTCCGTGCACCCGGAGCAAGAATCGTAATCACATGAAGCATCAGAAATCAAGGCTGATGGATCGTGGTTGCAGCCGCCGGGGTTAGTGCACCCCAAACATGTCGTGAAGTCACAACTTCCATCGTCCAATGAAGCCTCCTCGGAATAGTTGCAAGAATTCGGGTCCATGCAGCCCTCCACCTCTTCTTCGTCGCAGATTCCGTTCTCGTTGGTGTCGTTGTTGCAGTGGCCATCGCAGTCGACATGGGGTGAAGTGTGCAAGTCTGCGAGATAGAGGCACGTGACATTGGCCGCTTGGGTAAAGCCCGCCTCGTAATTGCAGGCTTCTGTATCCAAGCATCCGTAGCAATCAAATGCGCAGCTGCCGTCGTCGTTGTCGGCTACCGGATCGTAGTTGCATGCCTGGGGAATGGTACACCCGTCTACCACCATTAACAGTGCGCGGTCCTCGTCTGAAATTGCCATGCCCTCCTCTTCGCAATCAAAGAATTCACAGGCTTCAACCTTGTAGAGGTCTGCTGCGGGGTTGTAGTTGCAGGCAAACTCCAGTGGGCATGCAGCACAAGTGAGGAAGTCACAGCTTCCATCATCGGTGTTGGCTGCGACATCGAAATTGCACGCCTTGGGGGATGTGCACCCTTCAAATGCGCAGAATCCGGCGATTGAAGCGCAGGACAGGTAGTTGTCTGCATTGCTATCCATACATCCTGAGATGCGAAGGGCTGGTACAAAGCTGTTCGACCCGCACAACGAGACTTGAGCTTCTCGGTCGAACCCGGCCACGTGCGATTCAGAATTCGCGAAGCTGTTGGAGGACATGGTCAGGTCCACCGGCGCTTGCTTGTCCATGGCCAATGCATGCAAATTGAACGTACAGTTGTCGATGTTCAACGCATCTGTGGATTGGCCTCCCAAAATTCGAACGCCTGTTCCCGCTACATTTTCAAAAATGCACGAGGTCACCACAGCAGATCCAGAGGCTCCATCCTCGAGGTCCACCACCAAGCCCGTGGCGTTGTCTTTGAGCCAAGTCGCTTCCATGGATAAGTCTCCTGAACGGTGATCTACGCCATGGTTAAACCCTCCGACTTTCACAGACTCAAGCGCTGTAACACCTCGGGCCAAAATGCCATGAGTGCCCACAGTTTCATCTCCGAGGAGGACGCTGTTGCTGATCAACACGCCTGCTGCCGTAGGTGACACCTCAATGGCGTCGCTGCCGGACGATACAATTTTGACGCCTGTAAAACTGGGTTGACCACCTGTGACCAGAAACCCTGGCAATACAGCTTCGCCTTGGCGCTCCGAATCCGCAGTGCCCGACACCTCTGCATTGGGGCCGATCAAATGGACCGTTTTGTCCAATGAAATGACGCTACTGTCGTAGACCCCTGTCTCCAATTGGATGATGGCCCCCTCTTGGGCAGCGCTGATAGCGCTTTGCACCAACATGCCTGGAAAGACCACCATGTTCTGATCGACCAAGTCATAAGAGACCAAAGGTTCGACTTGGGCCCCGAGCGCTCCGGCTATGTTGCGCACATCGTCACTGTGCACCACAATGCATCCGGTTAAATCTCCTCCAGGCGCCTCCAAGCTGTATTCATAGCCGTCGGAATTGATGCTGATGGGAAAACCTCCACCGATTCCAACATTGTTGTTCTCTAGTTCAAGTTGCACCACGATACCTCCTCCACCGAGGCCTTCAGGGCCACCGAGTTCCAGGGAACCCGAAATCACCACATCCGTGATTTCTTGGTCGGAGTAATTGGACTCCATGATGGCGATGTCGCCAAAGCCGTTGTCCATGCTGACGATGTTCTCGACCAGCATGTGTGCACATGCACTCATGGCCAAGCCAAATCCAATGGCACTGCCCTTCACGGTCAGATTTTTAACGACGTTCTGGTCAGGTCCAGTCAAGCCGTTTAGGTCGATGCAGGAGCGGTTAGATTCGGATACCTGAATGCCGTCAAGTGTCAAGCCCGTGATGCCCGGTACTGAGTGGATAGCATACGAGGAGTTGAGGTCTCCTCCTACCACGGTTACATTTTGCAGTGTGATGTGATCGCTTGACAAGGTGATGCCCCATCCGTCCTCTTGAGACACATCGATGACGGAGGTTCCATTCATGGCACCGGTGACCGTCAGTGGTAGGTCAATGTCAATGTGCTCTGTAAACTGGGTCGCAGCCAAATTGATGAAGTCACCGGCAGATGCATCATTGATGGCCGCAGTGATGGTCTCATATGTTTGGCCCGTGCTCGCATTGGTCACAGGTGGAACAGGTGCAATCTGAGCGCAAGCAGCACTTCCAGCAATAAAAAGTAACAGGTAGATAAAAATCTCCCTCATAGTAGACGAGTTTGTCTACAAATATAGGTATTTAATCGATAAATTCCGTGATTATGCAGATTAACTGCTGTGTTTTCCAGACGAAGGCACAAAGAAAAAGGCCGCTAAGCGGCCTTTCTCTACAGATATGATGGACGCGATCAGTTCGGACAGATCGAACCAAACAGGCTCAGCATTTCCAATACATCGGATGCGGTAACGTTCCCGTCCCCGTCCAAATCAGCGTCGCCGCAACTGTCTATACAGCCGAATGCCGCCAATACGACGAGTACGTCCGATGCACTGCGGATTCCGTCATCGTTGAAGTCTCCAGCGCAAACGTCTTGGTCATCACAGATGCCGTCCTGGTCAAAGTCATTGTTCACAATGACGCCGTTCTCACAGGTTTGGCAGATGCCATCGACGTAGGTGCAATTGCCATCGTCATCAGTCGCATTGGCATCATAGTTACAAGCCGTTTGATCTGTACAACCCAATGCTTCGAGTTCGTCACAAATGCCGTCATCGTCATCGTCGTTTAGGCAGTTGCCATCACAATCGAGGTAGTCTTCCAGTGGGTAGGTGCAGGTACCGTCATCGACGGAAGCACTGGCGTCATAGTTACAAGCGTCCAAATCGGTACAGCCTGTTTCGTCTTCGTCACAGATGCCATCTCCATCGGCGTCATTGAGGCAGGCTCCAGAGCAGTCTACATAGTTTTTACCGTACAAACTCAAGGGCGTCGTGCACGAGCCGTCGTCAAACTGTGCGCTTTCGACGTAGTTGCACGCCGTCGGATCAAGACATCCGCCACAGCTCACAAATTCACAGGTGCCATCATCGAAGTCTGCGGCTTCCAAGTAATTACAAGCTTCGGAATCGGTACAGCCGCTTAACTCGTCTTCATCGCAAATACCGTCACCATCGGTGTCGTTGACGCAGTCTCCACCGCACGTCAAATTGGTGACGTTGTACAAGTCCAAAACATAAATGCATCCGCCATCATCCGTCGTGGCACCCGGGATGTAATTGCAAGCTTCTGGGTCCGTGCATCCTTGGCATGCCGTGTAGTTACATGACCCGTCGTTGATTGTGACAGATGGGTTGTAATTACAGGCACCTGGATTTGTGCAGCCCGCGCAAGTCGTGTAATCACAGCTTCCATCGTTGTCAGTGGCGACGTCTGAATAGTTGCAGGCTTCGATGTCATCACAGCCTAAGACCTCTTGACTGTCGCAGACGCCATCTTGATCAGTGTCTACAAGGCACTCACCGTCGCAATCGAGGTAATCCTCGTCGGGGAAGATGCACGGTGTTGATATGGTCGCGGAGGCCACATAGTTGCATCCCGCAGGGTCGGTACAACCAGCACAGGTGATGTATTCGCAGCTTCCGTCAGGTTGCTCTGCCGTTGCGTCGAAATTGCATGCCGTATTGTCCATACACCCTGCACAGGAGACCAAGTCACAACTGCCGTTATCCTCAGTGGCCAGTGCGTCATAGTTGCAGGCATCTGAATCAGTGCACCCAGGCACCTCGTCTTCGTCACAGATGCCATCTTCATCGGCATCGTTCAGACAGGCCCCACTGCAATCGACTGAGGCACTGCCATAAAGGTCTGCTGGATAGATGCAGCCGCCTGCTTGAGTGGCGGTAGCATCATAATTACAGGCTGTCTGATCTTGGCACCCTGAGCAACTCTCGTATTCACAGGATCCGTCATTGATCGTGCTGCCGGACTCAAAGTTGCACGCCTGTAAGTCCGTGCATCCTGCGCATGATGTGAACTCGCAAGAACTGTCGTCTTGGGTGGCTTGGGCATCGAAATTGCAAGCGGTATTGTCTGTGCAGCCCAAGGTCTCATTTTCATCGCACGTGCCATCTTGGTCGGCGTCGTTGAGGCAATTCCCTGCGCAATCCAAGTAATCCACTCCATAGACATCGATGGGGTACTGGCATGTCGATGTTGAGAGTGTCGCGTCGGCGTCATAATTGCACGCTGTACTCACTGTGCAACCAGCGCATGAGTCAAATTCGCAAGGGTCCTCAGAAAGGTAGTTGCAGGCAAATGACAGGGTGCAACCATCGAAAAACGTCATGTTGGCGGACATGCCGTAGGTACACCCAAAGGTCAATTGCGGCAGGATATCCGGGTCGTAGTTCGTTGCCGCTGGATCTCCACAACAGCTTAAATAGTCACAGAGTGTTCCGTCATGGACGGTGACCGTGGGGTCGTAATTACAGAACCCTTCAATCGCACATCCGGCACAACTGGTGAACTCACAGGATCCATCGTCCGTGGAGGCGGAGGGGTCATAGTTACAGGCCCCTGCATCGGTACATCCGCTGTACAAGCAGCTGCCATCCTCTTTTGTGGCGTCTGGGTTGTAATTGGACGCATTGCTGTCGGTACAGCCGAGCACTCGGCATGAGCCGTCATCAATGGTGGCTGTACTGTCGTAGTTCTGGGCGTCAGGATTCGTACATCCACGGCAGCTTGTGAAGTCGCAATTCTGGGCGTCGATGGTGGCGCTTGCGTCATAGTTACAGGCCCTAGGGTTCAAGCAACCTGCGCAACTGGTAAACTCGCAAGTGCCCAAGTTGAAGTTTGCTGACGGGTCGTAGTTACAGGCCGTATCGTCGGTACATCCGTAGAAAAAGCAGATGCCATTGTCGAAGTTGGCATCTGGATCAAAGTTGTCAGCTTCAGGATTAAGACAGCCGGGGAAGAGACAACTGCCGTCGTCATACAATGCGTCAGCATCAAAATTCAAGGCTTCTTGGTCTGTGCAGCCCCTGCAGGACACGAATTCACAGGAGCCATTTTCCAGGGTTGCTGATTCATCGTAGTTGCATGCAATTGGGTTGATGCAACCGCTACAACTCTGAAACTCACAGCTTCCGTCATCAGTGGCAGCGTCGGCATTGTAGTTACAAGCACCCGAGTCTGTACAGCCTGAATAGACGCAGTTGCCTGAGTTTAGTGTGGCGCAGGCCTCATAGTTCACCGCAGTGGGGTCGTCGCATGCGTCGATGGTGATGGCGGGATTGCTAAAGTCATTGTCTTCGCACAAAGCAATCAATGCGGCTGTGCTGAGTCCTATGATTTGCTCTTCGGACTCCTCATACAGACCATCGTTAACATCGTAAAGGCACAAAACATCAAACCTGAAGGCGTGCCGGTGAAGATTGGCCGTGCCTGCCGTGACGACCAAGCTGTCGTTGGCATCAGCGGCTACAACCGCAAAAGCATCTGCTCCTGCATTTCTGAGTTCGCCATTGACAATGCGCAAAGCATCACTGTTGCCGTTGTTGGCATCCATGCGCACCCCCTCCCGGTTGTCGCTGATTACGGGATGATTCAGTTGGAGGTCGCCGCCTTGGAAGGAGACTGCAACTGGCCAATTTCTCAAAGAACAGTCAGTGAGCTCCGCTTGGCCTTCGTGGATCAATCCTATTGGAGCGGTATCGCCATTTTCCTCAAACCAGCCTCGAATCACGGTGTTCTTGACTTCAATATTGGATGCGCCGGCTGCTACCCTGAGGCCAAAGGGGTCGCCGTCACGGGCAAGCAATCTCACGCCATCAATGAGGACGTTGCTGGCATTCACCACCAAGCCCCCCATGAAAATGGCTTCCGTCGTACGTGCGGGGTCGTCCGCAGCCAGTCCCTGGTTGGGGCCCAAAATGGTAATGCTCTTTCCGATGGTAATCTGAAGCGAGTCATAAACGCCTGGCTTGGCTACCCTGATGACGTCTTCTGGATCAGCAGCATTGACAGCCTCTTGCAAGGACATGCCTGGCCACACCTCTACTTCGCCACTCAGCAAGTTCTTGCCGAGCAAATCGTCAATGCCCAAGCCTTGGGACAGCGACGCTGACAGCTCAGCCACATCCTCCGTAGAGCAGAGGAGGTAACCAAGTGGGTTGCCATCATAGGATGTTGAGCCGGTGAGCTGGTGAATCAGGCCAGCTTGCATGTCGATGTCAAACCCAGCACCAATACCGGGCTCCACCAAAGTGGTGTCCTGTTGGACTACAATGCCACCTAAACCATCACCTTGAGGCCCAGCCAAGCCCATGTTGCCTTCGAAGAGGATGTCCTGGGACTTGTTCTCGCTGTATGCGCTTTCCAAGATGCCGATGTCACCATATCCATTCTTGGAAGAGGTGAAATCACGGACCAATACATTTTGGCAGCTGCTCAAGGCCAAGCCAAATCCAGCGGCACATCCCACAACCTCGCAGTCTTCGATGATGTTGGTGCCTGGACCAACCAAGCCATTGAGGTCAATGCCCGAAGCGGCGTTGTTTAGAACGCGAACGTCGCGAATAACAATGTCGGTCGTGTTGGGCTCAGAGTGAATCGCGTAAGCAGTGTGACTGATGTCGCTGAGAACTGTCAGGTTTTCCAGCGTAATGCCACTCGCGGTGAGGTGTAAACCCCAACTCGCTGTCCCCCGGATGTCAATCACTGTTCCTCCGGCAGGAGCACCAATCAAACTGATGGGCTTGTCCAAAACGAGCCTTTGTGCGAAGGTTACCGCACTCAGGTTGAGTACATCTCCTGCGTTGGCTTCTGCTACGGCTTGAGAGAGGTCGGTGTACAATACGCCGATTGATTCGTTTTCAATCGCACCTTCTTGTGCCAAGGCATTTGGTAAACCTATGATCAGGGCACAGAGTAGAAGTAGTGTAGTCAGGTGATTCTGGTCCATAGGTTAAAAATACAATTCAAACCGGACACCACTCCAAATATTAGAGGGGAAATTCCGCGTTTTCAGGTACATATATGCCGTTTAGATTGTTATTATACCTTTTACACTTAACTTTTCCCTTGGATTTGAGACGCCACCGATAGAGAATTCCGTAAATTCATATTCCATCTTATCATCATCATGAAAACCATTCTCACAGCAGCTGCTCTGCTTTTCGTTTTGCCCATGACGGCTCAGTTCACGATTGATGCCACGGTGTATTCCACACGTTGTTCGGGGAGTGCCACCGGAATGGTGGAAATCACTTCTACAGGTGCAAGTGGTGCAGTGACTTTGTTGACCAACGTGGACCTAACCGCTATGGCTGCCGGTACTTACACGATTTCAGCTGAAGACGAAAGCGGAGCCCAGGCCTCTGTCACATTCGACATTCTCGATCACCCCGCGACTTGCGGCTGCACCTACCCTTCTGCTTTTAATTACGAGGCATCTGCTGAAGTAGACAACGGGTCCTGTGTCTTCTCGAGTGACCAAAGCTGTTTGGCCGACATCGTTCCTGATGGTGTGGTCGGCACCAACGACTTGCTCCAACTCTTGGTGGAGTTCGGCATTGTGTGCACCGATTGATTTTCTGCGCCGCCGCTTATGACTCAGGCGTCTTCTTCTGTGCTCGAAGACATGTTGTGGTAGACGTTTTGGACGTCTTCATCTTCTTCGAGCTTCTCAATGAGTTTCTCGACTTCTGCAGTCTCCTCTGAACCAAGGTCTTTGGAAGTGGCAGGAATGCGGTCAAATCCAGATTCTACAATCTCAACACCGTCTTCCTCTAGCTTCTTTTGAATGCCTCCGTAGCTTTCAAAGGGGCCATAAATCATGATTGCATCGTCATCTACACCGATTTCCTCTGCTCCGAAATCGATGAGCTCTAGCTCCAACTCTTCGGCATCGCGGCCCTCAGCTCCGATCTTGAAATGGCACACATGGGAGAACATGAACTCTACACTCCCTGTGGTCCCGAGACTTCCGTTGCATTTGTTGAAGTAACTCCTCACGTTGGCTACCGTGCGGTTGTTGTTGTCGGTCGCTGTCTCGACAAACACCGCAATCCCATGCGGTCCATACCCCTCGAAAGTCACCTGTTTCAGGTCGGCCGCATCCTTATCTGTCGCCTTTTTGATGGCGCGTTCGATGTTGTCCTTGGGCATGTTGGCGGCCCGGCAGTTCTGAATGACCGCCCTCAACCTGGCATTGAGGTCTGGTTCAGCGATGCCGCCCCCCTCTTTGATGGCCAAAATGATGTCCTTGTTGAGTCGTGCGAACGTCTTGGACATGGCTGCCCAGCGCTTCATCTTCCGCTCCTTCCTGAATTCAAAGGCTCTTCCCATGTGACGAAGATAATGAGATGCCTTCCGTCCGGCGCCTTGAAACCTTCCTTCGCAATGCCTCGTAAGGGGTAAAAACTCCCCTTACATGCTGCGTTCGTCCATTGCCCTTCTGATCGTCTTGGCCTCTATCTGTGCCGCAAATGCACAGACAGACCCGGTGGCATTCGGCCGTAGCGCGTCCGAATTCGAGCCTACTTCAACACCGACAGCAGGACTGAGGAGCGCAGGTGAAGGACGCTTTGGATTTTATGCCATTTTCGAACTGCGCATTGCACCCGGTATCGTGAAGACATTGGATGTGCGGCAATTCTTCGGCTCTGAATTACAGTCGGTGGAAGGGTTCACGCGGGTACGGTCCTCCGTCCCTGACAACGCATACCTCGTCAGCGTGCAGTGGTTTTACCCCACACTCGGCGACATCAACATCGGACAATAAGCCCGATTATTTGCGGATTTTGAGCAAGTAAAAACCGACGAGAACCACCAAGGCTGTTGCTCCAACAGCGAAGTACAAGGGATCATCGTTGGCTGTGCTCAAAGTAGCCCCAACACCTAGTGTGCCCAAAAAGAGCAGGACATAGACGAAGTCTGGCACTTTTTCAGTGACTTCGGCCAACTTTTCTGCCCGCTCCGTCTTGACCAGACGGCTGAGGGCATCTTGCATGTCTCGGCCATAAGCGGGCATCTTCACCTCACTCCCATCTGTTTCACGGATGGTGATGAAGTACTTATTGAAGCCAGGCGAAGAGTTGCTGTCCCGCTGCCATTCTGCCTTGATGGCCATACGGCGGGGTTTGGTTGTTTTGGACATAGGGGTCAAAATCGCGCGCAAAGATGCGCTCTTCCTTTCACTTAGTCGAACATCCTGATTAATTCCTTGCGTCGGATTTTTCCGGAGTGACCCCGGCCTTGAAGGAAATAGCTGCCGCTGGCACCAAGGACCACATCCAAATGGACTTCGCCTTTGCTGTTGGCTTTGACTTCCATGACTTTACGGCCCGATGCATCCAGAAGTTCTACAATGGCTGCAGGGTCCCATCCTGCAGCGTGCAACCTGCTTGAGAAAGGCACTGGCCAAGCAATGATGCCCGCACCCTGTGATGGGTCTTCGATGCCCGAAGTGGCCACGTCGTGGATGATCAAATCGTCTACAGCCGCCTCGATCAATGACCCGCCGTCAAACTCGAGCCCTTGGTTGGGCCGCAAGCTGTCGGAAGCAGTGAATTTGATTTTGAAAGCATCGGTAAGCGGGACGTATTCTTCAATGGAGAAGGCATTGCGGCGCCAGGAAATGTCTTGGGTCAATGTCTCTTCGACTTCCACCCAGCTTTGGCCACCGTCACTGCTGACATACACCTGCCACCAATCGGCTCCAGGATTGGCCCCAGAAGCAGGCGCATTGACATACCACCTCCAATAGCTCAATACCGGGGACACCATCTCGGAAAGGTCGATGGGCTCCGACTGTAGAGTGGTACTCCCGCCGTCGACATCATTGGCGCCTATCCCAGCGTCCGCACCGGGGCTGACGCCGGTCAAGAATGCGTACAACCCATCGCCTGGAGTGTGGTCCTCCGTTGGCGCGCAAATCGTAGAAGGGACTGATGGGTCACTGAAAGAACCTACAGGAATGGTGGATTCCCATTCACCTGTGGTGGCATTGTCTTCAGGAAGGCCAATTTCCCAGAAGCCGAATTCTGAGTAATCGTCCTGGTCATCGATCAACACAGGGGTGAGCCCCACAATGGTGTTGAACGGCAGATTTGGGTTTGCGGCCTCATCGGCGCTGTACGGGGTGACCGCGCTGATTGCACCATAGATGTCGGTGATGCCAAAGTGGTATTCCACCACGGTGCCTTCTTCTTGTGCGGGAAGGTCGACCTCATATCCGCTTCCGCTGGTTTGGTCCATGGCAACCTCCGTCCAATCGGCGTTTGGCGACGTGCGGTAATAGAGGTTGCAACTGCCGAAGTACTGACTAAATGGGAAGAGCACCAGGGCATCTGCTTCGATGGAAATGGGGGCTGCAGCCGTGGAATAATCCATGGCTTCGTGACCGATGTCCACATTGCTAAACAAGGTGATGCCGTGAATGCCAAATCCCTCCAAGATGGCGGCGCCATTGGGGGTGCCGTCTGATAAGTCAGCGTTGTCATCATCCTCCTGCAACGCATCCAGCAGCACTTCCACATACGCCTCGCCCTCATTTCCATTGGGCGTAGCGGCCTGCTGACCGTCAAAAGTGGCCGTGAACAATGCCATGGATTGGGACCAGTCGCCGCCCATCAGAAGGTGCGTGTCGTACCAAGCACCGCAAATGATCTCGCCATCGGCGTGCACCTCTCCGACCAAATCTTGAGGGTACACCTTTGGGTCGACGTCATATCTGCGGATGAAGAAGTCGGGATTGTCCGAGAAGCACCCCTCACCGAGGACGGGGTTCCCGGTCAGGCTGATGGCCCACCAATCTGCATACCCCTCGTTCATCGCGCCATTGTTGAAACCGCTGCCGAGGCTTTCATAGTAGAGGTCGTTGATGCCATGGCCATACTCGTGGAAGACTACGTCTGACACCATTGAAAAAGCATTGCAGCCGTCACCTTCAGAGAAAAAGTTGATGCTGGGAGAACCGGGCGTGTAGAAGGCGTTGCACGTGCCGGTGACATCTACCACTGTGGGGATGGCGAAATCCAAGCCGGTGAATCCAGGCAGCCATTGCTGCATGTGGTCGTGAATGCGGTTAACGCTGTGAAAGGCGCTCAATTCTCGAATCGTGGCTGCGCCATCCATGCTGATGACGGAGTCGGCATTGAGTGTGACCTCCAATGCCGGGGTCACACCATCTGTTGTTACTGTGCTCCAAGCGCCTTGAAGGGAGAGTTCGAATGTTTGTGGTGCTCCCCCATCGAGGGTGAACATCCCGCCTGCATCTGTGAGGAGTTGGCCGGAAGGGCTGCTTACCTGCAAGTTCGCCAGGCCTACCTCTGTTGTGGGCTCAAAAGGCTGGGTTAAAAACACTGTTCCCGTGACCTGACCACTCAACATTTGCACCAATGCCGGAGGGCCCATGGGCTTCACGCGGCTAGGGTTGCCATGAGGTTGTCCCACGTGCTGGACTTGGTTGATGCGCTCCAAGACGGCTCCAGTTTCAAGGTCAACCCATGTCGCGTATTGGACAGGGACGCCAGAAATGGCAGTTCCGGAAACAAGAACGGATCGAGCGGGCCTGAAGTCGATCACCTCCTGCTCATTGACGCTAGACTTCAGCGGAATCAACGACTCACCCCCTACCGTTGCCTCCATATCGGCCAGGGTGAGGCCATCAGTGGCAGATGCACTGACCGCCTCATTGTCCAAGTTCACCAAGCCTTCTGGCCAAGTCGCCTGAGGGAAACACTGAGCGCCCCACATGACGACGCCGGCCTCGGCCTTCTTGACCACCAACTCGGTGCCATACACAGGGCGACCTTGTGCCATTTGCGTGGTGCGGTAGAACTGATGCTTGCCCATCTTGGTATCTGTCCACTCTCCTGATGCGATGGACCATCCTGCGGCTTCCAACTGATTTGCCATCCATTGCGGGGTGTTATCGACAGGAATGGCCGGGCCATAAGCGCGGTGTACCGTTCGTGTCGCTGGGTGGAATTGTACCTGCCAACGGGGATGAGCATCCTTGAAGCCAGACCAAAATGCGCCTTTGCGCAATTGCGATTGCACCTGGGGATTGGGAGCTTCCCATGTCGCGGGCAGCCGGACCTCAGCGGGATCCATGTGCACGGTGGGGTCAGAAACCTGAGCGGAAATTTCAGGATGTAGCCCTGCGCCAAAGGCGACAAACAATACAAGAATCAATTGCTTCATGGCGGTAAGTTAAATGCTTGATTCGATGCAACCCTTGGCATGGTCACAGGTGACGCCGTTTGTTTGTGCCCGATTCCCGGTACGTTGCCTGTTCAAGGCGTTACTTTGACAGTATGGAAGGTCAGCACACCTTGATTGCAGGTCCATGTAGCGCGGAATCCCGGGATCAAATCTTGGCGACTGCCGCTGACTTGCAAGATGTTGGTCTTGACTATTTCCGAGCAGGAATCTGGAAGCCGAGGACAAGGCCGGGTGTTTTTGAAGGTGTTGGAAACACTGGATTGCCTTGGCTACAAGAAGTGCAAGCCAAGTTTGGACTCAAGGTCTGTGTGGAAGTGGCCCAGCCGCGGCACATTGAGGCTGCATTGAAGGCGGGTATTGACATGCTTTGGGTCGGAGCGAGAACCACCGCTAATCCCTTCCAAGTACAGGAGATTGCAGACAGCCTGAAAGGGGTCGATCTACCTGTGGCGGTCAAGAACCCTACCCAACCAGACCTTGCGTTGTGGACCGGCGCCTTCGAACGGCTCTCGAGGGCAGGTATAGAAAAGTTGACCGCCGTTCACCGTGGCTTTACCGTGCACGGACAGAAGAAATACCGAAACGTCCCCTTGTGGCAGATCCCCATCGACTTCCGCAATGCCCACCCGGACATCCCATTACTCAATGACCCCAGCCACATTACAGGCAAGCGGGAAATGGTGCCTGACGTAGCGCAAATGGCGATGGACTTGGGCTTTGATGGCCTGATGATTGAAGTCCACCCGAGTCCGGAGGACGCCTGGACCGATTCCGCCCAGCAGGTGACCCCCTTTAGGTTCAAAGAGATCATCCAATCTCTTGAGACCAAGACCCCAGGCAATGGAAAAGGCAGGGAGGACCTGTCTGCTTTACGGGCTGAAATCGACATGATCGATGAAGGGCTGATTGACCTTTTGGCCCGCAGAATGGGCGTTGCTGAAGAAATTGGGCTGTACAAGAAGGAGCATGGCATGACCATTCTGCAAATTGCGCGGTGGAACGACATTCTCAAACAGGGAAAGGCTGCCGCCGCGGAACAAGGCTTGTCAGACCACTTCATCGAAGAGGTCTTCAAGGCCATTCACCAGGCGTCGATTTCGACCCAGCGCAAAGCCCAAGGCTTCAACAAAGGATAGGACAGCTCTGTAATTAGAGTTTAGCTCGGGGCACCATTCTGCGCTGGCCGTGGTGGTGAAGATGTGCCGCAAACAAACCGGGGTCATTCACGAAAAATGGCGTTCCCCTCTGCGTGGAGTCCATAACATTGCACGGCATTCCACTTTGTATGAATCATCGGCTCTTCCTCCTACTCCCCTTGTGTCTGCTGTGCTCACTTTGTCAAACACAAGCCCAGGAGGCGCAATGGGTGATCAGTGGGTTCATCGAGGATGCATCGAGTGGAGAGCAATTGCTTGGGGCCACGGTTTGGCATGCAGCCAGTGCCACAGGTACCACGGCCAATCTCTATGGTCACTACAGCATCAGTTTGCCCGCGGGCAAACAGGAAGTGCTCTTTTCATACTTAGGCTACACCCCACAGAAGCTGCAGCTTGAGCTCTCTGGAGACCTCAAGCTCGACATCGCCTTGGTTTCGGGGCTTCAATTGGGCGAGGCCGTGGTCGAGGGCGGCATTTCCGAACGCATTGAGGAACGGGTGCAGATGTCCCGGATTGATGTCCCCGTCGACCAAATCAAGCGGTTGCCCGCGGTCGCTGGCGAAGTGGACTTACTGAAAACACTGCAGTTATTGCCTGGCGTTCAATCTGGAAGCGAAGGCTCGAGCGGCATCTATGTTCGGGGCGGAAGCCCGGATCAAAACCTGATCATGCTCGACGGTGTCCCCTTGTACAGCGTCAGTCACTTGTTTGGCTTCTTCTCTGTGTTCAATGCCGATGCAGTTCGAAATGTCTCCATCATGAAGGGGGGCTATCCTGCGCGCTACGGAGGCCGACTCAGCTCCATCATCGAGGTTACGATGAAAGAGGGGCACAAAAAGGAAATTCACGGAGCAGGGTCCATTTCCATGTTGGCCTCTAAACTGACGCTGGAAGGCCCCATCGCTAAAGACAAGGCGTCCTTCATGATCAGTGGCCGCAGGACCTATTTGGACGTGCTGCTCAACCCCATCATCCAAAGCACCGCTGTGGAGGGCACCGAGGTCGATCCGGCCTATTTTTTTCACGACCTCAACGCCAAAGTCAATTGGAGACTCGGAGACAAGGACAGGCTTTATCTCAGCACTTTTCAAGGGCTTGACGACTTTGGGTTGCGGACCAAGTCCACCTTCAATACCAGTTCAGAGGAGTTCGACCTCGGATTGGATTGGCGCAACTCAGTCCTGGCGCTGCGGTGGAATCACGAGTGGGGTGCCAACCTCTTCAGCAACTTGACGGTCATGAAAAGCAGGTATGATTTCAATACCGGCTTTGACTTCAGGGGGACCGAACAGGAAGGTGACTCCATTGTTTCCAATCGATTTGCGTCCCTCTACAATTCTGGCATTCGCGATTTGGGTGGGCGCATTGATTTTGACTTCACGCCAAACAACAGGCACTTTGTGCGGTTTGGAGGAAACCTCACGCGTCACAGGTTCCAGCCTGGAGCCACACAGGCCATTCTGGATTTCGGCCAAGAATTCAGCTTAGACACGACCATCGGTTCTCCCGATTTGTTTTCGACCGAAGCCTTTGTTTACCTCGAAGATGAAATAGACCTCAATGAAGACCTTACAGTCAACATTGGCGCCCACACCTCCACCTTGTTTGTGGAAGGGGTCAATTATATCTCCCTGCAGCCCCGCTTGGCCCTCAACAAAAGATTGCCGGGTGGAATGGCGCTCAAGGCATCTTATGCAGAAATGACCCAGTTCGTCAACTTGCTGACCAATGAGGGGCTCACATTGCCTACCGACTTGTGGCTCCCTTCTACTGCCAGAATCCGTCCGCAGCAGAGTTGGCAAGCCGCGCTTGGAGCCGCGAAATCACTGGGCGAAATCGAAGTCAGCATAGAGGGGTACTACAAAGAGATGGACGGGCTGCTCGGCTACAAAGAAGGCGCCAGCTTTGGTTCCGCCGCCTTCGGTTTTGAAGGGGGTACTTCATGGGAAGATCAGGTCACCCAGGGTGAGGGCCGCAGCTATGGTGCAGAATTGTTGCTTCAAAAGAAACAGGGTCGAACATCGGGTTGGATTGGCTACACATTGAGCTGGACGGACCGTCAATTCGACGATGTCAACAGCGGTCAAAGGTTCCCTTTCACTTATGACCGCAGGCATGATGTATCGGTGGTCCTGGTACATGAGCTTTCTGACAAATGGACCCTCAGTGGCACATGGGTGTACGGAACAGGTCGGGCCCTCACCCTCAATGAGGTTACCTATGGCAGTGTCATACCGAATTACCAAGGAGGATTAAGTCCCATCGACTTGAACATCCCCTCCAACCGAAACGCTTACCGAATGAGCCCTTATCACCGTTTGGATTTGAGCGCCACCCGAACCAAGATCAAAGAACATGGAGAAAGGTCACTGGTGTTGAGTGTTTACAACGCCTACAACAATTTGAATCCCTTCTTGGCGCTGCCCGGAACGCTGAATGACGGGACCCCCATCATTCGCGAATACGGTTTATTCCCCTTCATCCCCTCAGTAGCATGGCAATTCAGTTTCTAAAATGCGGAGCGCTGCTCGCCAGCATCATGCTCTTGGTGGGGTGCGAGAAGTGGGCCGATGGAGTCGTGAGCGAAGTGGCTTTTCCTCAGCACACGCCCACTTTGGCCGCTACGGTCAATCTGTATGCTGGTGACACAAGTGCGGTCGCGGCATTGTACCAAACCTCCAGCACTTTGACTTTGGGCGGCTCTACGATTCCTGCGGGAGTGACAGGGCGCATCGAAAAGGATGGGGAGTCACTGCTGACATGGGCTGCTGGAGACACTGCCGAAGTGGGTGAAGATTGGGACAGCCGAACCATGCATGTACTGGCCCTGGATTCCCCACTTGATTTGCCAGAGGGCGAACTCAAGTTGATCGTAGAAGCGCCTGGCTTTGAGCCACTGTCGGCAATGGCCGTCCAGCCTCCTACACCCTCACCTTCCATACAGTTCACCCGCGGCGCTGACACCCTCATTGACTTTGGTGAAGCCGTGTTCATCGACCGCTTTGAATTGGACCTTGAAAACCGCCCTGGCGTCCGTGATGTCTATGGTTTTCAGTTGTTGCAGGGATACACATACAACCCCGGTGATACGACATGGTATGTGCTTTACCTCGACATGGAGGCTGCATTGGACCCCAGGGTGGCGTTCAACAATGCGTGCAATTGCAGCCTTGCCGACGATCAGGGCCTTGATAACCAGTCATTTGATGACATCATACTGGAATACAAGCGCTGGGAAGGATGGTATGAACCCGATGAAGACCTGCCCATACTCAAATTGAAGGTCATGCTGCTGGATGCTCCACTCGCGGATTTTTACCAATCACTCGAAACACACTGGCAAAGTGAGGACAACCCTTTTGCCAATCCTTCTTCCATCTACAGCAATACAAGCACAGGTTACGGTGTGTTTGGGCTCGCTTCACAGATAGAGACCCTTTGGTAGTCGGACATGTTTTGGGCTAATTTGGGGCATGGACCGTTGCTACCCTTTCTGCTTGCCCCTCCTGCTACTCGCTTTTACTGCGCCCAGTCTGCTTGCACAAGATGTTGCCTTGCAGGTCACCGTCGAAGGCCTGGCAGAAGATGCCGACGCCACGCTGACCCTTGAACGTGGAGTAGGCGGCCTTTTTGATGCTGCCATTGTTGGTGTTGGCGAGGACACCCCCGTGTCAAACACTTTTGACATTGACCCTGGTCCTTGGTTGCTCTCTATCGATGCACCTGGATATGCGACCCCAAGCGCCCAAAGCCTGGAAATTTCAGGAAACACCAGCGTCACATTGGACGTTGCCTTGCTTCAAGGTGACAGCACTACCTACACCTTCACCTGGGAAGAGGACGGCAGTTTTGCTGGCCACGCTACTGAATTCGTACCTGCTTCTCCTCCGGTCATTGATGTGCTCGGGAGTTCTTACGAGGTTCCCGACGGATTCAGCGCTCAAACCCTGTTTCAGCAATATGGTTTTGTATTGGATGACCATGAGTTGGCGTGGACTACGGACGATGCGTTCAAGCTTCATTCCGGCGTCTCATCCTTGCCCTACCCGCGCGTCAGCAGCGATGAGAATGGAACACCTGTTGTCGCTGTTTGGAGGTTGACGGACGACCTCCTTGATGGCGACTACATGGTCGAAACCATCGATGGCACGGAGGTCATCACAGTGTCCAAAGACGCCTTTACCTATGCTGAACCACTCGTCGTCAATTTTGATGGGGATCAAGGGCAGTTCTTTAGCCGTCGCTTGTTCAAGGCCTTGCTTTCTCATCTGACGGAGGAAGGGGCCAACGATTGGCTCGTCCAGGAGATTGCCACCGACCGTTACGGCATTCAGTTCATGGTCCCCGGTGATGAACTCGAGGCCTTGATGAGTGAAACGCACACCAACTTCCAGCCATTTCCAGCTTGGGAAAAGTTGCAAATCATGGGGATGCTCGAGGAGTTTCCAGAAGGCATGCGCAAACAGGATGGTTTGTCCAAGCTCGTTCGCCGCATCAATGGACAGCCCAACCCCTTCTATCCCACCGCGCCCGCTATTGCCTGGACGGGTATGGAGACCATCGAATGGATGGAAAGTGGCTTTGCCAATTTCTCCATGGACTACATCCACCGTTTGATCCTTCATGAAAAAGCGCACTTTCTCTGGGAATACACCTTTGATGAGGAACTCCGTATGGATTGGACGGAGCTTGGGGGTTGGTTCGAGGACCCCAATGCTCCGAGCGGATGGTCAAGCACCCTCACGACTGAGTTTGTCAGTGCATATGCGCACGCCATGAACCCCAATGAAGACATGGCGGAGAGCATTGCATACTACATCTCCAACCCTCAGGTTCTCCTGACGCATGCCCCTGACAAGTATGACTTCATTCGGGACCGGGTCATGCACGGTGCGCGTTACGTCGCCATGATCACAGAGGAATTGACGTTCGAAGTATTCAACCTCTTTCCAGATTACACCTATCCTGGTAAGATCGTGGGGACGGATGTGGAGGTCGTCGGAGACCCGATGGACGACAAGGAGTTCACACTCACCATTCATTTGCACAGCGACGACCCTTCAGTAGATGGCGCAGCCAGTGGACAAGTGAGGTTTGTCAGCGCGGTAGGCACCATTTTCGACATGTGGTTGGCCCCTCAAAACGGCAGCAGCGACTCCATACTCACGGGGACACTGAGCTTGAACAAACACATGAAAGCGGGCTGGTGGAATTTCGATGGCCTGCACATTTGGGACGCTGTGGGCAATGACCGATATGAAAGTCCAGCCACGATTGGGCTTCGATTGTTCCTCAACAATCCTTTGGAAGACATCACCCCTCCAGAATACATCGACGACACTTTCTTGATGGAACCTGTTGCTGCGATTACAGTGGGCGATGGCAGCGATGGTCCCGCCACAGTGGAGGGCATACAGGTCAGCTATCACACCTGGGACAAGATTCCGCTGAGCCGCGGCCTCACGCGCATCTCCTTCCCGACCACCGATCCGGACTATGGGCAGCGTTATTCCATGGACATCCAATCCAATCAGTTTGCTACCAATGGTTACGATGAAGTCAAGCACCATGAGATGGAGCTGCCAGTACCCCATTACTTCCCGACGGGCCATTACACCGTCAACTTCTCTGGAGCAGATGACATCGCTGGCAACAGCGCACTGATTTACTTCACGGGTGACCCCAACTACTCCAATGCCGATGGCGTACACATCTTTGCCGAGGACAGGGACTCGGTCTACATGGAGACGTCCTATCCCGATTTGCTGGCGCCGGAAGTGGATTTAAACAGCTTCTCGATTGAGGCGACCCCCTCCAACCCCGATGCGCCCAATGGAGAGACGCTGGTAGAATTCACGTTGGCCATTCAGGACACCAGTGAATTTGATGCTTTTGCTTCAGGTGTCAAGGACCTCACGTACACCTTGCGCAATCCCATTGGTGAGGAGTTCCACTTTAGTGCATGGGAGGAGTTTGGAGGTGCCAATTTCTACTACGCGGTGTATCCGCCGGAAGGCGCCAACGACTGGAGCACGGTGCACTTGACCACGCTCCTGCCTGCAGGCTCGGCACCGGGTACTTGGGGCGTCAGCGCCATTGCCATTCGCGACCGCGCCTTGAACGTCAAGCGATACAGCTTCGTGGAGTACGTGCAGTTCGTGCTGGACGATGCGCCATGCCCAGCTGATTTGGATGGCAACGGCCAGATTGGTGCACCCGACCTGCTCGTGGTCCTGGCTGAATTTGGCTGTCTGAGCAACTGTGGCATTGCCGATATCGATGGCAATGACCAAGTCGACGTGGGAGATGCCCTGCTCTTCCTCGCTGAGTACGGCACGGCTTGCGACTGAAGCGCTGAGAATTACCTTCGGGGCATGCGCAGTATCATGCTCCTTGCCGCCGCCGTAGCGGCCAGTTCCGCCCTCGCACAGACTCCGAATGTCATCGAAGCGGTCGAATACGACCCCGATGGCAACCGCTGGTTTGTGAGCAACGGCAGCAGCCTTCTGGTCACTGAAAACCAAGGAGGCAACTGGGCCTTCTTTGGAGAGGCGCAGGCCTCTCACGGGATGGAGGTCATGGATGGCGCATTGTTTGCCATCGGCAATAACGTTATCCGCGCTTACGACCTCTCCTCTGCGGCATTGCTTGGCGAGTTGGTCATTCCTGGGGTGGGGTTTCTCAATGGCATGGGAAGCAATGGTGAAGGCCTCTTGGCCATCAGCGACTTTCAAGGCGGGCGATTGTATACCGTTAATGCTCAGGACCCTTCTCAGATGACATACAACCAACTGACTGGCAACCTTGGCGTCATCCCCAACGGCGTGGTGATTGACGCGGCCAATAACCGCGCCATCGTGGTTTGCTGGGGCAACGATGCGGACATCCTGTCCGTCGATTTGGAAAGTGGCGACGTGACCACCTTGGTCGCAGGCACGGGCTTGGGCAACCTCGACGGCATTGATGACGACGGCAACGGCCAGTATTATGTGAGTTCTTGGTCGCCTACGCGCATCACCCGGTACTCTGCCGAATTCACTGAGGCCGAGACTGTGGTTACGGGCGCAGGTGGACTCTCCAGCCCCGCCGACATCAGCTATGCCATAGCACTGGACACCCTCGGAGTGGCCAACTCCGGCACTGATGTGGTCACTTTTCACGGTTTTGGTGCCCCAACAAGCGGGATCGAACCGACGCCTTCATTCACTGCACAGCGCGCAGCTTCCGACATTTTGCTCTTTTGTCCCACAGGCGGAATGGTCGAGGTGACGGCTTGGGACGCCTCCGGAAGGCTTGTCCATCAGCGCAGCGCCCTCATTCCCGCCGGTCAGATGCGTTGGCCTTGGCCTCAGACAGACGGTACGAGCATTGTTACTGTGCGATACGCCGGTCAAACAATGGTCACCCTTCGCTAGGGCCTTTCCTGCTCCGCTAAGGCGATTTGAAGCGGTACCGCCATCCAAACCCAACGGTCCATTCTACGGCCCCGTGTTCTCGGATGTCGTCAATCCCGGCTCCTACTGCGGCCAACGGGACCCCCACCTCGGTAGGGAAATACTGCCCTTCTCCATCCCACTGAATGAAGGCCTTTAACTTCTGACGCTTGCCTGGCTTAAAGGAAGTTCCCAACCGCATGCGCCAACTTCCGTCCGGCTCCCAACCTTCGGGTTGGACCAAGGCAAATCGCTCTACTGCAAATTCAGGGTCCAACTTCCAGCCCTGAATGTTATAGCCCACACTGCCTTTGAAGCGGAACGCTTCTTTCCTTCCAAAACTATTGGGGTCAGCCCCGTCCTTCAGGGCCAATGCCACTTGTCTTTGATAACGCACCCTTCCAGAAACTTCCCACCGGGCCAAACCGAGGTTAAGTCCATAATCTAACTGCCACCGCAGATAGCGATCCACACCTTGGACCTCTCCCCTGTTGTCAGGCTTCGAGGTGTGACGAATACCGAAGCTCAGGGAATGGGCCTCCACCAACTTGTTCCATTTGGGGTCCCATTCCAACTCCAATTGCTGGAAATGGCGGTCAAAAGAGGTCAGATCATCGGCCCATCGCGCTTGTTGCGTGAAAGCACATTGGATGCGCTTGACCGGCTTCCACGCCAAGGTCAGGCTTGACCAAGCCCGCCACTCCGACGTGTCACTCACGGTGTCATTTCCAGGCGGCGGATTGATGACAACTTGGGCCTGTACGTATGATGCCAAGCACAAGCCGAAAACGAGGATACCACGGGCAGCCCGCATCACATGCTGTCGCTGGGGTCGATGTGCTCTGAATAATCGTTTCCGCGATAAGAGACTTTGATGACCGCGGTCTCTCTGAGCAAATCGACATTGCCGATTTCCATGCGCTCTACATCCTCGCCAATGCGCTCGGACAAGTCTGCCCGCAAAGCTTCACGCTTGTCCTTGTGGAGATATTCAATCCGGTCGTACACCACGCGCTTGGTCACGAAATGCTCCACGAACATCACGCGTTCCAACACAAAGGCAATGGCCCACAAAGCGATGTTGGACAACGCCACTGGCAATTCTCCCATAGATCCCGGCGCCAAGGCATTCATGACCGCCAAGGCGATGACCAAGAAGAGATACGTCATTTCCCTAATGGGCACCACATTCGTTCGGTATCGGATGATGCCGAAAATCGCAAACAAGCCAAGGGCAAAGGCCAGATCCAACTCGACCCCGCTGAGCATCCGACACAGCAGAAATACCGACGCGCTCACCATCATGAAGGTGAACACATAGTCCCTGCGTTTGGCCTTCGATTGGTAAATCAATCGAACGATAATCCAACAGGAAAGCAGGCTGGCTGCGAAGTGCAGGGCGATTTCAGTCATATGCGGTTCAGGCTTGCAGGTCCTCGGCCCAGGAGCTCGCCTCCAGAAGCCGCCGAAAAGTGGCAAGGTAAGTGCGTCCGGTGATGTTGCCATCACGGGATAGGCGGGCAGTGGTGTATTTACTCACGCGCGTTTTTCTGCCGATGAGCCCCTTCCGCTCCTTTCTGCTGCGCAGCCAAAGTTGAATGGGGCTGTAGCGGTCAGGCCGAGGTTGCTTGACCTCGATGACAGCCAGACTCTGCAGCATTGGGGCAGCTTGGGCTCCAAACAAAGCCGCGCTCAACTGACGGTCTACGGTAACCCTTTCTCTGCGTTTGAAGTCGACCATGGTCGTGCGCATGAAGGCGCCGGACAGCCTTGGGATCAGGGCTTTGGGGTCCGTCAAATACCCCCGCAAAAACGCAATCTCCTCAGCATTGAATTCAGCATTGAGTCCATTGCTGGTGAGGATGCGGTTTTTGACGGTGCGTCCCCCAGGCAAGCGCTCTTTGACTTCGAGGAATACTTTTCCATTGCTGTCATACCGGCGCTTTCTCACCTTCATCCGGCGGGCCTTCCCCCTCAAGTGATCCTGAAGAAATTGATCTCCAGGCAATTCGAAGTAGAGGTTGTCATAACGACATTCCAATGTCCCGTTGATCTCGAGCAGGTGGGCCTCTGGCGCCATCTTCATGACCAACTCGGGCAACCAACTATCGGGAACGACATATTTCGTGTCAAACCTTCGCATCAATTGCACATTTGCTACATCTTCCAATGAGGTCACAGGAAGTTGCGCAACAGCAGCAGCTATTGAGTCAGTCAAGGTGTTCATACCAGCAGGTTCACGAAAAATACAACCTGAAAAGGGGAATGGTTGCTTCTCTCCGGTGTCAATTCAAACGCGCCCACGGGGCAACAAAAATTCAGTCAGCCCCGCGGCCATGTGCTGAGTGCACCTGATTCAGCGCGAAATTCCTGAGGGCAAGCGCTTTACCCTTGTCCATATACCCAAACCGTTCTGCTCCCGCGGCAGTATGAAAGACGATGTGTCCAATCCTCCGACGCTCGAGCAAAGCATGGCGCTTCCATTCGACGCCTTGTAGCTGACTCAATTTGATCAAAGTGCGGGTCCGCCAAAACCACCCCCTTTCCAAGACCACCGCGTTGCGGTAAACCTTCATGTGCAAGGACGAATAACGCCGGCCAGTGGTCCAAAACACGAGACCCAACCACAACAACCCCATCAGAACATTGACCCCTTGTGGCGACGACAGCACCACCAAAGCCGGTGATGCGGCGAACGCAAGCAATATCCAGCGCAACCGACGGGCCGGGACCACATCAAACACGACTTCGCCCGCAGTGATATCAGGATAGAGCCGCTCCTCCATGGCCGACCTGTGGTGTGCTTGCATGGCGGGAATAAAAATGCGCACGCCACCGCGTCCTCCCTCGGCCTGTGCCTGTTGGATGCGCAAGGTCTCATAACCCAATGCCCTCCTCAACCAATTGCTCTTCCACTCAGTGAGGTGGATTTTTTGAAAGGGCACTTCGAAGACGTTGCGGCGCAACAGCCCCATTTGCAGTGACAGGCTGTCCTCTCCTAAGGTGCTGTGGAGTTTCCAGTATTTCAACACCACAGACACCACACTTGTAGCGACACCAATGAACATCATGAGCACCAAGCTTGGCAAGATCAAGGCCGTGGCGGCCAAGCCGGCAAAAGCAAGGGCCATCACCGGCAATCCAGCAATCCACGCGGACACCTGCTCTTCCACTCCCTGAAAAAGCGACATCACGACCGCCAAGCCGATAAAGGCACTGCGGATGTGGTTTTGGCTAAAACCCACTTTGAGCAGGTCTGCCCATCCCAGTGACACAAGTGGGTCAGCCTCAGGGAGCGCCGTATCAGGAGATGACGACCCCGCGACATCCTGGGCGCTCTCCCCCTCTCGAGGACCGTCCATCTTACTCCGCAAGAACTGTTGAAGCCCCTCAGCCTCCATGAGTTTCACGGCAACCAGCTCCACTTCGTTGCCTGAGGACCCCGCAGTGTCCACGCGCAGGCCAGTCAACCCGAAGAGTTGTTGGATTGGTCCTTGAAACAACTGTACCGCCTGGATGCGCTCAAATGGGATTTGGAGGCGTTCGCGCTGAAAAATGCCGCGCTCCACAATCAATGCATCGGCTTCCACGTAAAAGCGAAACCGGAGGTAGTACACAAAGGCAAATCCGCCCACCACCAAAAAAACCGCGGGAACCACCAACAGATGGTACCACTTGATATTGCCAAACGACAGGCCCAAAAGGGCCGGCCACCCTGCTTTTGCCACATGCCAAGAAAACTTGGTGGCCAGGATGATGACCCCCAGGGGGTGCTGTCTTCTGGGGACGGCGAGGTCCAGGTTCATCTTCTTGTCCTCCCTTCAATCACCGACCTCAAAGTTTGCGCATCCTCCTCGGCCAAGCCCGCAATCCGGAGGTTGCCGCTTCCACCAGCCGTGAAAATCTTGAGGTGATTCAACCCCATCATCCTCGAAATGGGTCCTTGAGAGAGTTCAGAATGCTGGATCATCCCAAACGGGACGGTGGTTGTCGACCGGAACAGCCAGCCCGTGCGGTAGGTAATGTCCCGATCGCGCACGGCATATCCCCTGCGCTCGAAACCCTTCCATTCTTCGAGCCCCCACAGGATGGCCAAGACGGCCTGCGCCGCCACGGGCCACCACCACTGGCTAAAGGCGGCCAAGTCTTCCTCGCCGCCAAACCGATACAGGAGATAGGGAGACAAGAGGGCGGCCAACAGCAACACTTGGACGCTGCCCCAAAGTGCGAGGCGCATGGTCCTGTACTTCTCACTGACCGGCAAAAAGGTCACCGCTTCCACATCGGGGAGGTCACTCAGGTTGATTTCTGGGTTGACCATGGTCGGAATCTCCATCCTGATGTCGGTTTACTCCGTCCACACCCGCTTTTCCACGCTCCCATCGGAGTATTGGAACAGCAGCAAAATGCCGGGCTCTGGATGGACCTCCCGGCCGAGCACATCCGTAATGCGAACCACTGAGCGGTCTCCGGTGGGCGTGAGGTTTGCCACTGACATGGGTTCGCTGCACGCTTGAGCAAAGAAGTCCCATGCTTCGCGTGAAGCATCGATGTCCTGGTTGCCCCAGGCCCCCGGCCAGCTGTGGCCTCCTCCATTGACGGTGTACAACCAAACTTGGGGACAAGCGCCGTCCAGACCCCATTTCTGAAAGTCAACTGTGGATTCATCCCAATTGACATCGTCGGGAAAATTGCCCTCCTCTTGAAGGCCAAGTCCAAACAGGTTGACAAAAAAGGCCATGGCATCCGGAGTGCTCGGATAGGAACCCCAACCATCGACGTTTTCCAAGTCACCCTCATACAGGCTGACGTCGTCATCGGTGCCGTGGATTTCCAGGATGGGTACCATGTATTCTGGGCTGCATGTGGCCTGAATGTCAGACATGAGGATGCCGGCAATGGGAGCCACCGCCCTGAATTCGTTAGACGCCTCACAGGCCAGCAGGTAACAGAAGTCTGCGCCGTTGGAGAAGCCCGTACCAAAAACACGCGCAGCATCAAGGCCGTAAGTCTCGATCAACTCAGCCCGTAACCCCGAGACAAACGCCACATCGTCCACGCTTTCGCTCTGGTGAAAGGCATAGCCGACATTGAAGAATTGGTTGCCCGATCCGTCCTCTGTACCCTGGGGATAGCAGACTGCAAAGCCGTGCTCGTCGGCGAGGGCATTGAAACCCGTGAAGTTGATCATGCCCTCTGCATCGCCCGTGTACCCATGGAAGACAAACACCAAGGGGCAGTTGTCCGGCGCCGTTGAGGGCTCGTAGTAATAGTATTCGCGCAACTCCTTGCCGTCGGGATACTCTCCGAAAAAGATGGCCGTGACATCGGCGGACTGCGCATTGTTCGAGGAAACATCGTCAGCCACTCCATTGACCGCTGTGATTTCCGCAGTGACGGTGTAGTTGCCGCTCAAGTCAAAAGGCAACTCCCCTTGCAATGAAAAGTCATCCGCGTCGGCCAACCCGAGCGAGAGTCCGTCTACGGTTACTTCCCCAGAAGCTGGCCCCATGCTCCAAGCGATGGTGTATGAATTGATGGTGTCCGCACCGAGGTTAACCACCGTTCCCGACACGTCTCCTTGCGAAGGCGCCAGCACGATGTCATCGAGGCCAAGGCTGGTCAAGGCAAGGTCAAGTCCACCGGGCTCCATAACCGTCACATCATCTATGGCCCAGCCATACAACCAGCCGCCGCCATCGTTGTACCGAAAAGCCAAGTGGACCGCAGACTCGCCTACTACGTCTTCGAGGTTGACCACTTCGAAGTCCCAAGCCCCGTCTTCAGATCCCACCAGCGCCTGCATCAAGACCCAGGTCTCCCCTCCATCAAGGCTGTACTCGATAAAAGCGCCTTCCGTGACCCCCTCGTACGTTCCGCCATCGAAGTAGGTCGAGAACGCGAGGATCGCCTCATCCACCCCACTAAAGTCCAGCTCAGGTGTGATCAGATAGTCCTCGCTTTTGTCGCAGTCGCATGCGTCATCGTTGGTCGCCACAAAAGTGCCATGCGGCGCAATGGGCCACCACTGGCTCTCCAATTGGGCATTGGTGCCTGCCGACCACCCCCCATCCGTGGACAGTGTCTGCTGCAGCCAATCGGCTGGGACTTCAGCATCGTCAAATGAGGCTTGAAGCAGGACCGTTTGGGCGGTGGCTGTTGTCATGCACAATGCCAGACAGCAGCACGTGTTGAGAATCGTCTTGGTCATGCCCCGAAGATATGGGGCGGAGTCCGACTCAGCGCTGGACGGTCAACCTGCGGGTCCAATTCCGCCCATTGGACAGGATGTACACGCCGGGTGCAATGCCATCGAGCCTGAACTCTTGGCGCTCACCCGAGATATCCTGGGTTCTGACGACCTGACCAAGCAGATCCATCAATGCCAACGAGCCAACAGGCTTTAGCCCTTGAACCACTACAAGACCCGTTGCCGGATTGGGATACATGCTCGGTGTGTCCAAATGGCTGGCTTCAATGTCCAAGGTGCCGTCACACGACGCTGAGAGTACCCAACGATAGAAATAGTAGTGATAGTCCTGAGGCGAATCCGTGGTGTTGCCTGTAATGCTCATGCGGTCCGCAACCGCAATGGGGAATGTGCCACCGGGCACGGCGTTGTTTCTGAACAGGCCTTCATTGGCTCCCTCAATTCCGATGGAAAACCCTGTGCCGTTTGGTATCTCGGTATCTACATTCAAGGTGTTCCACCCCTCTTGCAAACCGAATTCATCCTCAAACAGCGTGGTGCCGGCCGCATTTCTGATGTACACCGTGAGGTTGAAGCCGGTTTCGGCCAGGACGTCTACGCTCTCCAATACCGTAGGCTCTGAGACATCAAACGTCATGTCCCACATGTCGTTGAAATGGAAGCCACCTGCGCCTAACTCTGTCGACGATAGCGGACCGCCCAAAGCCGTTTCCGTATTGGCTTCCGGCACATAAAACGCGGAGGCTGCATCCGTGCAACCGAGGATGGGCGCTATGCACGAGCCATCGCCCTGGCAGGCCTCCGGATTGTAATTGATCGCAGATTCCTGCATGCAGCCAGCGACATAACAACAAGAGCCGTCGTCGTTGACCGCATCACCAGAGTAATTCACCGCGGTAGGGTCTGTACATCCGCAATCTGCAGAAAGGGAAAACCGCCACAAATCTTGGTGGTAGGTGTCTGTGACGCCTTCCAAGCCTGAGGTGAGGTAGACATAACACCCGAGCACAAAACTGCCCGGCGCCCAGCGCGCGCCTCCGGGGTGGGGCGGCATTTCCGCCCAAGTGTCACTCGCCGGATTGTACCGCCAGTGCTCACCGTAATCTAAGGGCCCGTGATCGTCACCATCTCCACTCAGCACATAGCCAAACCCATCCTTTGCAAATTGGGTGCCCGCCACCCTGGCCTCGCCTGGAAAGTCCGCCTTGGGCGCCCAAGTGTCCGCAGCGGGGTCGTACTGATAGAAGTCATTGTAAATGGTCAGGTTGCCATTCTGGGTATCACCGTGACCAAAGCCCACATAGGCCTGACCATCAATGCCGAAATAAAACGGGTGGTGGCGGTCGCCCCATTGAAAAGCTGCACGCTGCTCCCAGGTATCCGTCGCGATGTCGTAAGCCCACCAATCCCCCAGGTTTCCGGTATCGTTACTGCCCAAGCCGACCATGACCTTTCCTCCGGTCAGTACCATGGCAGGGTGGTTTCGTCCGACCCCTGGAAATGATGCCATGGACGTCCATGATCCGGTAGCCATGTCCAAGTGCCACCAATCCGTGGGGTATCCGCTGTCATTGGAACCAAAGCCTACAAAAGCATCGTCGCCTTCGCATACGCCATAGCCATAGCCCCTCCCGCCACCGGGAAACGCCGGCATAGATTCCCATGTGTCGCCAATCGGGTCATAGCGAAAAACGTCGTCCAGATTCAACGCTGCAAACCCTGCCTGCCCGGCGATGACATAGCCGTAGCTGTCGTTGGCGACCGTGATGGGATGATGGCGACCATTGCCAGCAAATGAGGCCATCTCTATCCACTGTTCCTGGGCGGGGGCCAAGAAAGAAGAAGCTAGGAGCAAAAGGCCAAACAGGATGCGGTGTGGGTAAGGAGGCATGTGGTTGGAACCTCTCTTGTGAGACAATGGTTGTACCGAGGCACAAAAAAACCCGGCTGTTCACCGGGCTTTTTTGAAAGACGTAAGAGGCGATTTACAAGCCGTCAAACTCGATGTAGACAGAATCACCACACGCCACCGTCACTGAAGTATCCAGCGCAGTGCACAAGGAAATGAAGGACAATCCAAAGTCCACATCAATCGTGCCGGCGTCCACTTCCACAGTCTCTGTGCTTAGAACTCCCATGTCAGAGATTGAGCTGGCGCCCGTGATGTCCACGTCAGGGGTGCAAACGGAATTGTTGAAGATGGTGATGACGGCTTTGTTGCCTTCGTCACAAGCTTCAGTACTGTCATCACATCCTGTGATGAGTGCGAAAACGGCCACCAGGCCCAAAAGGTTGCGGTAATTCATGTTGTTTTGGTTTTGGAGCAAAAAAGATGCCCCGTGGTCCGTACCAAAATTATGTCAACAGGGTTGCATGGAGCAAACAATATTCTTGAAGCACGGCAGTTGATTTCATGACACAACGTTGTGTCTTCTAACACCTGTCCATGCACCGCCACCCCCTTCTTATCCCCTCGTTGGCCGCCGTTTTGGCCGTCACTATTTTGGCTTCTGCCTGCCTTGTTGCCCTCAATGGCCGCTATTTTTTTCCGAGCCAAGCCAGCGACATCGCAGTTACAGGCTCGACTTCCGTAGACTTCACTTCGGACCTCGCAGTGTGGCAAGGTCAATTCACCAGAAAGGCAACCGACCTGAAAGAGGTCTACGCCTTGATGAAGCAGGACAAAGCTGTGGTCGAGGCGTTTTTAACGGGAAAAGGAATTCCGCAGGAGGCTTATTCCTTTCTGTCCATAGACATCATCCCTCAGAACAAGACCGTCAACCACTACAATGACGAGGGAGACTTGGTCGACCGCGAGCAAGTCTTTAATGGTTATCGGCTCAGGCGGGATTTCAAGGTGACTTCCAACGACATCGACTTGGTGGAGCGCCTGGCCAATGAAGTCACGGAACTGATCGAGCAAGACGTGTACATCACTTCCTACCCCCCAAAGTATTACTACACGCAATTGGGCGAACTAAAGATTCAGATGATCGAAGCAGCGTCACAGGACGGCCAACTCCGTGCCCGCACCGCGGTGCAAGGCGGAGGCGGCGAACTCGGCGACCTCCTCGAAACCAGCATTGGCGTGTTTCAAATCCTCGGCACCAACTCCGACGAGAGCTTCAGCTGGGGTGGTACCCTCAACACCTCGAGCAAGCTCAAAACCGCCTTCGTCAACGTCAAGCAACGCTACGCCATCGAGTGAAACTCACCACAGCGCATCGCGGATGGCCCGCCCCACTTCGGTGGCGTATTCCGACCCGGTGTGATTGAAGACGACCACCGCATCCTGTCCATCCAACGACCGCCACCACCACGTGCGCGCACCCAGCCATCCGCCGGAGTGCGCCACGTGGTGAGCATCCGGCAGCGACCACCCAAATCCGTAATCGCTCTGGCTCCCGTCGCTCAAAACAGCGGGCTGAAAGGCCTGCAAGCGAATGGAATCCGGGACAGCTGCATTTGACGTCCACCATGCATTCCACCGCGCTGCATCCTGGGCACACATAAACGCACCGCCGTCGCCCGCCACCCCATCGAGTTCGGTAGGGTCGATCTGCGGCGCATTCGGGTCCACACCCTCCATGCTCCACGTCTTGTGGAGCCAATCCTTGTCTTTGGAAAACAGGTTCCACACCCGCGTGCACTCCAGTCCGGCGGGTTCAAACACCTCGGCCATCATCAGCTCCTCAAAGGGCCGGCCATACACCCGCTCCAACAATCCCGCCAGCAGGACATAGCCTGTGTTGCTGTATTCAAACGCCGCGCCCGCTGCGCGTTCCATTGGTGGCGCGTCAGGCAGGGCAGCCACGACATCAGCAATGCCCAGAAACCCCCGATCAGGAATCGGCAGATCCATGTAGAAGTCCGGAATCCCGGAAACGTGCTGCATCAAATGGCGCACCGTCACCCCCTCGTAGGGGCACTCCAAGAGCCACACCCTGATGTCATCATCCAACGCCAGCCGTCCCTGCCCTACTGCCGTTAGCACTCCTGCCACCGTGAACTGCTTGGACACGCTTGCCAATCGAAACATCGACGCACCCGAGACCCGATCGCCCCCACTCCGTTCCACACCGTGAAACCACTGCCCCCATACTTCGCCTTCGCGCATCACCACCACCGCGCCGGCGTGCTCGCCTGCACCATGCAGGCTGTCGAGCTTCACTCCAATTTCAGCTGGGGCCGGTGCCTCTTTCAGTGAGATGTTGATCTTGGGCGCCTTCAAGTCACAGCCGAAGAGCAACCAAGTAGACATGAGCACTATCGTCGTCCGCTTCATGGCATCAAGATGCGCCAGAGTGCTGAGAGTCCCAGTCAGATGATGTACTTCCATGAAAAAGGGCGGCACCAGGCCGCCCTTTTCGATGAATGGAAATGGAGCTTATTCAGCTTCTTCGCCCTCCTTTACGGGTGCTGGCGGAGGTGGAGCAGTGGCAGCCGTCACCAAACCACCAGCATCATAGAAGCCTCCTTCTTGGTTGATTTTGCCGTCTTCGCTGAAGTTCCAATAGTGGTAAGCCCGCAAATTGATCTTGTTGCCATTTGCCTTGGACGTGGCGGTCCAGTTCAAATAAGCGCGCACACTGCCGTCAGCCTGTAGACTCAGTGTATCTACCCCCGGAAGCCAAACTTCTCGTGCGGTGTTGATCCCATCAAAGGCATCGTGATGGCCAGCAAACGTCTTGGCCGCTTCGGCAGTGGTCATCTTGTCTGTACCGTAACCGGCATCCCAAATGACAGCGTCCTCAGTGTGATAACCTAACCAGGCGTCATAGTCGGCGTCGATGTGGGCTTGCGTCGCAGCTTTGGCTGTGGCCAGGTTCTTTTGATAGGTGTCATTGGCCGAATTATCGGGTGTGACACTGCAGCCTGCGAGCAGGGCCATAGCAAGGATGGGAAACAGTCTCATTGGTTTGATTTTGACCCAAGATATTCCCGATATCCAAGCCGTTTGTTCCGTAGTCAAATGATTGCCAACAATTTCGGCAAGGTCCAATCTTCGCCTTGCGCAAAGACTTCGCCGGGACATAGGACGATGACAGCAGGCTAACGGAACAGTCGAAGAAAGGAAGCTCGCTTTAGTTCGTAAAGCAAAAGTCCCCCAGCCGTTGGGGCTGAGGGACTCTCGATTTGGGTTGGCGGTCTGGACGAGACTCGAACTCGCGACCCCATGCGTGACAGGCATGTATTCTAACCAACTGAACTACCAGACCT
>JAKMCW010000158.1 GCA_022428205.1 Flavobacteriales bacterium
TAGGTCTCCATGCGCTCGAGTACGCCGAAGCCATCCAATCCGGGCATCTTGATGTCGAGCAGTACGACAAGGCCGCCCTCTGCCAGGGGTGAGCCATCACGGAGGTCATCCTCCTCTACACCCGCATCCTGAGCGAGCGCCTCCAGAAATGCAGGTCCGTCTTTGAACTTGCGCGCCTGGCTGCCAAAGGCCACCTCGATGAGACGGCCGTTGACCACACGGTCGATTTCATTGTCGTCGACCAACCAAAATTCAGGGGGCTTCGCCATCAGTTAGCAAGTTGAAACATAGGAGACCGAGAAGGTATAGGAAACCTCTGTATTTGAGAGGACGGGGGTCATTTGGCCGTCTTGTCCATCCACAAAGCATACCGCTGTCGTTCTTGGAGGACCTTGTCTTTGAGGTCTCGCAAAGCAGCCTCCACATCAGAAGCCGCCTCAGGCCCACCCTCACTGAGCCGCCCTACCAATCCCGTGACATCAGACGCCAGCCCGTCAAGCATGGCCAGCACCTCAGAGCCTTGGGCGGCGTTGCGCACCCGTGAGCGGTTTAAGAGATAGCCCGCTTCGATCACGTTGCGCAGCTCTTCCTCATTCCACGGCTTGGATACAAACCGGTACACCTGTCCCTTGTTGATGGCATCCACAACGGCGTCCGTATCGGCATAGCCGGTCACCAAGACACGACTGACATCGGGGTGATCGGGCATGATCAACTCGAAGAACTCAACACCACTAATGCGTGGCATGCGCTGGTCGCTGAGCACCACGTGAAACTCATGTTCGTCCAACAACCGGACGGCCTGATGGGGCTCTACGCAGGTGTGAATTTCAAACTGACGCCGAAACGCCGCCTTAAAGGAAAACAGGTTGGGCTCCTCGTCATCGAGGTACAACACGCGGATGATGTCTTCAGCCATGGCTCAGATGTGTATCAATGTCAAGCGGCTTCACTTTCAGCCGACGCCTCAGCATTCAAAGGAAAGGTCAACGTAAAACTCGTGCCGGCATCGGCCTCACTTTCGACCACAACTTGGGCATTGTGGTCGTCCAAGATGCCCTTGACAATGCTCAACCCAAGGCCCGTGCCCTTGCCGACATCCTTGGTCGTGTAGAATGGATCGAAGATCCGCTGTCGGGTCACTTCGTCCATCCCGGTTCCGTTGTCCCTGACCACCACCTGCAAGGCCTCGCAGGCTCCAGCCTCGTTGGACACACCCGACAAAGTCACTTCAACCACGCGGTCCTCCATTTCCGGCCACCTCGATTCCGTAGCCTGCACCGCATTTACAATGATGTTCATGAAGACCTGACTCAATTTGCCGCTTTGACACCACAAATCGGGCACACCCTCCTCTAGCTCCACCACGATGCGCGCCCGGTTACGTGCCCGGTTGCCCAGCACCGTGATCGAGGCCTCCAACAATTCAGCGAGGGAAGCGGCGACGAGTTTGTCGCCATCCATCCTACCGAAAACCCGCAGTCCACCGACGATGTGCGCTGTCCTGTCCGCGCCATCGAGAATGCCTTGGATCAATTGCCGGCTTTCCTCAATCAGGAATCCCAAATCCAACGAGCGCGCCTTGTCACGGGCCCCACTCACCATTTCCATAGCGCCCGTGGACCCCTCTGACAGCGCATCCAAAGCTTGAGAATGGGCGTTGACCACCTCAATCAGTTCTTCAAGGTCCCGCCGCAGGGAGGTCGCATTGGACTGCACATAGTTGATGGGGTTGTTCAATTCATGGGCGATCCCCGCAGTCATCTGACCCAGCGAGGCCAGTTTCTCAGTCTGAATCAACTGGTCCTGGGCTCCCTTCAAATCGTCCAATGCACTGGTCAATCCGCGGTTGGCCTTGGCCAGATCCTCTGTGCGCTGACGCACGCGGGCCTCCAACTCGGCGTTTTGCTCCTTGACGATGCGTTCGTTTTCGAGAGAAGCCGCCAGCGCTTTGGCATTGGCTTCGTCACTGGACCGTTTCAAGACGTTGATCCTGTCTCCCAGCGCGAAACTCAAGAGCAACATCTCCAAGACCGTTCCAATCGGCATGAAGGCTGCTGTCATCTGAGTAGAGGCCACGACACCGAAGTCCCTGAGTGCCTGCATGGTAACCGCGATGAGGAAAATCGTCCACGCCACGAGAAACCACAGAGCAGAGGTGTTGCCCTTTCGCCAACTCACCACGGAGAGCACCAAAATGGCCGGAGCCGAGAGTGCGCCTAAGTTGACCAGATTGTAGGCCACGCGGGGCTGTCCGATGAAGGCCGAAATCAAAGCCGCCGCATACACCCCCAACAGAAGCTGAATCAACCGGTTCCAGCGGGGGGTGTGACGGCGCACTTCGAGGAAATGGCGTGCAAACACCAATGCGGCCAAGCCGCTGAGCGCACCCATCAGGACCAGGCCATTGACCGCCATCCACGGGTGTTGCCCCCAGATCAAGCGGTCATACCCATTGAAACTCCACTGAACCAGCCCCACCGTGAGGACTACGAAGATGTAGCTGAAGTAAGTCCGCTGGCCCGTGCTGAACGCCAAGAACATATTGTAGATGAGGATGGCCAACACCATCCCTGTATACACCGCTACAGCCAAGTCGCGCAATTCGCGCATCTCTTCCACGCGGTCCACTTGTGTGAGCGAAAAAGGCAGCAAAATGGGCTTGGAACTCCGCACCCTGAACCACAACTCATGGGCCTCATTCAAAGGCGGCGCAAAGAAAGGAATCAAGTCTGCAGGGCGCCCGTGGGCCGCACCGGATTCCACGGCTCCAAGCACACGCGTACCATCGAGAATGAAGACATCCACCGAATCTAGCGTCGGATTGTCCAACACCACCCGCGCATTGCGCGGCGCACCTTGCCAACCCGAGACCCGAATCCAAAAAGCAGCATCCGAAGAACCCAGATTAGGACGGTCCCCCGCCAAGCGTTCCAGCTGCCGTTCCTTGAAGTGCACCTGCTCCGGCCGAACAAAGCCCGTAGGGTCTGCAAACGACTCCAGCAGCAAGGCATCGACCGTCTGTTCAGAGGAGGGTACGCAGCCTGAAAAAAGGACAACGCACCCCAAAAAGTACACCCACAAAGGCAGGTTCACCCGTCCGTATGGCGGGCTCTTCCACATCAGGCGAGGTGATTCTGTATGCGGTAGTTGATCCGGTGGAACCTCCCATCCATCTGGTGGACATGGCTCGGCTCTTCGGCTGCACGGCGGACCAGCGCCTGTACGTCAGGTGCTCCTTGTTCTATGCTCTCCGGATAGCGGAAATGTCCAATTTCCGAGCGAATGGGGGGCGCGGGGTAGTCAAACTGCCCGTCAATTCCCCACGTTTCCTCAATATCGAACCCCAGTTCTCTCTGGATGGGCCGCATGTTGACCCCCATGAAGGCAAAGCCGTGACGGATGTCCAAACGCGGCATCAGTCCCAGCCCGACACAGGCCATGGGCAACATCCCAATCCCCGCCATTGCGGTCTCCCGGCGGCTCCACAAAGCGCAGAATTCGCCGCACCCTTCACCTTGGTATCGGTTCAACGCCTCGACCACTTCCGGATGTTCATGGCCGACGGCTTGTTCCATGGGCAACACGTGGTGCTCCTGGCGCTTCTGCAGGCGCATACCACTCAGCAAGACCTCCTCGTTCTGCGAAGTCAACAAAAACAGTGTGGTATCAGGGTCCCCCATCCAGTCTTCCCCAAAAGAGGTCAGGTTGGTGATGCCAGAAGCCCGCAACACCGCCTTGTGCCCTTCGGCAAAGCGCCGCGACAAAGCCAGGTCATCTGAGGAAGAGAACACGTGCAAGGTGGCCTCTTTGAGTCCCCGAGCGATGTCTACCGCTTCACGCGGTATGTGCGATGGAGAGCTGCTCATTGAAATCGAATCTGATGCGTTGATCTGCGAGGTCTTCTCCCAGAAGAAGTCGGCGGATGGCCGTCGCCGCCATACCGGCCCCGATCGCGACATCGCTGTGCAATTGCGGCCAGCCAACCAAGGTCTTACCCACCTCGTTGAGGCTCTCGCGGGCCCGGTCACTGATGGCCGAAAGGTCCACAAAGGCATCCAGCAATTCTGGAGTCCAAGCCCCACCGCCGGCGAGCTCGGTGAGCTGTTCGGCCGTCAGCCGCCCGTGCAAGAAGTCCTCCGTCTCCTCGAGGTCGTAGCGCTCGATGTCCACAAGACCGCGGTCGTTGGTTTCCATGACCAGCGGCATCCTGCGGTCGCGGGCACCCAATCGCAACAAGGCTTTGGCGGCGGGGTCATCACAGGCATCCACGACGGCGTCCAAGCCCCCGAGAAAGTCCGACATGACCTCTGGGGCGAAGCCAGAAGGCCACAGCTCCACTTCGAGGTAAGGATCGATTTCGGCGATGGCACGTGCCGCTGACACCAACTTTGAGGTGCCGAGCTCGAAGACCGAGGCCGGAATGCGATTGAGGTTGGACAACTCCAAGGTGTCGGCATCGGCGAGGTGCAACCTCCCAACAATCCGCTCCATGGCCAAGGCCATCGCCACACTGCGGCCCACCGACATCCCCACGACACCCACGGATTTCTCCAAGAGTGCCTGCTGTTCGTCCCCCCGAATTTTGTTGCGGTTTCGGTTGGTCCGCACAGCAATAAATTCCGCTTCCTCGAGCAGCAAAACCGCCTTTTGACGCCAGGGATACCACACCACTGTGCCATAACGTCCTGTAGGACTGCTGCCTTCACGGGCGGAAAATGCCGCAGTGGCATCGCCAACCGGATCGCCCGGATGGCTGCATTTGAACCACTCCTTCCACTGACCGGCCATCAGGCTCGCGTCAAGCGGGGCGTGGGTTTCACGCGTAAAAGTGCGCCATGCATCGAGCCCGGATGGGTTGGACAGAATGAACTTTGCTGCGCGATGAACTGGAGCCGCCATATACAGTGAATTTCATGACTTTACCCCTGCACAATACACCCCAGTCAAACGGTTATGCACGACCCATGGTGGACGCTTGACCCACCGGTTTTTAGGCAGCACGCAACCTTTAGGGTGAGCTTGCGTACAATTCACAGTATGCTACTGACTACCCCCACGTTTAACATCGAAATTCTGCCCAATGCCCTCGCAGCATTGCCGGAATTGTTCACAGGCCTTGACAGCATCCTTCCTGCCTTGGACATCCAGCTGGAAGAAGCGTGGTCAGGCGAATCCGGTGCAGCCACCGAGGTGCTCATCACCGCCAATGTGGAACAAGCCCTCCTCGACAGCCGTGCTGTTTTCCTAGTGAACCCCAACCCAGACGCAGCGCAACTCGCCAACCTGCTCGATACAGGGCGCCAAGTGCGTTGGGTATCTGAAGGCACACCCCACAGTGATTGGGTAGACAGCTTCGCCCGGTTCCTGTTCACGTTGCGCATCTCCGAGAAGGCCCAAGCCACGCGGAACCTCATGCACGCTTCCCGCAGTAAGACGAAGGCGATTCCCTCCCCAAAGGGCAAGCGCAAAAAGGCCAGCTAAAGGCCGAACGTCACAATTCTCCTGCGCGCATCCGGAGGTAGCGGCCACCCAATAGATTGGCCCAGTCACGGATCACACCCAGGCTTTCCTCTGTTTCCTTAGAAACGGTCTTCCCCCCCATTCTCAGCACGAGCCACCCGTACAAGGCCACGAGCATAGACTCAACCTCCGTACCCGTCGGTTCACCGCGCTCAGCCATCGCCTCAATGTGCGGCTTGGCCTGTTCCACGGCCGACTTGTACTCCTCATCCTTGAGGACGTCCAGCAGCGTCCGGTGCAGGTAGGTCAATTCAATCATGACCTCATCCAAGGACGAGACATGGCCCTTGGCCGCCTTGTTCTCACCCTTCAACGCCTGGATGAGCTCCCCAAACCATGCGAGTTCCGCTTCCAGCCTGTCGCCCTGATAGGCCGAAGACAAGTGCGCCCTTAAAGCCGCGAGGTCGAGGTTGACCGCGCGGACCAGGTCCTCCATCTGCCAGATGTACAGGATGTACTCGACAATGTGCTGGTGCCGTTTTTCTTCTGCCGTCGTCATGGCGTCTTTTCATCTGGTGTCCCTGAATTCCAGGCTGTACTGCGTGCCACCTTCATCGTCAGAAACATTTGCTCTACTTCCGGGATGAGCCGCTGTGCAAAGGATTGCACCGTTTGCAGCCCACCCGCACCCTCCACAGGGAGCCGATAAGTCTGCTCCAATGGGCCCCAGGTGAACTGGACGTGATACTTCTCATTCCATTCCTGGATGACAATGCGCATCACGCGGTGGGGAATCTGTGCTACGGTTCTCATGGGATTCGGACGCGAAGGTAGAATTTCGCACCCGTGCAAGACCCCTGGCTTGAAGAATGGCGTTCGGCGCTCACTGCGCACCCCGAGGCATTGGCCGCGCTCATGCGGTTGCGGTGGGCTGTTGGGTCCGCGCCACTCATGGCCCACCACCCCCAAATGGGATTTCAGGTGCTCGACAACGCCTGGTGCCAAGACGCCCTCACAGCGGACGCCCCGCTCTTCAACCGCTGGGCCCAAGACATCGCCTCGGGGAGCATGCCGCTGCCACCGGAGGTCCTTCACCCCCATGGCCAATTGCTGGGCAAACATTTCGAAGCCCTCATCGCATGCTGGCTCGATGCCAGCCCCCATTTCAAGCTCCTCGCCCACAGCGCACAACTGCAAGAGGGCAAGCGCACCGTGGGTGAACTCGACTTCCTCGTGGAAGACCTGCGGCATGGGCGCACCTTGCACCTTGAGGTCGCCAGCAAGTTTTACCTCGCCGCCGAAGATGAAAGCAACTGGGGGCAATGGGTGGGACCCTCCGGCCGTCACGACACCCTCAGGGTGAAAATGGACAAACTCGTGACCCAACTCGCGGCCACCCGCTTACCCGCCGGCCGGTCACTGCTCCAAGAAAAACGGATCGCCTCTCCCGAGCCTGTGCTGCTCATGAAAGGCTGGTTCTTCCACCATTTCAGCCGACTGCACCGTCACCGAAAGCCGCAGTGGGCACACCCCGAATACAACGCGGGTTGGTGGTGCAAGCCCGATGAGGCCCACCTCGTTATGGGCAATGACGCCGTGCGCATTCTCCCCCTTCCGAAAGGCCGATGGCTCGGCCGTTTCCACCCTGAAGGCAGCGACCCTCCGCTGCACTGGACACGGCTCGAACAGGTCCTCTCCGACCACTTCTCCCGGACGCACCGCGCGCTGATGTGCGCCGTGGTCATCGAGGGAGAGGCCGGCTGGGAGGAGATTTCCCGCGGCTTTGTGGTCCACAAAAACTGGCCGGCCATGGGCCGCTAATCAGCCCCAGAAAAAGGCGTAGAGAAGGGCCAACACTGTCAGCACCGCAAAGGCACCGATGTTGTAGATGGGCTCAGTAGTGAAGGTGCTGCGCGAAAGCGAGATGCCCTTGGCATCATCCGCACCCTTGCCCTCAGACCGGCTCACCAGCGCGATGACCGCCATGGTCAGGAGCGTCGTGAGGCCCATCTGGTCCAGGAAAGGGAGGTCCACAAACAGTGCGCTGTCAGACCAACCCTTGGGCGCCACCTTGAAATACATCGCGATCGGAATGGACGCCAGCGCGCCCGTGATGGCACCGCGGTTGGTCGTCTTCTTCCAAAACAGACCGAGGATGAACACCGCGAGGATGCCCGGGCTCACCACTCCTGTATACTCTTGGATAAACTGAAACGCCTGGTCAATGCCTCCGAGAAGCGGTGCCATCACACAAGCAATCGCCAAGGCCACCGCGGCAGAAATCCTGCCCATCCGCACCGTGGCGCGGTCATCGGCACCCGGGTTGATGTAGGGCTTGTAGATGTCCATGGTAAAGATGGTCGACGTGCTGTTCAGCATGGACGCCAAAGACGACACAATCGCCGCTGCCAAAGCCGCAAAGGCCAGCCCCTTGAGTCCGGTGGGCAAGAACTGAAGCAACCAAGGGTAAGCATAATCAGGGTTCGCACCCGTGGGAGGCTTATTGGCCGCAGCCTCACCAAGACTGGTCATCACCGCAGCATCTTGCGTCATCACATAAGCCGCAATGCCCGGAATGACCACAATCAACGGCAGGATGAGCTTGAGACCGGCGGCAAACAGGATGCCACGCTGCGATTCCTTGAGCGACTTGGCCGCCAGCGTCCGTTGGATGATGTATTGGTTGAATCCCCAGTAATAGATGTTGGCCACCCACATGCCGCCCACCAGCACACCGATACCGGGCAGGTTCATGTATTCCGGGTGCCCTTTGTCGAGAATCATGGCAAACTTGTCCGGAGCCGCAGCATAAATCGCCTCGAAACCGGCCCACATCCCACCACCGCCAGAGACGGCATTGAGCGCGAGGTAGGTCGTCACCAATCCCCCCAGGACCAAGAACACCACCTGTATGACATCCGTCCAAGAGACCGCCGACAACCCCCCGTACAGGGAATAGGCAGCGGCAAAGAGCCCCAATCCAAGCACACCGTAAGCCATGGGAATGCCCATGATGGTCTCCAAGGCCAACGCACCGAGGTAGAGCACCGATGCGAGGTTGACAAAGACGTAGAGAGAAATCCAAAAGACGGCGAGGATGGTCTTGAGGTTGGTCGAATACCGTTGCTCCACAAACTCTGGGATGGTGTAGAGCCCCTTCTCGATGAAAATGGGCAAGAAGTACTTGCCCACGATGATCAGCGTCAGGGCCGCCATCCACTCATAGGAGGCGATGGCCAGGCCAATCTTGAAACCCGAACCCGACATACCGATGAATTGCTCAGCGGAAATGTTGGCTGCAATGAGCGAGGCGCCGACCGCCCACCAAGGGAGGGATTTGCTGGCGAGGAAATAATCCTCGGCGTTTTTCTGGTGTCCTTTTTTGTCCCGAGAGACCCAAAGTCCGACCCCGAGAATGAGCACGGCATAGCCGATGAATATGGCGTAATCAAGCGCCGAAAAGGTACTGGTCATGATGTCGCAAGGTGTTGGAGACCCCGTGACATTGACCGGGTCGGCCAGACAATGTACACAGTACACGACAGATGTACCACACATGGCCACCTCCCTAACTTTGGACAGCGTCCTGCCCAAACGGGGCGCGCAGATCCCCCTACAGATGCCCAAGTTTCGTTTGGCCTTTTTCTTGGCAATCGTGTACACGATGACCCTTGAGTCTTATGCGCAGACCTTGCTTCCGTACATCGAGGATCCGTCCGTGGTCGAGGAAAACAAACTGCCCGCCCGGGCCACCTTCTACACTGCCGCCGCTGCAGACCAAGCATCGGTCGAAGGACCGCAGTTTGGGGACCGGTATCTCAGCCTTGATGGCACCTGGAAGTTCAAGTGGTCCCGCTCCCCTGAGGAGCGGCCCCTTGGGTTTGAATCGCCTGATTTCGACGTCAATTCGTGGGACGACATTCCCGTCCCCGCCAATTGGGAACTCGAAGGCTACGGCGTCCCCATTTACACCAACCACCCGTACCCCTTTTACTGGCAACAGACACCCAACCCACCGGACATCCCAGATGGATGGAACCCCGTCGGGTCCTATGTGCACCGGTTCTCCCTGCCCAAAGCATGGAAGGACCAACGGGTCATCCTCCACTTCGGCGCGGTCAAGTCCGCCTTTTTTGTGTGGGTCAATGGTCAGCGTGTCGGCTATAGCCAAGGGGCCAAGTTGCCCGCCGAATTTGACATCACCGATGCCCTCCAAAAAGGCGAGAACACCCTGGCACTGGAGGTCTACCGTTGGAGCGACGGAAGCTTCCTCGAATGCCAAGATTTTTGGCGGTTATCGGGCATCGAACGCGAAGTTTGGCTCCACGCCAGACCAACAGCGCACCTTGCAGATGTGGTCGTCTCATCCGGCCTCTCCGACCAGTATGCCAACGGCACCCTCGGTGTGGCCGTAGACCTCGCCCAACTCGGGCAGGGTGAGTTCGAGGGCAGTGTAGCCTATGTCCTGACACTCGCGGGCACGGAAGTGGCCTCCGCCACGCTCCCCGTTGAGGCACAGGAAGGCGACACAGCGCGTTTTACCTGGCGGAACACCATCAAAGGGGCCGCACCTTGGACAGCTGAGACGCCGACGCTCTACGATCTGACCGTGAGCCTGAAAGACCGCGACGGGATTGCCCTCGAAGCCACCCGGCTCGAAGTCGGCTTTCGCGATATCCGCATCGAAGATGGCCTGGTCAAGGTCAATGGCAAGGCCCTCCTCATCAAGGGCGTCAACCGCCACGAGCACCACCCCGAAACCGGACACGTCATCGAAAAGGCCACGATGGAAGCGGACATCCGCACCCTGAAGGCCCACAATTTCAACGCCGTCCGCACCTCGCATTACCCCAACCACCCCTATTGGTACACGCTCTGCAACCGCTACGGGCTCTACGTCGTGGATGAAGCCAACATCGAGTCACATGGCATCGGGTACGACCTGGACCGCACGCTGGGCAACAACCCCGATTGGGAGCAAGCCCACATGACGCGCACGGCCCGGATGGTTGCGCGGGACCGCAACCACCCGTCCATCCTGTGTTGGTCCCTCGGTAACGAAGCCGGGAACGGCGTCAATTTCGAGGCGACCTACGCCTATATCAAGGCGACAGACCCCTCCCGCTTTGTGACCTATGAACGCGCGCTACAGGACACAAACACCGATGTCTACGTGCCCATGTACGCGGACTACAGCCACCTCGAGTGGTACACCCGCCAAAAAGAAGATCTACGCCCCCTCATCCAATGCGAATACGCCCACGCCATGGGCAACAGCTTGGGCGGGTTCAAAGAATACTGGGACCTCTACCGGCGCTACCCGCAACTGCAAGGTGGCTTCATCTGGGACTTCAAAGACCAAGGCCTGTGGAGCGAAAGCAAGGGACGGCGCTTCCTTTCGTACGGAGGAGACTACGGACCAGCAGGCACACCCAGCGACCACAACTTCCTCAATAACGGCCTCGTCATGGCAGACGGCACCCCGTACCCCCATATGCTGGAGGCCAAACAAGTCCAACAGCCCCTGCGGTTTCAACTTGGGCACCCCACCGGGCGGTCCATTCGCGCCGAAAGCGAGTTTCGGTTTCGCACCGCAACCGTGGACTTGGAGTGGACCGCAACAGCCGATGGCCGCATCATCGATCAAGGCACCCTCGAGAGGGTGACCTTCCAACCGATGACTTCGGTGCTCCTCGACCTGCCTTTCAAGGCACGAGACATGGGACCAGCAGAAGTGATGTTGACCCTTGAAGCACGGCTCGCAGAAGATGAACCGCTCCTCCCACAGGGACACACACTCGCAAGGGCCCAATTCACATTGGCTGAAGGCACCCTGTCCACACCAGAGCCCGCCTCAGGCCGGGTCGACTTGAACGCCATCGCAGGGGACATTGTCCTTTCGTTTCGGGAGGGCACCCTCACCCTGAATCGAAACTCCGGCGTCATCAGCCGGTATCAATTCCAAGGCGAAGACCTCATTCTCGCCGGTGGTCAGCCGAATTTTTGGCGGCCGCCGGTGGACAACGATTACGGCACCGGCTCTCCGGAGCACAGACTCGAATGGCGCACCCCTTTCGATGATCCGGGTCCCGCGAAAATGACCACAGAACGCTTGCAAAACGGGAGCATGGAGATCAGCTTCGCACGCCCCATCCTCGCCGGGGACGCGGTGGTCACCGTACAGTACACGGTGCACTTCGACGGTCAAGTCGACATCGTTCAGTCCATGAACGTCATGGCCGGCAAGCCCGCCCCCAATCTGGCTGGACGGCACCAAGCCCTGCCTGAAAGCCACCATGGCAACCTCTACCGGTTCGGCCAGCACTGGGTCCTCCCTCCGGCCCTCAAGGAAGTCCAATGGTACGGACGTGGCCCCTTGGAGTCTGTCGCCGACCGCCAGCAAGCGGCCTTCGTAGGGCGTTATGCCATGCCCGTCTCCGGCATGGCCACTCCCTATGCGCGGCCTCAATACAATGGCACCCGCACGGATACGCGTTGGCTGAGGGTCCACAACGGCCAAGGCCTGGGCTTGGCATTCCAATCCCAGTCCACTTTTGACTTTACCGCCCTGCACTTCAGACCTGATCAGCTCGATTCAGGGCCTGACAAATCGACCACCCAATCGCACTACAGGCTGCTGGACCCCGTGGAGGAAGTCCACCTCGATATCGACGGGTTTTCGGCAGGGGTAGCCTGTATCAACAGTTGGGGAGCGCTTCCCATGGAAGAATACCGCCTACCGTTTGAAGACTACAGATTCGCATTCAGCTTTCGTCCGTGGCAGCCCTAACTGCATGGCACAATGCTGACCCCTCCTCGCGTTTGCACACCGTCATTGAACTTCCTTTCAACTCGAACGTTCTGTTCCTATGACCCTGCGCCAATTCCTAACCCTCGTCAGCAGCTTCGCCCTCTTTCTGCCCCTTGCACTCCAAGCCCAGCGCCCAACCGGAGGGAGACCCGAGGGCGGCCGGCCCAGCATGGAGCAGCGCCCGAAAATCGGGGTGGTTTTTGGTACTGTAGAGGACTTGGACTCGGGCGCGCCGATTGAATTTGCCACCATCAGCATCCTCGCCTTTGATGAGGACAAAGTGATCACCGGTGGTGTCACCGATGGCAAGGGGCGCTTCCGCATCACCGAGATTCCCATCGGCCGGTTCCGCGCCCAAATTGGGTTCATGGGGTACACCTCAGCTACGGTGGACGACATCCGCCTATCCCCCCGTGGCGGCACCGAACAAAACCTCGGCGCCATCCGACTCGAGCCCAACGTACAGGCCCTCGAAGCCGCGGAAATCGTAGAACAGCGCTCCACCTTGGAAATGATGATCGACCGCAAGGTGTTCCGTGTGGGCGATGACCTCAACAGCGCAGGCTCCAACGCCACCGAACTGCTGCGGAACGTTCCGAGCATCGACGTGGACATCGATGGCAACCTGAGCTTGAGGGGGTCGGGCAACGTCACCATCCTCATCGACGGCAGGCCCAGTGGCATGACCGGCAACGCCACGCAGAATTTGCTCGAGCAGATACCCGCCAGCAGCATCGACCGCGTCGAAATCATCACCAGTCCCACCGCCAAGTATGACCCGGAAGGTGTGGCCGGTATCCTCAACATCATCCTCAAGAAAGACAAGCTCGAAGGCAAAAACGGCCAGGTCAGTGTCACATGGGGAACCGACGAGAACCACAGCGGCTCCTTCAACGGGAACATCAGAGGTCAGAAACTCAACTTCTCGCTGAATGCAGGATGGAACCAACGCAACGGCTTTCGCCTGGGCGACAGCGAACGTCAACAGGCCTTCGGCGGGGATTTGTCCGGAGGGTACGACTCCTTGAGCGTCTTGACCTCCAGCAGCTGGACGGACAACCTGCGCTCCAGCTGGAATTTCAAGACCGGAATGGATTGGATGCCCTCATCCCAAACGACCTGGAACATCGGGCTGCGCACCAATCAGGGAGGAAGCTCCGGCATTGAAGACGTGGTCAACCTCGAAACGTGGAGCACGGACGCCCTTGGCGGATTCACCCGCTACGGGCTCTCCGATCGCACAAACGCCTCGATGGACCTCGATCTCGGATACGAGCACAAATACGGCGAACGACACGTGCTACAAGCCTTTGCCCGCTGGTCAAATCAAACGAATACCTCCACCGATTCCCTGTGGCAGGACTTGCCGAGCGCCACGCTCGATACGGCCTACCTGTCCAACGCCAACCTCAACGACGGCGGAAGTTGGAACACCACCCTCCAAGTCGACTACGAAAAGCCACTGGACCACGATGGCAAGCTCGAACTGGGCTACAAATCCATCCTGCGCGAAAGCAATGAAGACCAGCGCTTCTGGCAGCGGGACACCTTGGGGACTCCCTTTATCCAAGCCTACGACTTTCGGTACCGTGAGGACATCCACGCGGCCTACATCACGTGGGGGCGGAAATTTGGAGCCTGGGGGGTGCAGGCCGGTGGACGGGGCGAGGTGGTTTACACGACCGCCGAACTGCAGGGCGATAGCGCGGACATTGCCGCCGCCTTGGCCCAACTCGGTGGCACCGACGCCACCTTCATCAACGACTACACGAGCTTTTACCCCTCGGCCAACCTGAGCTACACCGTGGACGACCGCAACCAATGGGTGCTCAGCTACAACCGCCGTGTCAATCGACCCCGTGGAAGGCAGGTGAACCCCTTCGTGGACAATGCCGACCCGCGCAACCTGCGCTATGGCAACCCCTTCTTGTTGCCCGAATACACCGACGGCTTGGAACTCGGCCACCAGCTCACAGGCAAGGCCCTTACGCTGACCACCTCCCTCTTTTACAAGACCACCCGCGACGTGATCCGGAGGTTTATCGAGGTCGACGACGCCGGCATCGCCTACCGCACTTTTGTGAACCTCGCCCGCCAGACCAACACCGGCTTGGAAATGGTGGCCATGTGGCGCAAAGGACGCAGCCTACAGCTTCGCCTCAACGGCAGCATTTACCACCAGAAGACAGACGGCTCCAACCTTGCGCCTGACCTCGGAAACAATGGTTTCCAAGGCAGCGCCGGCTATCAAATCTCTTCGCTGTTGAAAGGGGGATGGAAGGTCCAAGTCAATGGCCGCTATCGGGCACCTTCCCAGTACACGCAAGGCACCTTTCAAGGCTACATCACCCACAGCGCCGCCGTATCCCGAGACTTCTATGACGGGAAGCTCAAAGGCTCATTGCGCGTGAGCGACATGTTTGACCAACAGGAATGGTCATACACCTCCGAGGGGCGCGACTTCTTCCAAGACGGCACTTTCAAGCGACAGAGCCGGTTCGTCTATGCGAGCCTGACGTGGTCGTTTGGCAAACTCGAACCCGGTCAACGCGGCCGAGGACGTGGTGGGTACAGCGGCAGTGGCGGCAGTTTTGATGGCGGCGACTTCTGACCCCATCTCACCCCCCGTCCTCTTTTATGACGGCGATTGCGCATTGTGCCACGGTGCGGTCCGCAGGCTGCTCCGCTGGGAGCGCTTCGATGGCAAAAGCCCTGCCGCACAGGCCAAGCTGCGCTTTTCACCCCTTGACGGCCACACTGCCGAAGCCCTGCGCAAACAGGGAAAGCTCCCAGGGCACCGCGAGGCGGTGATCCTGTGGACCGACCAAGAAACAGCGGAGGGAGAAGCCGCGGTGAGCGCTGCACTGCGTGCCATAGGGCGACCCCGACTTGCAGGCGCCTTTGAGCGCCTTCCTGCCCCCTTGCGGCGCGCTGGATACCGACTCACCGCGCGCTATCGGTACCGTTGGTTTGGCCGCATTCCAGCAGGCTGTCCCCTCCCGGCAGACCCCGCCCGCGTGCTCCCCTAATCCATGAAAAAAGCCCCCTTCTGAAGGGTGACGCCTCCGCGAGCGCGCCGCAAAAGCCAACTCGTGCGAACCACTTACGCCTTCACGGGTTGTTCCTTTAGTTTCGCGCCCCCATGAATCCCGTGATGTCTTCACCGCAAGCCCGCCCTCAACACGCGGACGTCCTCGTCGGTGAGGCGGTGATACGACAAGCGCGATGGCATTGGTTTGACGCTTATGAAGACGTGCCTTGGGCAGATTGGGAAGCACTCCCAGGGGGCTCGGCCTATCTGGACCACCGATACTTGGCCGCCATGGCAGGCCACGGTAAAGTCCAATGCCGCATCGGGATGATCAAGGCCGACGGCGGACCTTGGCTCGGCGGCATCCTCATGCAAGCCGTTCAATCCGAAAGCAGGTCCCCTGCCGAACACATGGATGTCTCCTTCGGCGTCCGGCTCGCTACAGCCATCATGCAACCGGGCGGTCGGCCTTTCCGCTTCCGCACCCTGGTAGCGGGCCAAGGGCTTGGCAGTGGGGAGCACACTTTTCTGTGGCGCGAAGGCATCACGCCCGCCCAACAAGTTTTCTGGACAGAACAAGCTTTCAACCAGTGCGCGCGCCAATGGGGCATCCGCGTTTGGATGGCCAAGGACTTCGGTCCACAGCGCGATGCAGAATTGGCCCCGCATTGGAGTCGGCGATGGGCCCGCGCCACCTTCGACCCGGTCATGGAGGTCCCGCTCGACCCCACTTGGACCTCTGCCGACCAATGGCAGGAAGCCCTGCGCACCAAGGCGCGCACCAAAGTGCGCAGCATCCTCGCCCGCAGCGCCGATCTCCAAGTCCAACGCATTACAGACCCCACAGAGCTCGACAAACTCGGACCAGACCTCATCGCCCTCTACGAGCAGGTGTACGGACGTGCCAGCATCGTCATGGGCGGTCTGGAAGCCCCCGACTTCGGACACCTCGTCTCACAACTCGGAGATGATTTCGCGCTCGTCACCTACCGCGACGGTGAGCACCTTATCGGCTTCCATTGCGGTCTCCACCACGCCGAAACCGCCACCATCGAGGCGTACTACGTGGGCTTCGAAGCCGAGGTCAACAAGGAACGCGCCCTGTACCAACGCATGCTCTTTGAATTCATCCAATGGGGCATCTCAGTGCAGGCCCGCCGGGTCGTCATGGGCCGAACCGCTTTGGAAATCAAAAGCACCCTCGGCGCTTTTCCCGTTCCCCTTTCGACCTTCGTCCACATCCAGCTTCCGCTGGCCATGCCTTTCCTGCGCTGGATGATCCGCAAAGCCCCGCCGCACCCCTTCAAACCCCGGCGCGCATGGCGGGCCGAGTGGTGTGAGCGCTGGCAATCAGAGGGGTATCAGGTCAACTGACCTCTTCTACCCGCCCACGGCCCAAATAGCCGGCTGCACATGATCCTATGATGAGCAGCAGCAGCAAAACACTGCCAATGGACGATGTCGTCCGAGCGGATTGAACCGAAGGCAATTCAAACGCCATTTTCACGGTAGAATCGCCAGCAGGGACGACCACCCCACGGAACGCGTAATTGACACGGAGCAGCTCAGCCGGCTCGCCATCTATGGTCAGGTTCCATCCCTCTGGATAGTGGATTTCACTGAAGACCAACAGCCCCTTGGCAGGCGTTGACACCCGGTATTCCTGAGCATCTGGAGTGAATGATACCAATTCCGCACGGCCACCATTGGCCGCTCCAGGCAACACGCCCGCGAGGGCGTCAGAAAACGCTTCCGGCACCACTGCTTCCCTCGGGTCGGTCAGCGATTCCAAGGCCGCCATTTCAGCATCGGCCCCATCGGCCACCGTCCAACCGGAGGCAAGCCAAGCATTGCCCAAAGCCTTCAAGTTGGGAATAGGCTGCTGCTGAGGATCGTAAATGATGTACTGCGCGTTCAGCATGGCGTGCACCGGCATGGCCTCAAGTGCCGCCTCGAGCCCTCCCGCATTGGCGAGGACACCAAACTGCTGCTGCTCAGGCTGCAACACCCGCTCGATCAAATCTTGATACCGGCGCAGCTTCGCCCCGTGGTACCCCCCAACACTGCGGTGATGGTAGCTCGTAGTGGCATCACTAAACGCACCGCGCAGGTTGAGCACACGGAAATGATCCGCCGTTTGGAGGCCTGCAAATCGAGCGGCCTCGAGCACCCGCTGCTCACGCTTTCCAATGCGGCCATCATAGGTTGAGCGCACCCGCTCCACCTCGGCATCGATGGTTTGCTGCAATGCCGGGTTCCGCCGCACCCGATCGGCGAGGATGGCATTGTCTGCCGGCGATGCTGTGTATGGGTATCTAAACTCTACATCGCGCACCCACCCCTTGTCTGCAGGCTGGTAGCGACGGTCTACCGCCGACATCTCAACGAGCGTCACGAGGGCCAATACGCCGAACACCCCCTGCACCAACATGGGCCTGGCGCCGTTGGACCGCATCTTGACCGCCGCCAACAAGCCCGCCATGGCCAACAGCACCAAACCGAAACTGCGCCAAACATCGGCACGGTACACTTCCAGGCGCTGCTCCAACGCCCGGCTGGCTCCCAATTGTTCAACGGCACGGTCCGGTCGCACATGGCTCTCGAAGTCAAAGAAGACCGTCGGCATCACCGCAAACGCCAGCAGCAAGACGGCCGGCACACCCGCAGCGATCCACAGTCTGCGGTTCCATTCTACCTTCCCATCGACCACATCTTTGAGGAGCAAGCCTACACCGATGGGCAACATGCATTGGATGAGCATGAGCATCATCTTGGTGTCGCGAAACTTGGAGAAGCCCGGCACATGCTCGAGGAAGAAATCGGTCAGTCCAGAGGCGTCCCGCCACGATAGTACAATGGCGAGCAAGGCCACCACCAACATAGGCCAACGCAGCACATCGCGGCGCAAAATCAAGGACACCATGAACAGCGCCACGAGAATGGCACCGAAGTAAAACGCACCGCCACTGAAAAGCTGCTCACCCCAATACAAGGGGTTGTTTCCACCCTTGATATCCGGCACCAAAATGCTCCACCATTCGCCTTGCCCCATGGAATACTGCAGGATATACTCCTTGTCCAACCCTGCCTCTGTGACCTCCACATTTGACTCGGGAGTCAACAGCACTGTGCCCCGCGTAGTATGTGGCGTGTAGTCCAGCGTGGGCTTGATCAGCGCCGCATTGGGAATCACGGCGATGCCCGCCGCCCCCAACAAGACACCACCTGTGACCAACGCTTGTCGGGCGGCCCCGGAACGCAACAGGCGTACCGTCTCTGCGATGCCAATCGCCGCCACCAAAAAAGCGAGGTAATACGTCATCTGCAAGTGGTTCGCCGATAGGTTGATCGCGGTGAAAGCCGCTGCAAGTCCCGCACCCCACCACAAATTGCGACGATAGGCTACCAACACGCCCGCCAGGATGCCAGGCAACGTCGCAATGGACATCACCTTGGCCGCATGGCCCGCCCCGAGATACAGGATATTGAGCGAACTCAATCCAAAACCAATGGCCACCAACGCGGAAATCCAAGGTCCGCATCCCAACACAGCCGCAAGCAAATAAGCGCACAACAACGCGATGAAAAGGTGATCTGCTGGCCTCGGCATGCCCAACTTCAACGCCCGCTTCAACCAACTGCCAGCATTGACATCGCCCGTCCGCATCCCCAACTGAAACGTCGGCATGCCACCAAACTGGCTGTCCGTCCATAACGCCTGTTCGCCGGTGCGGTCACGGTGGTCATTGACCTCCTTGGCCGTTGCGATGTAATGCTCGAGGTCGGGCATCCGCAGTTGATAACCATCAAAGGACTTTGAATAGAAAGAACCCGCAATGGCCGCCAAAACGGCAATGGCCAGGACATGGGGCAATGCTGAACGCAAGCGCTGGACGAGTTGTGGACGGTCACTCATGCGCCCAAGTTAGGCACGGTAGGGACTGCGACCCGAAGCACAAGTGCGCAGAATCGCCGCTATCTATTCACCTGTTTCCTCACCATCGACCTCCTCGAAATCGATGTATTCGCCAAGGTGGTCGTCCTTGGCCGCTTCCGATCGCGGCGCATCAGGCCGAGGCCGCGGGCTGCCACTCGTGCGGGGATTTTGGCGGTGCCGTGACCGCCCACCACCAAACACGCGGTCGAGAAACCGAAACACGAACCACGCAATGACGAGGCCGAGCAGGGTGCGAAACAACCCCGGGATCATTATTTGGAGAGGTAGAGGTTGCGCTCAGAATAAATCTTGCGGAAGAACGGATCGCGCAGCGTATCGATGAAGCGAATGGCCTCACCGGTCGATTTCATCTCTGGACCGAGCTCTTTGTTGACCTCCGGGAACTTCGAGTAACTGAATACCGGAATCTTGATCGCATAACCGCGCTTGCGGGGTTTGAAATCGAAATCCTTGACCTTCTTCTCTCCGAGCATGACCTCTGTGGCATACTTCACGTAAGGCTCCTGATAGGCCTTGGCGATAAAGGGCACCGTGCGCGAAGCGCGGGGGTTGGCCTCGATCACGAAGACCGTATCGTCCTTGACAGCAAATTGGATGTTGAGCAGGCCTTTGGTCTCCAATGCGACCGCCACCTTCTTGGTGATGTCCTCGATTTGAGCCAGGATCAAATCGCCCAAGTTGTAGGGAGGCAACACAGCGTAGGAGTCCCCAGAGTGGATGCCGGCAGGCTCGATGTGCTGCATGACCCCGATGATGTAGGTGTCCTCACCATCACAAATCGCATCGGCCTCACATTCGATGGCCCCCTCCAGGAAGTGGTCCAGCAAAATCTGGTTGTCCGGCATGTCGCGGAGGATGTCCACCACGTGGTGCTCGAGGCCTTTTTCGCTGATGACAATCTTCATCCGCTGGCCGCCCAACACATAGCTCGGACGCACCAACAATGGGAAGCCCAATTCACGGCTCAACTCGATGGCCTGCTCCGCCGAAGTCACCGCACCAAATTTGGGGTACGGGATCTGGAGATCCTTGAGCAGGGTAGAGAACCGACCGCGGTCTTCTGCGATATCGAGGGCTTGGTAGCTCGTTCCCAAGATGGGGATGCCATACCGCTCAAGCTTCTCGGCGAGCTTCAAAGCCGTCTGGCCTCCGAGCTGCACGATGACCCCCTCGGGCTGCTCGTGGCGGATGATGTCGTAGATGTGTTCCCAGAAGACGGGCTCGAAGTACAAACGGTCCGCCGTATCGCTGTCCGTGGACACCGTCTCCGGGTTGCAGTTGATCATGACGGCTTCGTAGCCAGCCGCCCGGGCTGCCATCACGCCGTGCACGCAGCAGTAGTCAAATTCGATGCCCTGGCCGATGCGGTTGGGTCCACTTCCGAGAACCACCACCTTGCGGCCGGGCGACTTCGGGGACTCATTGGCCTCGCAGAACGTGCTGTAGTAATACGGCGTCTGGGCCTTGAATTCTGCGGCACAGGTGTCGACCAACCGGTAGCTGCGCTCAATGCCCAACTCCACCCGCTTGTCGAACACCTCACTCTCTTTGGCCTTCACAATGTGACCGATTTGTCGGTCGGCAAACCCTTTCAACTTGGCCTCCTTCATGAGGTCAAACGGCACATCCTCCAACCTATGGGTCCCGATGCGTTTCTCTGTATCGATCAAGTCCTCAATCTGACGCAGGAACCAAGGGTCAATCTTGGTCTTGGCCTGGATCGTGCTCATCGGAATGCCCAACTT
>JAKMCW010000008.1 GCA_022428205.1 Flavobacteriales bacterium
CTTGACGAGCGGCACCTCTGGCCTCACTGGCACCACCTCATCGCGGAGTGCCGCCCTTCAACGATCTTTGGAGAGCAGGTTGCGAGCAAAGACGGGCTTGGTTGGCTCGACCTTGTACAAGCTGACATGGAAGGAGAGGACTACGCCTTCGGGGCTTTCGATTTGTGCTCTGCGGGCTTCGGCGCCCCGCACATCCGGCAACGGCTTTGGTTCGTGGCCGACGCCGACGACGCGGGATCACAAGGGCGGTTACATGGGGGGTCGGATACGCAACGGCAAGATCAGCACGGACACGTTGGATGTGGCGGCTCAGTTGGTGGGATGGCCGACGCCGAATGCGACGAACAACGGTCGGGGCGAGGATCCGGACGCCAAGATCAAGCGCGGGATGAACGCGGGGTTAAATCCTGCGGACGCGGCGCGGTTGGCGGGATGGACCACACCATCAGCCTCGGACGGGACGCGGGGCGGCAGTGGGATCACGGCCAAGATGTCGGGGAGCAGTTTGACTCAGATGTCGAAGATGGCGGGGCCGATAAGACTAACGGCTTCTGGGGAGATGTTGACTGGCTTGGATGCAGGGATGGAAAGTGGAGGCCAGTTAGATCCGGCACATTCCCGTTGGTTGATGGGGCTACCTCCCGCGTGGGACGATTGCGCGCCTATGGCAACGCGATCACGGCGCAAGTCGCGCAAGGATTAATTGAAAGTTATATGGAGACAGCAGATGCCTAATCATTGTTATCAGAGTGTGTACCTTCACGGGCCGACCCATTTGATTCAGCACTTACATGCTGCGTTATCGAAGCCGGAGCCAGAGTTTTGCAGCACGATTGCGCCCATGCCGTTTGAGGTGTGGGCCCACGAGGAAAGGCGTCCTGATCAACTCATGCCTGACTGGTACGAGTGGCGTGTTGAGAACTGGGGTACGAAGTGGGATGTCTGCGAGGTTGAGATTGTTGAGCCTTTGGCGAATGAGGATGTGTTCGAAAAATCGTGGTTCTCGTTCCGCTGTTGGACGGCATGGGGTGCGCCTATTCCGGTGTGGGATAGGTTGCATGCGATGGGTATCGAGGTTCAGGCGGAGTATCAGGACGAGGGTGGTATGTTTGAGGGTGAGTATCATCACGGCGAGGATCGTTCGTGGGATCCTGAGATTAAGGAGGAGATGGAAGATGTCTAGTTTACCGTTGAACCAAGAGCAGTTGAAGAATTTTATTTTGCACCATGTACATCTTTGGGCGCAGGAGAGTGTGGAAGAGCACGGCGGGGAGTTGTGGGAGGCCATGGATGTAGAGTTCAGTTCCTTCTATATACAAATGGCGGATAAGTTACGCAACGAGGTGTTGCCTGAGTTTTACAAAGAGGAGGCGGCGTGATGAGTAAGATGAAAGAGTTGTTGATCGAGGAGGAGAAGAAATGATTAGAGAATTTTGGAAACGGCTGACGCGCAAGCGTCGGAGCAATAAGAAGTTGACGCGCAAGGAGCAGATCTTGGGTGAGTTGGACCGAGGAGCGGGGACTGCGAAGCAGTTGTCGGACCGCACGGGATTGAAGCTTACGATTGTTCGGGCGACGATGACCCAGTTACACAAGGCTGGTTTAATTGTGGACACTGGAAAGAAGTCTGGACGCGAGGGCGTTTGGATTGTGAAAAAAAGTTCTTGACTAACGCGCAGAGCGCATGTCACAAACAAGTTACTATCAACTAGAAGCCAAGTAAGGAGAAAACACATGGCAACGAAGAAAGCACCACAAGAGTCTGCATTGGAAATTCAACCATTGAAGCAGGGTCGCGTTAAACTTCGGATGATGGGCACTACCCCGTTGTATTTCAACAGCATGAGCAGCAAGGCTATGCGTGATTTGTTGATTGGTGGGGGTCGCAAAACTGCGGCGCAGAAGAAAGAGATCAAGCACAATCCTGAGCAGGAGTTTCGTGATTCGGTTTACAAGAAGTCTTTTGGGGATACGTTGTTATGTTTCCCTGCTCCAGGGGTCAAGGGCGCGATGGCTACGGCTGCGTTGGAGACTGACGGGATTACGAAGACGAGTGTGCAGCGGTTGATTTTTTTACCTCAGACGCATGTTCAGATATGGGGCAAGCCTCAGTTGAAGATTGACATGGTTCGCTCTGCGGACATGAACAAGACACCGGACATGCGGACGCGGGCTTACTTGCCGCGTTGGTGTGCGGAGGTTGACATTGCGTATGTACAACCAACCCTGTCTGCGTATTCGATTGTGTCGTTGTTGACGAATGCGGGATCGATTGTTGGGATTGGAGATTTCCGACAGGAGAAGGGCCGAGGATCGTTTGGCACGTTCCAAGTTCTGACTGAGGACAGCATGGGTTCATTTCAGAATGAGTGGGATGAGTTGATGTTGGAGGATCGAGCGGTTCAGCAGGATGCGATGGACAACCCTGTGTTTGCGGATGAGCAGACTGAGGAGTTGATGCAGTTCATGGCGGAAGAGAGATCCCGCCGTGATATTACTTTAGTTGCGTAAGAAGGATCGGGGGCCGCGAGCCCCCATCCATTTGGTCAAGGTTACACGGTCGGGGTCGGGTTGGGTA
>JAKMCW010000014.1 GCA_022428205.1 Flavobacteriales bacterium
AAGGTGTTGCCGTCTACGCTGCAAGCGCTGTTGGCGTAATCCTCCAAGTTCATACCGGTGCGGCAGTTGGTGAACTCATTGTCCGAAATCGTCACAGCTGCGCCGCCGCCGTTGAACCAGATACCACGTCCCCACGCTGCGGAGCTGTAGCGGTCTCCGTCGACGAAAGATCCGTCGCCGGAGAAGCTGTTCCCGCTGATGGTCATGGAGCCGGAGGCAAGCACGGCCGTGTAGAGCGCCTTGTCGTCGGTGTTGCCTCCTGGGACGGAGGACACGAAGCGGTTGTTCTGGATCGCGTGACCGGCTGCCGTCGTGATGAAGATGGTACTGGTCTGGGCGGGGTTGTTGCTGAGGAACTCGATGCCGTCGAGGGTCAAGGCGGCGGCGGCACTCAAGTTGTGCTCACCGTCGATGATGGCCTCTGCGCCACGGGTTCCGTCGTGGGCAATGCCCGCGTTGGGACCGTTGATGGTCACGCCCTTGTTGAGGGCGAGGTCCTCTTCAAAGGTCACCGCGAGGAGCTGGAGCACATCACCTGCGGAGGCCGCATCGATGGCGTCCTGGATGGTGCGGAATCCGGTTCCGGCGGTGGTGTTGGTCACATTGAACACGCAAGCCCCGTTGGCCGCATCGTCAAAGTTGTTGGCCTCCGAATCGGTACAGTTGTCCGCATTGTCGCACAATTCGTCACCATCGGCGTCGCCGCCGCCGTCTACTGTGACGTTGAAAGTGGACGTCGTGGTGTTTCCGCTGAGGTCGGTAGCGGTGTAGCTCACCGCAGTGGTTCCGACCGGGAAGGTGTCGCCCGGATTGGCATCGCTGGTCAGCGAAGCCACGGCGCAGTTGTCGGAAGCCGACGGTGCAGTCCAGGTCACAGCCGCCGAGCAGTCACCGGCGTCGCTGCTGACGGAGATATCGGCCGGCGTGCTGGAAATCGAGGGATCCTCGTTGTCGCTCACGGTGACGGTGAAGGAAACCGCAGAGGAATTCCCGGCCGCATCGGCAGCGGTGTAGGTCACCGTCGTGGTGCCCACAGCGAAGGTGTCTCCGCTGTCGTGGGTCGACGTGAAGCTCGTCACCGAGCAGTTGTCCGCGGCGGTCAGGTCATCCCAAGTGGCGACAGCTCCACAGACGCCCGCATCATTGGTCAAGGTGATGTCCTGGAGTCCGGAACCTGCAGACTCCTCGAAGTCGATGGTCTGCGAAGACCCATCGAAATCGCTGCTGTACGTGATGTCGTCGTAGTAGAATCCGGACGCATTGCCGGCACCTCCCCATGCAATGTTGTCGCCGTACGATTGGGTGAATCCATTGTCCAACCTCCAGACGTTCATCCAGGTGTTGGCGGAGACTCCCGCTCCGTCGTCCACCGAGTAGACCACCGTATCCAGAGACGGGTCGCCGCTGGCATCGATGGTATAGGTCACATTGACCTTGTGCCAGACGTTGCGGTCGAGATTGCTTGCAATCGTCGTGACCGGGAAACTGCCTGCATCGTAGGAGTACGTGAAGATGTTGAGACCATTACCCGAGGCATCGGTGTTGTTTTCGATGTTGATGTTGATGCCGGTGCGGTCATCCCCCGCGTAGGTTCCTTGGTAGATCTTGTGGACGGATGCATCGCCATCGGCGGTCGCTTCCGCCTTGAAGTAGAACTCCAGGGTGAAGACCGTTCCCGGACCCGTACCTGACGGAAGTCCCAAGCTGGGCGCGTGCGGAGAGCCCTGACCGGGGTTGCCGTAGGCGTCGGTGAAGAACCAGCTGTTGCTTCCCGAATTGGCCTCGGCGGCGGTGACGGTCTCATCATCGGTACCGTCGTTCTGGAAGTAGGCCTGAGCTCCACCGGTCCATCCCCCCTGGATGGTACCGCTTCCGGAATCGGAGATCGGTCCGAGCGCATAGCCTTCACCACTTCCTCCACCCGCGTCAATCGCTGGAGCCTCCGTGTCTGTTATGGTGACGGTGAAGGTGGCTGTCGTAGTGTTTCCATTGAGGTCGCTCGCGGTGTAGCTCACGAGTGTGCTACCGACGGGGAAGGAGTCCCCGGGGTTGGCACTGCTCGTGAAGGAGTCAAGCACACAGTTGTCGGTGGCTGTTGGTGCGGTCCAGGTCACGGCAGCCGAGCAGTTTCCAGCATCGTTACCCGTGCTGATGTCAGCGGGCATACCGCTGATGACGGGCGCCTCTGAATCGGCACCGCCTCCGCCGCACACACCACACACATCGACCTCGGCACAAGAACCATCATCGACGGTCGCCGCGGCGTCGTAGTTGCAAGCCGCCGCGTCGGTACAACCGTTGGTCAACGGGTATACGGTGCCATTGGCTTGAATGAACTCGAAGTTTTCGGTCAGGTCGGTGCCTTCGGTGGGGCTCACGATGGTGACGACACCGCTTCCGTCGGTGGTCAGGGTGAGGTTGGCCAGATCGTCCGCATAGATGACCAGGTCAGTACCGTCACCTCCATCGAGGACGTCGTTCGCGCCACCGCCGTAGTCTCCGGTGACGTTGTTGTCGTCGGCCCCGAAGGTGAGGTTGTCGGCACCGCTACCGGAGAGGTAGGCGAGGTTTCCGATCGGGTCGTCGAGGTCGCCGGGGTTGTTTCCGGGGATGAATCCGAGGTCGGAGTAGTAGGTGCTGTTGCCCGGTACTGCGGCGTTTGCCGTAGCGGCGAGGTCCCACGTGATGTCCGCGGTGAGGTTGCGGGCATTGATGTCGGTATCGACGTCTTGGAAGCTGTTGCCTGTGATGGAGGTGATTTCGCCTGCCGTGGGAACACCGAGGGCCATGCCTGTTCCACAATCGACAAAGCTGTTGCTTGCGATAGAGGAGGCGCTGTTGACGTAGTTCTCCAGGTTCATACCGGTGCGGCAATTGGTGAAAGCGTTGTTGGACACCGTGACGGCCGCTCCTCCGCCATTCAGCCAAATGCCACGTCCCCATGCTGCGGAGCTGTAGCGGTCTCCATCGGAGAAGGACCCATCACCGGAGAAGCTGTTCTCGCTGATGGTCATGGTGCCCGAAGCCAACACAGCGGTATACAAGGCCAAGTCGTTCTGACCTCCTGTATCACCTCCCGCGATGCTCGATACAAACTGGTTGTTCTGGATGGTGTGTCCAGCGGCTGTGGTGATGTAAATGGTGCTGGTCTGAGCAGAGTTGTTGCTCAAGAACTGCAGTCCGTCGAGCATGACGGCTCCAGAGGCGCTGAGCGTGTGCTCACCGTCGATGATGGCCTCTGCTGAGCGCGCGCCATCGTGGGCTGTGCCAGCATTTGGGCCATTGATGTTGAGTGCCTTGTCAAAGGTCAGGTCCTCTTCGAAAGTACCTGCGCGGACTTCCACATTTTGACCAGAGCTGGCATCGGCCAGGGCGGGTGCGATGGCCATGCCGGCGCCCACAATCCAATCAGAGGTGCTGATCTCTTGGGCAGACGAAGCTGTGTTGGCGCTGTTTAGG
>JAKMCW010000057.1 GCA_022428205.1 Flavobacteriales bacterium
GGCGGAGGGGGTGGGATGACGTTGACTGGAATCACCTCGTCCTCGAGGAGATCGACTTCGAAGTCGAGGGCCCGGATGATGTTCACGTCATAGCTCGTCCACGCCAAAGCGGCGAGGAGGAGGGAAAGCACGGAAACAAATCCGATGGACCTCCAGGTCCCCCGTTTGTTCTCGAGGTCTGCTTGTGGTGTCTTGCGTGGCTGCATGAATGAAGTGTTGCTGGGCCTTGCCTTTCGGAGGGCCAAATTAATCAATGGGGTTTCTTACCCACAGGCCACATCAAATACAATGCCCGAAATACGCATCCCGCGATCACGAGGCCGATGAAGTCTGCCGCCAAATCCCAGGGATCACGGCCCCTTCCGGGGAAAACCAAGCCCTGAGCTCCTTCCAAAAAAACCGCCAGAATCATCCCTCCACCGAGCACCCACCACCACGCATGGCGGCATCCAGTGCCTCCATCGCCGCCTTTTCGGAGGGCAATCAGGGCAGAAGTACCGAAAACGGCAAAGAGGCCTGCGTGCAACACAACGTCCACGCGCCAGTTCATCCACCAGTCGTGGGCCCCGAGCTCACCTCCGGGCATGGCGTGCAAGGCGACCACCGCCACCCCCATCCACATGGCCGGAAGGGCGCGACGCCAGCGTGCCTGGCTTCTGGTCTCAGCCGACCTCCGCGGCATAGGCCTCGGCGGTCAGGAGGTGCGCCATATCGGCCCCTCCTTCCAGTTTAATCTTGATGATCCAACCCTCTCCGTAGGGGTCCTCGTTGATCAAAGCGGGATTGTCTTCGAGGGCAGCGTTGAGCTCCACTACCGTGCCCGCCAGCGGCATGAACATGTCGCTTACTGTTTTCACGGCTTCTATGGTGCCAAATACGGCGTCCACTTCGAGGTCTTCGTCTTCGGTTTCTACCTCAACGAAAACGATGTCACCCAATTCCGACTGTGCGAAGTCGGTAATGCCCACTGTGGCCACGTCACCCTCGACGCGCACCCATTCGTGGTCCTTGGAATAACGAAGGTCCTGGGGAATGTTCATGGCCGCAAGGTAGCGCAGGGCACCACCATTGTCCACATCATTGCGTCAAGTTGAATCGCAGGGCGATGCCGCTCTTGACGTTTGTCGTGGCGAAGCTCGTCGACACCTTAGGACGCGTCAGCTGCTCGTCGAAGAAGGCCTGCAAAATCAGCTTGCGCGACACTTCGAGGTCCGCACTGAACTTGATGCTGGCCACCTTCTGGCCGGCCGTCACTTGGTTCTCACGGTTGTCTCCGCCCGCGGGGTCGCCTTGCACAGCAGCCAACGGATCGAGCTTGCGGATGATGGTGGCGTTGTCCCGCACCGTGATGTCGAGGCGCAACACCACGTCGGTCTCCTTCAGCATCTGAATGGGCAACTTGCCCCGTGTGCGCAAGAAGGGGTTGGGCACATTGGCAATCCGATAGCCCGTTCCAATGACCAAAGCGCTGCTCTTGGTCTCGGTGATTTGGTTGTTGGTCAATCCGAAATTGATGGTCCGGTCCCGGCGCATCTCCACCTTGATCTGTGGCTCGTTCTTGCCCCGCGCCTTCAACGTCACATCCACTCCAATCAATGGCGACATCTGCTCCGAAATGGTCACCTGGTTGTATTGGCGCTCATTGATCCAGTTCCCCACCACGTCGCCCGCAGCAGGCAGACCCAAGTCGTTCTGCTCATAGCTGAGGTTGGTCACATAGGAAGTCGACATCGTCGAGCGATAGCTGTGGTTCAAGGTGAAGCGCTTGACGCGGTTCTTGAGCAGGTTGCCCTTGGACAGGCCATCGTAGCTCACACGCCAGTTCGGTGCGAGCTTTGTCTTGAAGGGGTCCAATGCCACCTGCTCGCTCGCCTGACCAGTGTAAGCCGCAATGAAGGCGGGAATCGTCACCGAGGGGTTGGTGGGGCCCCAACCAGAATAGTATCCCGTCGGCTCGCTGTTCGGTAGGTTGTAATTGGCCGAATTCAGGCGTTCGCTCATGTCGAGCCTCGCCAGCTTAAACTGCTGCCAAGTCTCGCTGTTGAAGGTCTCATCGTCTTCCACGAAGGCGGTACCCCAAGTCATGATGGTGGAGGTGAAGTTTCCGCCGTCTTGTGGAGACTCGAACTGCCAATCCCCGATGGCGTCATCGAAGCGGAAGAAGCTCTGCTGGTTGCGGCTCTCCGTGCGGCTGGCATCCAAATCGATTTTGAGGTCGTCGATGGGTTCCAGCTGGGCGCGCAGGTTGAGCGAAGCAGAGTAGTTCTCCTGGTAAGTTTGGTTGAGGTAAGGACTGGCCGACAGCCACCCATTGTTGGCCGCATCGACGGCAAAGTCTCCTGTGCGATTGCCTTGCAAGTCGGTGTTCTGGTGGCCGACCAAGAAGGGCAATCCCGGCGCCTCCAACGCGTCGTCAAATCCAGCATAGCGGGCCTTGCGGTCCACGGCCAAACCTGGAAGCAACAACCCTTCATTGCGGGTATAGCTCATGTTGACGCTCTTGACCGACATCATGGCCTTCAAGACAAACGAAATCGGGTCGATGTACAGTGGCGGCTTGTCGTCGTCGTCATAGTTGCCGAAGCCATCCCGGTCCTCGTTTTCGATTTCCTTTTTCTTCTTCTCCAATTCCTTCAACGCCTCGCGCTTACGCTTGCCCGAGTTGATCTCCTTGAGAAACGGCACCTTGTCGTAGAGCGTCTTGAAACTCGCCTGCGCATTCAAGGTGATGTCACGGCTGTTCTGAATGGTGTGGCCCAGCGAGTCCTGAGAGAACGGTGCCCGGTCCCAGCGATAAGTACCCCGATAGCGGATGTCCGCAGAGGTGAAGTTCAAGAGTGGGAACTTGTCCAAGGGAAGCTTGTAGCTGACCGATACTGTGTGGTCATACGTGGTGACCTCTCCGAAATTCTCGATGTTGCGCATCACCGTATCGCGGTACTGCGCATAGGTCTCGGCATTGTTGCGGTCGATGACACCCGTCGGCTCTCCAACCAACGCCGTCGCCCTGCCATTGTAGTCAAAGCGCAGGCTCTTGGTCAGGTCCCATTTGAGCACGTAATCCCGGTTCCAATTCCATTGCTTCAAGACCTGCGTATTGACGAGCACCCCGGTTTCAATGCCCAACAACTCAGCGGTGTTGTTGCGCACCCGGCTCGCCTCGTAGGTCCGGTCCATGGACATGTTGACCGAAACCTGCTTGAGCCCTGTGTAGAAATTGAAGTCCGTCAACCAACGCAACGCCTTGGCCCGGCCGATCCAAGCGAAGGGCTTGACCTCCTTCGGACGGTTGGTGAAGTCGTACCGCAATCCCCCCCGGTAATTCCGGCGGATGTTGAACTCGGTGTTGATGTCGCGCTGGTAGTTCTCGGTGTAAGCGAAGTTGGCGCTGAGGTTGCCGGGATCGAGGAAGCCAAAGAATCCGGTGGAGCTCTTGTTGCCGCCGCCACGGGTTTGCTTACCCGCCGCACCGCGTTGTGCCGCCAGCTCGCGTTGCTTGGTCACATCATCGGCCCCCGCCAAGCGCTTGGCGGCTTCTTCTTCTTTTTTCTTAGCCGACTCCTTGTCCTTCTTCTTGTCGCGGCCGCTCAGCTGCGGATCGATCTTGATGTTGGAGAAGTTGATGCTCCGGATGCGGTTGATCTGCTGGGACTTCTTCTGACGCGATGGCGACAGCCCTGCATCGGCGATTTCCACGTCGGGTGACAACGGGTCGAATTGCGGCGTAGATACAGTCTCACTGTAGCCCAAATACATGGGCAGCTGCACGCCCAGGAAGTCCGGCAGGAACTTGCCGAGTTGCAAGGTCGTATTGGCGTCTACCCCTTGAATGGTCTCTCGCTGGCGCTCTTGAACCCGCTGCTCCAAGCCTCCCCAGCCTGGGGTCGACATGTTGGCCGCCACATTAAGGTTGCCCAAATCGCTCAACGTCGCTTGCAACTGGGCGGTCGCTGCCCAACCGCCTTCCTCATTGAACTCGGACAAACGCAGCTCATTGGCCCACACGATGGCGCACTTTTCGAGGCCATCATCGTCAGCAGCAAAGGGGTTGGTGTCGCGGTCGGAGTTGCGGACACCAATCATTACCGTCACCACATTGGCCAGGTTTGGATTTCCCCTCACGGCGAAGCGCTCATTCCCTTCAATCCGCTCATACTCTTGGAACAGGGGATATCCCACGGGACGCGACACCTTCAAAGTTTGCAGGTCCTGGAAGCGCAGGTCAATCTCATTGGCTTGCGGCCAAATTTCCGTCTCCTCTGACGTGCCCCACGGCGTCACTTGCAAGGGGATTTCGTACTCGTAATAGTTGTCGACGAAATCCGACCCCAGACGGACAAAGGCCGTCAAGTCCCCAGACTCCAGCGGCTCGTCCAACCGGGCCGCCTCTGCGTGGATAAACATGCGCAAACGCTTGTACATCCGCATGTCGAAGTTGATGTTCCGGTAAGCCGCACGGGCATCGCCGTCCTCGAGGCCACACACCTCCAATTGCAAGGACTGCTCGTTGAGCTGCGCCTGATTGGCCGTAGCGACGTTGATCTCCCGGATGATGCCAGGTGGCGTCACGTAGTTGATGGGCTGGCGGAATCCGTTCTCCTCGATGTTGACTGCACTGATGGCAAATTGGGTGTCCGACGGATCATCCGGCTCCACCTCCTGTGGACCGGCCAAGCTCTCCTCGAACTTCCGCCATTCGCCACGGATCAATTCCAGTCGGGCAAAACGCAACGTGACGGGCTCACGCCACCCCTTCATGAAAATCCGCATGAAGCGAATGCTCCGGAAATCACTGATGCCGCCGATGCGCGCCTCAAAGTCCCGAATGGGCACCTTGAACTGCAGCCACTTCACCTCACGGGTCTCTCCGTTGGGCATGGTCTTGTCGGCCACGAGCACGTCGGAGAGGTAATTGCGCCCGATGCTGGATTCGTTGAGGTCTCCAGGACGCAGTGGGATGCGGTATTGGAAATAACTCTCAATGGAACTCAACGTCAAGTCCTCATTGAGGTCCTCCGTGTTGGGAAGCGTGGTGGATGCAATGGGATAGCCATCTGGCTGGGCGGTACTGCTGTTGCCCTCGTACCCATTGAAGAAGCGGTAGCGGTCCAATACGTTCTCGTCATTGGCCTGGGCCACCGGATCCCGGAAATACCGGAAATCGTCAGCCGAAGGGTCTTGGGCAATTGCGGCAAAAGCCTCTGGCTCGAGGTTGGACTCAAGGCCACTCAACCAATCGGAGAAAAACTCCTGCTCCTCCAGCGAGTTGAGGCCATCCAAACCGACGTCCTGCTGACTATAGTCGCCCGTAGAATTGTCAAAGGCATTGACCACATTGAAGGTAGAAGGGTCAGCCACTACACCCCAGTTGGACTCCACAACCGGCGCGGGTTGATTGGGGGAAGGCAGGCCGTTCTCGAAGGCAAGCTGGCCATCGTTTAGCAAGTCCTCGCTCACAGAACCCAAGTTCATGTAGAGGTCCCCGCCCGTGTCGTTGGGGCTGTCCTCGTTGAAAGGGTCCATCACCCAGAATTGGATGTACTCGACATTGGAGAGCTCGAAGTCCGTGGTCAACAAGGCCCGCTGTATGCCTCCCCAACGTTCTTCTGGCGCTTGCAGCGAACCGTCAGGATTCAATCCGGGCACCGGCCCCACGCCTTCTGCCGGCAGATAGTTGTAAGGTCCACGCACGGTGGGGTCGAAGGTCAAATCAAACGTGGGCAGGTTTTCGGGCGTACCCAACGGCAGCTGCCGGTTTGGAAAAACCTCCTTGTTTTCGA
>JAKMCW010000066.1 GCA_022428205.1 Flavobacteriales bacterium
TCACCAGACTTGACCCGCTTCAGGTAGTCTGTCAAATCACCCTTGACTTCACCCGCGAGGAAATAGAGGCCCAAAACATTGGGGAAGCACATGGCAAAAATCATCGCATCGCCAAAGTCAAATACACTGCTGGCACTGATGGCACTGCCCACCACCACGAACACACAGAAGACCGCCTTGTAACTCAGGTCCGCGGCCCGCGTTTCGCCAAACAAATAGGTCCAAGCCTTGAGGCCATAGTAACTCCATGAAATCATGGTGGACAAAGCAAAGAGGATGACCGCGAGAGAAAGGACGCCTGGGAACCAAGAAATGCTCTGTTCAAACGCGCTCGATGTCAAACCAATGGCATCGAGAGAACCGCCCTGTGCATTGTTGAATACCGTCACCGCATCGAACTGTCCGTAATCCGTGATGACGATGACCAATGCCGTCATGGTACAGATGACCACGGTGTCGATGAAGGGCTCAAGCAACGCCACGATGCCCTCACTCACAGGCTCATCGGTTTTGGCGGCACTGTGTGCGATGGAGGCCGATCCAATTCCAGCTTCATTGGAGAACGCTGCACGGCGGATACCTTGAATCAGCACCCCGATCAATCCTCCGTACATCGCGTCGGTATCAAAGGCGCCCGCGAAAATCCGTCCAAAAGCCGTCGGGACTTGTCCCAGATTGGTGAGGATCACCCAGAGGGCTCCCAAGATGTAAATGCCCACCATGAAAGGGACAATCTTATCGGTCACCTTGGCGATGGACTTGATGCCACCGAGGATCACGATGCCCACAATCACAGCCATGACCACACCGAAAATCCAGCCCTGTCCGTAGAACATGCTGGCCTCTCCTCCCGTGACCGAAATCAGCTGTTGGGTGGCTTGGTTGATCTGTACCATGTTGCCTCCGCCAAAAGAGCCGCCAATGCAAGCGACAGCAAACAGAGCAGCGAGGACCTTGCCCAATCCGCCCATGTTCTTCTTGGCCAAGCCATCACGCAAATAATACATGGGGCCGCCTGAAACCGACCCATCTGCATTTTGACGGCGGTACTTGAGGCCAAGGGTGCATTCCACAAACTTGCTGCTCATGCCAAACAGGCCGGCAATGATCATCCAAAAAGTGGCCCCAGGTCCGCCGAGTGAAACCGCCACCGCGACGCCGGCGATGTTGCCGACACCTACAGTACCACTCAGCGCCGCAGTGAGGGCCTGGAAGTGCGACACCTCTCCTTGGTGATTCGGATCGTCATACTTGCCCCTCACCACATCCAAGGCGTGTTTGAAGGCCCGGATGTTCACGAACTTGAAGTACACCGTAAAGAACAAGGCACCGAAGAACAGCCAAATCAGCACGAACGGGACGCTGAAGCCCCCGATGTTGACCGTCCAGAAAATGACAGACGTAATGGCATCGGTGACAGGGCCCATCACCTCGTTGATGGCATCATCGACCGAAGCAGCTGAGGCGGTGAAAGGAAAAAGGAAGGGAGCGCAGAGCGCAAGGCTCGCAGCAATCAGGCGTTTCATAAATGGTGGGTTCGCTTGCGGCGCAATATAGGCCCCGCCCCAATGCCCGAAAAAAGGAGTTACTCTGGACTTTGCAAACCGAACAAACGGTTGAGCAAACGCAGCTGCTGATCGCTGCCGAGCACAAACAGTTTGCAGGCGTTGTCCAGCGGTGTCTCAGGACCGGGGTTGATGATGAACTCTCCCTCAGAAGTCTTCACCCCAATGACATTGACACCAATTCGATTGCGCGCATCAACCTCTCCCAGTGTCGGCAACCTGAACTCAGGGGGCAAATCCTTGACATCCACTTCTTCGAGGTTCACAGCGTCCTTGCCCTGAATCCGGATGTGGTCGATGAAGTCCATCACATCGGGATTGGCCACCAAAGAGGCCATGTGTGCCCCACCCACAGTGTCGGGCATAATAACATTGTCCGCTCCTGCCCTGCGCAACTTGGCCTGTGAGCCCGCTTGAGACGCCCGGCTGATGATCACAGCCTTGGGGTTGTGCTCCCTCACAGACAGCACGGTGTACAGGTTGTCCGCGTCGCTCGGCAAGGTGCAGATTACCGCGCAGGCATGGTCTACACCCGCCGCAATCAACCGGTCGTCGCGGGTCGCATCACCTGCGATGACCAAAGGCGTGAGGTCGTCCCTGAGGTGCCCCACCAACTCCTCGTCTTTCTCGACGATGACCGCCGTGTACCCCTTCGCGGTGAGATCTGCATATGCCTTCTCGCCCACACGGCCGTAGCCGCAGACGATGACATGGTCCTTGAGGTTGTCGATGGTGCGTTCCAATTTTCTCGCTTTGAAGAGGTCCCGATACTCGCCCGTGACGAAGTAAGTCGTTATGGCCGAAATCGTATAGGCGAATGTACCGATGGAGAAGATGATGAGCAGGGAGGTAAAGACCATCCCATTTGGACTCAATTCATGCACCTCCCGAAATCCCACGGTACTCACCGTGATCATGGTCATGTAAAACGCCTCGATGAAGGTATATCCCTCCAACAACATGAAGCCCACACTTCCCACGACGATCACGGCCGCGACCACAGCCAGCGACAGCGCGATTCGGGAAAAGGACTTGAAGCGATAGAACACGTCGGGAATTTAACGGCTGGAAGCCAAAGCGCGGGCCATAGACTGTTGTATCGTCAACGCTTCATTGCGGGCTGCCTCTGCGAAGTCCTCCCCGGGTGAAGCGTAAAGTAAACTGCGCCCCACATTGACCAACAGTCCACCAGCCAAATCTTCGGCCCAGCCGGCGTCACACACTGCCTCCAATGATCCGCCCTGTGCACCCACTCCGGGCACCAGCAAGAAGCGATCTGGTGCGGCGGAACGACACTCAGCGAGCAGCTCTGGCCGCGTGGCCCCAACAACATACATGAGGCGTTCCGCCCCGCGATAGCCGCGGCTCACCTCGAACACCCGCCGCCACAATGGCGCGCCCTGTTCGGCACCGTGAAACTCAAAGTCCTCCGCTCCCGGATTGGATGTCGCGGCCAAAAGGATGGTCCACTTGCCCTCAAAAGCCAAGAACGGCTCTACGCTGTCCCGTCCCATGTAAGGCGCGACCGTGACCGCATCTGCCCCCCACTGCTCGAAAGCCGCCTGGGCGTAACGGGTGGCCGTATTGCCAATGTCTCCGCGCTTGGCATCCGCGATGCGCAGGCACCCTTCGGGAATGGCTGCCATGGTCTCGCTGAGCACGGCCCAGCCCTCCGGCCCCATCGCCTCGTAGAACGCCACGTTGGGCTTGTAGGCGACCGCCAAGTCAGCGGTGGCCTCGATGATGGCCTGGTTGAAGCGCAACACCGCCTCAGGCCCCTTGCCGAGGTGGGCTGGCATTCTGGCCGGATCAGGATCGAGGCCCACACACAGGAAAGAAGACTTTCTTCGAATGGTATCGACAAGCTGCTGTACATCCATGGTGGGGCGAAGATATCGCGGAAGCGCAGCCCCTCAATCCTCGACCGACAAGCCCGCTTGCTTCAGGCGCTCTGTCCGCTCCACCGTCCGCAATGCTTGGATCACCTCCCCCAAATCGCCGGCAAGGATGCGCTCAAGGGCATGCAAGGTCAATCCAATGCGGTGGTCGGTTACGCGGCCCTGGGGGTAATTGTAAGTGCGGATCTTGCCCGAACGATCGCCTGTCCCCACCTGAGATTTGCGCGCTGCCGCCTCGGTGGCCCGTCGTTCTCGGTCCGCCGCCTCCCAAAGCCGGGTGCGCATGACCTGCAATGCTTGTTCGTAGTTCTGGTGCTGAGAACGCCCGTCTTGGCACTCCACCACCACTCCTGTTGGAAGGTGGGTCAAGCGGACCGCACTCTCCGTCTTGTTGACATGCTGTCCCCCTGCCCCACTCGCCCGAAAGGTGTCCTTGCGAATGTCCTTTGTGTTGAGTTCGAAGTCCACGGCCTCGGCCTCGGGCAAAATGGCCACAGTGGCAGCACTGGTATGAATGCGGCCTTGTGACTCAGTGGCCGGGACGCGCTGCACGCGGTGGGTCCCACTCTCGTACTTGAGGTATCCAAATACGCCTTCGCCCGATATCCTCGCCACCACTTCCTTGAAGCCTCCTGCCGTACCGGCATGCCCTCCCACCATGGCGATTTTCCAGCCTTTCTCCTCGGCAAACCTCTGGTACATGCGGAACAAGTCTCCAGCCCAGAGGGCGGCCTCATCGCCTCCGGTTCCCGCACGCACTTCGATGACGCAATCCCGGCCATCGCTGGGATCGTCGGGCACCAGCGCCTCTTGGAGGTCGCGGGTCAACGCCGACATGGCCTCGGTCAGCCGATCCACTTCGTCGGCCGCCATTTCCCGCAAGTCGCGGTCCTCACTGCGTTGGTCCTTGCGGGCCTCCTCCAAGGCGACAGACCACTCGCGGTATTGTTTGATCTGCTTGACGAGGGGTTCGAGCTGTTTGAAGTCCCGAATGGCCGACCGGTACGCCGACGTGTCCGCAATAACAGAAGGGTCAATCACCTTGAGCGACAACTCTCGGTACCGGTCCTCCAAGGAAGACAACTGCTCGAGCAGCCCTTCCATGTCAGCTGTACGTCTCGGTTGACTCCGGGCCTTTGATGGTCAGCCTTGGGCCGTGTGCTTCACGGGCCTCAACGCGCCCAACAATGCGGGCCTCCACCCCATGGACTGCGGCGATGTCCAACACACGCTGGGCGTGCTCGGCCGTAGTATACACCTCCATGCGGTGCCCCATGTTGTACACCTGGTACATCTCCCTCCATGCGGTTCCGCTGTGCTGCTGAATCAACGAAAACAGCGCAGGGGTCGGAAAGAGGTTATCCTTGACCACGTGTAAATCCGGCGACGCGAAGTGCAAGACTTTGGTTTGTCCGCCCCCGCTGCAGTGGACCAAGCCGTGAAGCTGCTCCCTGCCCTCCTTGAACAGGTCGACCATCACCGGAGCATAGGTGCGGGTAGGTGACAAGACGAGTTTTCCGGCATCCACAGGCACCCCGTCCACCGAATCGGTCACATCAAAAGGTCCCGTATAGACCAAGTCTTTGGGCAGGCCTGGATCGAAGCACTCGGGGTACTTCTCATGCCACCCTGGACCGAACAGGTCGTGACGGGCACTGGTCAAGCCATTGCTGCCCGTCCCCCCATTCCAAGCCTCCTCGTAATGGGCTTGACCATGGCTGGCGAGTCCAACAATGACATCTCCTTCTTGTATGCGCGCGTTGTCTATGACCTCGTCGCGCCGCATGCGGCACACCACCGTGGAATCCACAATCACTGTGCGAACGAGGTCGCCCACATCGGCGGTTTCGCCTCCTGTTCCGCGCACGTCGAGGCCCAAGCCTCGCCACTCCTCCATCAGGGCTTCTGTCCCTTGGATCAGGGTGGAGACCACCTCACCGGGCACGAGCCTTTTGTTGCGTCCGATGGTTGAACTCACCAAGATGGGACCCGTAGCCCCCACACACAGGAGATCATCGATGTTCATGACCAAGGCATCTTGCGCGATGCCCTTCCAGACGGAGAGGTCTCCTGTTTCCTTCCAGTAAATCCAGGCCAAGGCGCTCTTCGTCCCTGCCCCATCGGCATGCATCACCAAGCAATGCTCCTCACTGCCTGTGAGGGCATCGGGCACCACCTTACAGAAGGCCTTTGGGAAAAGTCCTTTGTCTAGCCCTGCGATGGCCGCATGCACTTCCTCCTTGCCAGAGGAAACGCCGCGTTGCGCATACCGGCCCTCAGCGGAGCCGTCCACTGTGGCTTCGGTCACTCCGGTACGTAGTCGAAGCTCGTGATACGGAAGACCGTACGACGGTTCATCTGGTGAGCGGCTTCGCGCTCATCCTCTGTCGGCAATGCTGCAATTTCAGCATCGCTGATCAACGGCATCTTCTCACCGCGGCCGATAGGCTGCAGGCGCTGACGGTCGATGCCGCGTTCCACGAGGTAGTTCACGCAGGTCTCAGCACGGCGCTGGCTCAGCTCATCATTGGCCTTATCACCACCACGCGTGTCGGTGTGGGCTTCCAATGAGATGACAAACGTCGGGTTGCGCGAAAGCAAATCGACGAGGTAGTCCAACGAGTCCTTGGAGTTGACATCAGGGCTCACCACCAAGTCGGCCTTGGCAAACTCATACTGCACCAATGGCATGGGGTAGTCCTCGTTGGTCACCACTTCACGCAGGAGGTACTCCTTGATGAAGTTGGTTGACTTGGAAAGGCCCACCGTGCTGAACTGGTCTCCTGCGCTGATGTACCCCTCCTTAGAGATGTCCACCGAGTAGGTGCTCTCGGAACCAATGGTCCAATCGCCTTCTTCTGCTCCGCCTTCTGAATCGGTGTTTGCAGAGACGCTTTCGCCTTCACTGCTGGTCACCGTGACTGCAGCCCCTTCGATGGGCATGCCCGTGTCGTAGTCATAAACGTAGGCCACATAGTCAAACTCGAGGGGAGGCATGGCAAAGGAGAAGATGTCATCCTTTCCCTTGCTCTCAGGACGGTCAGAAGAAAGGTAGCCTTTGTCTTCTTTGGGGTGATACACCAGGGCAAAATCATCGCTCGCGGTGTTGATGGGATACTCCATAAACTCCGGCGTCTCGAAACTCATGCCTTCACCCTTCCAAACAGCCTTCAAGATGTCGAGTCCACCCATTCCTCCTGGGCGGTCTGAAGCAAAGTAGAGGTCACCATTCTTCCGGATGTGCGGGAAGTATTCATCTGAAGCAGAGTTGACGCCAGGTCCCATGTTGGACGGCGCACCCCACTCCTCTGAGGATTCGTTGTACTTCATGTACCACAGGTCGCGGCCTCCCTGGCCTCCGGGCATGTCGCTCACGAAAACGAGGTACATGTCATCGGGGCTCATGGTGGGCTGGCCCACCTGAGAGCTGTCATCAGTGGCGCGGTCCACCACGGCCAGCTCTTCGGCAGAGCCCCACTTGGATCCTGTGCGCTGAGACACGTAGATATCGCAGGGGTAGTTGTTGTCCTTTTCAATCAAACAACGTGTGAAGTAGAGGGTCTTGAACTTCGAATCCAAGGTCACGCCTCCTTCGTTGCTCGGGCTGTTGATGGCATTGCCCAATGGCTCAGGAATGCTCCACTTGCCTTTGCGGTCTACTTCGGCCATGAACAGGTCCATGTAGCTCTCACCGGTGATGGGGTCCTCTCCACTGCCGGCTGCACTGCTGCGGCTGGAAGCAAAAATCACCTCTTCTCCTCGCTTGTCAGCAAAGGCCATGGCAAAGTCAAAACTGGGTGAATTCACCATGACGAGTGGCTCCACCACAAAGCGGCTGTCATTGACGATCAGGCTTTCTGCGGCAGCATTGCAAGAAGCGATGAAGGTCTCTGCCAGGGCAGCATCACCTCCGGCAGCCTTGAACTTGGCAAACTGCTCAATGGCATCTTCAAACTCACCTTGCCCCATCAGGGCCATGCCGTAATGCTTGAAGACTTCAGGATTGTCATCGGCCCACTTCAGGTCGACTGCGCGCTTGTACCACTCCTCAGAAGCCGGCAGAGCGCGGCTCAAACGGTAGCATTCGCCGATGCGATAGCACACGCGGCCTTTTTCTTCCAAGTCGCCTTTGAGCTTGGCATAAGCCGCTTGGTAATCTTTGGCTGCTTCGAAATAGCCGCCCCGATCGAAGGCATCATCGGCATCAGACGTGATGTCGTTCTGGGCAAAAGTGTGCAGCGCACAGAGCGCAAAAAGAGTAGCGAGCGCGGGGCGCAGGGCGATTGAGGGCCCGGAGAGCAGGTTCAGCATTCCCAAATAGGTTTACGGGCGAATGTAAGAAGGCCCCGGAACTTCGCGAACACGAATCCGGGGCCTTCTTTAAAAATCAATGAGCAATCAGCGTGTAAAGAGCAATTCACGCAGTTTTGGGAAAGGCCAGCGGCCGTCCTCCGTCAACTTCTCCAACTGATCCACCTGGACGCGCAATTCGTCCATCAACGGGCGAACTTCGGCAGCATAGGCGGCGGCTTTGCCGTGCAAACCGTCAATGCCGTTGACCTTAGAACGCACCTCGCGCAATGACTCCAACGCGGCATATGTCGCAGACAGACCGGCAGAGAGCTCTTCCAAGATTCCACGCTGGGCCCGGGTCATGCCGTCTGCATCACTGTCGCCATATACATCCATGAAACCCTGGATGTTGGCCAGCAAATCGCCTTGGTAGTCCATCACGGCAGGCAACACCTGATTGGTCACCATGTCGCCGAGGACGCGGGCCTCGATTTGCAATTTCATCACGTAGTTCTCCAACTCGACCTCCGTACGGGCGGCCACCTCCTCTGCGCTCAAAACGCCCATGGATTCGAAGAGCTCCACGGTTTCCTTGCGGTCCCACACGGCCAAGGCGCTCGGAGTGTCCATCAGGTTGGAGAGTCCGCGCTTGGTCGCCTCTTCTACCCATTCCTGTCCATATCCATTGCCTTCAAAGCGGATGGACTTGCTCTGCTTGATCAAGGCCTGGATTTCCTTGAGCAGGGCTTCGTCTTTCTTATCGCCGGACGCGATGCGCGCATCAACTGCGGCCTTGAAGAGGTTCAACTGCTCAGCCACAATGGTGTTGAGCACCGTCATGGGCACAGCGCAGTTGGCGGTACTGCCAACCGCACGGAACTCAAACTTGTTGCCGGTAAAGGCGAACGGCGAAGTCCGGTTGCGGTCTGTATTGTCGAGCATCACTTCCGGAATGCGACCGATCTCCAACTTCACCGCGGTCTTCTCGTCGGGGCTCATCTTGCCCGCGCTGACGTTTTCTTCAACGGCATCGAGAAGCTCGGTCAACTTGGAACCAATAAAGGCACTGATGATGGCAGGCGGCGCCTCATTGGCACCGAGACGGTGGTCGTTGCCTGCTCCGGCGATGGCCGCACGCAGCACATCGGCATGGCGGTGGATGGCCGCAATGGTGTTCACGAAGAAGGTGAGGAAGCGCAGGTTGGTCTTGGGGTTGACACCTGGCTTCAAGAGGTTCACCCCGGTGTTGGTACCGAGGGACCAGTTGTTGTGCTTGCCAGAACCATTGAGGCCAGCAAACGGCTTCTCGTGCAACAG
>JAKMCW010000114.1 GCA_022428205.1 Flavobacteriales bacterium
AGGGCTGCCCGGGAGAAGGGAGCGATGGTGCCGCTGACCTGCCAGTGTTCCGGTGCGTTTTCCCACCGCAAGAGCCAATCGACATCGGAGGGTTCCAATGTGCGCAGCCGCGTGGGGCCATTTCGAAGCAAGTCCTGCGGCAACGCCATGAACGGTGAAAATACTTGGACATTCTGATTTGTAGCCATGCACGGGGGCACACTGTGGGTGTATTTTCGCACCATGCGCCTTTCAAAGTTGTTTGCACGCCTGCTCATCCTTGTCCTTGTGGCGTCAGTTGCGGGTGGTTGCACCATCAATCGGAACATCATGTTCCGCACGCCAACTGATTTTGCGTTTGACCCCTTCAATCCGATTTCTGACGTCAATTATCGGATTGCGCCCAACGACTTGATCAGCTTCCAACTGTATTCCAACAAAGGGGAGCGCCTCTTGTTGATGACGGCCGGTTCCACTGCTGCAGGCCTTCAGGGCCAGGGCGGAGGTGGCATGAACCAAAATATGTTGAACCAAAACAACAGGTTTACCTACGAAGTGCGGCCAGATGGCACCGTGGATCTCCCAGAATTGGGAGTGGTGAAGCTCGCGGGCTTGAACATCGACGAGGCGGAGACATACCTGGAAGAGGCTTTTAGTGAAAACTATGTCAATCCGCTGGCCCTCATCGAGGTGACCAACCAGCGCGTGCTGGTGTTTCCCGGAGAGGCCGGGGTCGCTTCAGTGGTGCCTTTGGTAAACCCGAACACCAGTTTGCTCGAGGTGTTGGCCCTGAGTGGGGGCATCCGGGCACGGGGCGATGCCCGCAATGTCAAGCTCATCCGGCGGTCTCAAGAAGGACAGACGGTACACCTGTTGGACCTGTCCACCATCGAAGGACTGAAGTTTGCCAATACAACCGTGCAGGCGGGAGACATCGTGTACGTGGAGCCTTTGCCGCAGTACGCCCAAGAAGTCCTCGCCGACATCGGGCCTGTCTTGAGCTTGCTCACAACCATCAGCAGCTTCTTGGCGCTGATCTCGGTGATCAATGGCAACTGAGCAGAGCATGGCCCATCCGTTGGAGATACAGACTGGCCCGGTGCAAGGTCCGATGATGCTGCGTCCGCGGCGCTTCGGCGACGACAGGGGGCATTTTTCGGAAACTTGGCGTCAGTCCCATTTCGAGGAAGCTGTGGGCCGGACTGTGCAGTTCGTGCAGGACAATGAATCGGTGTCAGGGGTGGGCGTGTTGCGGGGCCTCCACTTTCAGGTGCCCAATCGGGCCCAAGGCAAGCTGGTGCGCGTGGCGCGCGGTGCCGCCTTGGACGTGGCCGTCGACCTGCGCAAAAGCTCGGCGACCTACGGCCAATACCAGACCGCTTTGCTCACAGAAGAGAACCGCTGGCAATTTTGGGTGCCCGAGGGGTTTGCGCATGGTTTTCTGACCTTGGAGCCCAACACCGTGTTTTGCTACAAATGCACGGAGGTGTACAGCCCTGAGCACGAACGCGCGTTGCGTTGGAACGATCCTGACCTCGGCATCGATTGGGGCACCGCGGCGCCCCTGTTGTCCGAAAAAGACGCAGCCGCGCCTTCATTTGCTGACTTCCAAAGTCCATTTTCATGAAAGCGAGCCAGGCCGTCAAAGCCGCCGTTTGGGGTGCGTTATTGTTGGTGTGCGCCGCAGCCGTTGTGAGCAGCACAGCCGCCACCGAGCGGAGCGAGGAATTCCCTGGGCCTGAATCCGCCGGTGTGCTACAGCGCGTCAGTCCACCCCGCATTGAAGAAGGCATTTCTTTTGCTGGGGAGGCCCTTCCTTTGGAACGCGTTGGCGTGAGGGAACGGATGGAGCGAGAGTTGTTGATTGGGACCTTTCGACACAGCAGCAGCCTCTTGACTTTGAAGCGCTCAGGCCGGTGGTTTCCCATCATCGAACCCATCTTGGTCGACTCGGGCATTCCTACCGACTTCAAATACTTGAGCGTGATTGAGTCGGGTCTTGCCAATGCGGTGTCCCCCTCGGATGCCCGGGGTTTCTGGCAATTCATGAAGCCCGCCGCTGGCGAATTTGGTTTGCGCGTGGACAAGGATGTGGACGAGCGCTACCACGTGGAAAAAGCCACACGTGCAGCGTGTGCCTACCTCAACAAGGCGTACGGCCGATACGGAGACTGGGTCTTGGCGGCGGCGAGTTACAACATGGGCATGTCGGGCCTGTCAAGGCGGATGGATGAGCAGTCCGGAGCAAGCTATTGGGACCTATTGTTGAATGATGAGACGGCGCGGTACGTGTACCGGTTGTACGCCACCAAGCAGGTCATGGAACGGCCGGAGGCGCATGGCTTTGTGCTCAATGCGGAAGATTGGTACGCACCCCTTGAAACCCGCGATACGGTATTGGTGGACACCGTGGATGACCTTGCGGCGTTTGCCCAGCAAATGGGGGTCAGCTACAACGCATTGAAGACGCTCAATCCCTGGCTGCGTTCAGGGCGATTGCCCATCGCCGACGACCAGTATTACGTGCTGCGATTGCCGTTACGGTGAACGCGAAAGGCGACTTGTCGCACGTGTTGGACAGGGTATCCATCGCATTTGAAGGCAGCGGTCATGGCCCTTCCGGTCGGCCCATCCAGCGCTTCAGAGACCAAGTTTAGCTTTCCGAGTGGGATGCCGCTGTTGAGGGCCTCCATGAGCAGGGGTTCTGCCTCGAGCCGTGACAAGGCCGATGCGAGCAGTTCCGTCAGGGCTGTGCGGTTGGACACGCGATCGTGATTGGAGGCAAAGCGGGCATCCGCTGCCCATTCAGGGTGCCCCAGCAAGCCACTCAAGGCGGCAAACTGACGGTCGTTTCCGACGGCCATCACCACCCGCTGTCCACAAGCGCACTCAAAGGACTCCCCATATGGCGCGATTTGGGGGTGCAGAGCCCCCAAAGGCTGCGGTTCGCTGCCGGCCACCAGGTGTTCCGTGGCGCGGTTGGCCAGAGCACTGAGCCCAGCGGCGTCGAGCCAAACTTCAAGGTAGCTGCCCAGGCCATCCCGCTCCCGTTGCCACAGTGCCAGTAGCGCCGCAGAACGCATTTGATGGGCGGCCAGGACATCCATCAAGGCCACGGGCATCCGCACCGGCGGCCTTCCGGGTTCGCCATTCATCGCCATGAAGCCTGTTTCGGCCTGCACGACCATGTCATATCCCGCCCGGTCTGGTTCCGAGAAGAACCCCTTGAGGTGGACGTGGATGAGGTGCGGGTGCCGCTCGGCGAGGGCCTGAGGTTCGAGGCCGAGTTTCACCAAACCTGCAGGCCTGAAATTCTGAAGCAGCAAGTCCGCTTCGGACAGCAGGCCGTGAAGTTGGCGTTGGCCTTCGTCGCTGTAGAGGTCCAGCATCTGGACTTCTTTAGGACCATTGGCTGCTGCATAGTAGGCGCTCGGGCCCTCCGGTGACTCTCCAGCGGCCCGCCATTGGCGCGTGACATCGCCTCCCGTTTTGGGGTTCTCCACCTTGATCACCTCTGCCCCAAGCTCCGCAAAAAAGCTGCCCGCCAACGGGCCCGCCAGTACGGAGGCCAGTTCCACCACCCGCAGGCCGTGGAGCGGTCTGTCCTCTCCGAGTGGGGAAGTTGAAGCGCTGTCCATGCGGACAAGTTACGCTTCCGTCAAGGCGGCCTTGTAGGTGTCTATCGCCCGCTGCCGGGCCATCTTGTGTTCGACGATGGGCGCGGCGTAACGGGGTGTGCCCCATTCGGGAACCCAACGCTTGACATAGGTGCCTCTAGGGTCGAATTTTTTCATCTGGCTCTCCGGGTTGAACACCCTGAAATAGGGCGCGGCGTCGCATCCGCTTCCCGAGGCCCATTGCCATCCCCCCACATTCGAGGCGAGTTCATAGTCGAGCAGTTTTTCGGCGAAATACCGCTCGCCCAAGCGCCAGTCAATCAGCAGATGTTTGCAGAGAAAGCTGGCCACCACCATCCTTACGCGGTTGTGCATGAAGCCAGTTGCGTTTAATTCCCGCATGCCGGCATCGACCAGCGGGTAGCCTGTTTGGCCACTGCACCAAGCTTCGAAGCCCTGCTCATCATGGCGCCACGGAATGCGGTCATACTTGGCCCTGAATGCGTCGGTTGCACTGTGGGGGAAGTGGTGAAGGATGGCCTGATAGAACTCACGCCAGATCAACTCCGTCAGCCATTTGTCGCTGTGTTGCATGCCGAACCGTGCCAATTGACGAATGGAGACCGTGCCAAACCTCAGGTGCAGGCTCATGCGGGTGGTGCCCACCACCGAAGGCGTATCGCGCTGCTCGGCATAGTCGCGTATCGTATGGGTGTCCAGGGCGCGGTCAAATGCGGCCCAGCCTTCGGGGCTGCCGCTTTCCGCATCAAACCCCATGCTCTCCAAAGAAGGGACAGGCGTGTGGGAGATGTCCGCCCATGTTCCGCTGCCCAGCGTGTCGGTCGAATCCAAGGGCGATACGGACATGGCTTCCCGGACCTTGTGCCATTTGCGGCTGTAGGGTGTG
>JAKMCW010000118.1 GCA_022428205.1 Flavobacteriales bacterium
CCAATGGACTGCTGGGGTGATGATGAGACGGTGGACAACTGGCGGCACGGCTTGCATCTGCGGGGCCAAGCACGCCAGTGGCGTGTCGAGATCACGAAGGTAGTGCGTGAAATTTACGGCGCAGAAGCCACCGTTCTGGCACGCACCGAAGCGGAGGCGCGGACCTTTGCGGCCCAGTTGGATGACTGGGTAGTGGACTTCCCAGAGAAGGACGCAGACGTCGACGTCGAGTATATTGTTCACTCAGTTACGGAGGTCGCAGCATGATCATCAAGCGCACTGACTTTGGCCACGGCTACACGGCCACCATCCACGCCTACACCGACGGAGACAGAGACGCGCCGCCTTGGTTCAGGGTGGATATACGGAGGCCAGACGAGGGACTGGCTGACCGCTACGAGGCTGGCCGAGACATCGACCACGCCCTTGAGGCGCTGGCCACGGCACGTAACAGCGGGTGCAACTTCGACAGGTTCAAGGCCGAGGTGCGTCTGCGCGAGCGTGAAGAACGTGGCGAGCTGGACATTTACTAACCAACCAACCAACCAACCAACCATCAAGGCGCCCACTGTGGCGCCTTTTTTTGTTCCCTATTGACAGCGGTGGGGAAACTGTCAAAAATAGTTACACCTTTATAGCAACAGGAGAACGCTATGACAAAGGCAACAGAGGCCTACAACAACATCGTCGACCGGATCATCAACATGCTGGAGCAGGGCACCTCACCTTGGCAGAACCCCGTCGTTAATCAGGCCGGTGGCCTGCCGCTTCGGGCCACTGGTGAGCCCTATCAGGGCATGAACATCTTGGCCTGTTGGATGGGGGCCATGGAGCATGGGTGGACTGGCCAGCAGTGGTTCACCTTCAAGCAGATGGCTGCGCTGGGTGGCCGTCTGGTTGAGGGCAGCAAGGGCAAGGGCACACCCGTCTTCTATTATGGCAGCGTGGCCAAGGAGCAGGCCGACGGGTCACAGGCCTTCATCCCCTACAGCAAGGTTTACACCGTTTGGAACAGCGACCAGATCGAGGGGCTGCCCGAGCGGTACGTGCTGAGCAACGAGCTGTTGGACAACCCGCCGGTTGAGCCGCTGGAGGATTTCTTCACGGCGACGGGCAGCGTGGTGAACACGGTCGACGAGGGCCGGTGCTACTACGTGCCAAGTCAGGACCGGATTGTGATGCCGCCCATTGGCCGCTTCCGCAGTGTGGCCAGCTACTACTCAACGATGGCGCACGAGCACGTGCATTGGACGGGGGCCAAGCATCGGTTGGACCGGACGCTGACGACCAGCAAGAAGCTGGGTGAGTATGCGTTCGAGGAGCTGGTGGCTGAGCTTGGCTCGGCCTTCTTGATGCAAGACTTGGGCGCTGTGCCGGTCGAGACCGAGAGCCACGCGGCCTACATCGAGAGCTGGCTGCGGGGATTGCAGAATGACCGGGGCATGCTGCGCAAGGCGGCCAGTCAGGCGGGTAAGGCCGTGGGCTACCTGAAGGATGCCGTGGCAGCTGACCGTGAGGTGCTGGCAGCATGACACCTTCACTGAACCAAGCGCAGGACGCGCTGACGAAACTTGAAGCCTTCATTGATGACACCATCGAGCACACGGTCGAGGACGCCACGATGGAGGATCAAGTCTACTTCCGAGCGACACAGGTGGAGCTGTTGGAGGGCATCGATGCCCTGCGCAGCCTGCTGTCTTGGCAGTAGCAAGACGACGAACCAACCAACCATAAGGACGAAACAAAATGTTGAACAACGAGCAAGTACAACGCAACGGCCACGCGCCGATGATCTTTAACCCGGCTGCATTCAAGGCCAAGCGCCGGAGCTTGGGCTGGACGCAGAAGAGGGCAGCCGACTGGTTCGAGCTGAGCACCCCGGCCATAGGCCACTGGGAGACGGGCAAGGCTGTGCCGTGGGAAAAGAACTGGCTCAAGATAATGGAGTTCATGGAGCTGGGCGACGAGCAGTTGCCCGTGGCCGTGGCCGATCACCCCGAGTGGTGGCCCAGTGCCAGCCCGGAGCACTACTTCCTGCGCCGGGTGGATGCCCCGAAGCTGCGGATCAAGGGCTGGTGGCTTGGCAGTGCCGAGGGCCAATCACCCAATGGCAGCGAGGCCGAGGCCAAGCTGTTCATCACGGAGAGCGGCACGACGTTCGTAGAGATCCACTACGTCCTCAGTGGCAAGTGCTACCTGACCCACGGCAGTTTTGATTACGTGCTTGGCCGGATGAGTGCGCTGCCATGGGCCAAGGCGTTGGTGGCAGAGCGTGGGGTCGATGCTTGGGAGGACCACCAAGGATGACGACCGACTACGGCATTGGCTGGCGGCGCGCGCAGCTGGCAGCACAGGGGGTGGGCTTCGAGCCTACCCCTCACTTGGATGGCGATGGCTACACCAAGTTTGTGCAGCAGACGATGGACCTTGTTCTCCAGCAGAACGAGGACGTCTCGGAAGATTTCATAACGGGCGTCGGTGAGGGCGCTGTGGCGGCATGGGAACGCCACGTTCACAAGGAGAGTGACCATGACTATCGAGGTTAATTTGTTGGTTGAAGACCTGCTGGCACTGCGCCACGTACCGCACGAGTTCAAAGAGGTGGCCAAGACCCAGCAGGTAACGCTGCACATGCTGCCGCACGAGGTGCCGGAGCTGATCGAGGGCGTCAGGCGTGGGGCTGAGAGCTTGCGCAAGGAGAGCAACAGGCATCTGTCGGAGGGCCGAGCGGACCAAGCCATGCGGGCAGCGCGTCAGGTTGGCGTGATGGAAGTGCTGCTGGGCATGTTGACACACGAAGAAGAGGAGGCCGCGTGATGTTTTTCAAGGCGAAGAAGAAGCCGCCTGCTGTGGTGGTTCGGTCGAGTTGGTATCGGCTGACGGATCGGTGGTGGCCGGATTGTTTCTGGGTGCAGGTTGGCATGCTGGCCAAGCAACGGCGGTTGAACATGCGCCAGCCAGAGCGGATGGCCGAGTTGATTGCAGAAGTGGAAAGTGGGTACGGCGAGTACCTGCTGTCGAGCTGGCCGTGGGTTCGTGACATGCAGCGGAGGGATCAAGCGCGTGGGTAGACCAAGGAAGCCGACTGTGGCAGAGGCCGTGGAGTTTTGGACGCGGGCCAAGCTGCGGCATGGGCCAATCGGCAGGACGACCGTGTACTTTGCTGAGCGGTTTCGCGACAAGATGGGCAGCGCCAAGGTGATGGAGTTGTCGGGTGCTGACATCGCTGGCTACGTTGACCGGGGGCAGGGCGCTGCTGGTCAGCGTAGGGAGATCAACACCGTGAAAGGCATCGTTAACTACTATCGGAAGATGCACGGGGAGCAACCGATCTATCTCGACCGGCCTCGTGAGGGGTCGGGTCGGCAGCGGTGGCTGTCGGCCAAGGAAAGGGACGAGTTCATCGAGGCGTGTCCGCCGGACATCAAGCCGATTGTCACGGCCCTGTTTTATACGGGGGCACGGAAGGGCGAGCTGATTGGCTTGAAGCCGGGTCAGGTGGACTATGACGACCGCACCATCAACTTGGGCACCTTGAAGGGTGGCCGGGGCATGAGGCACAGGCTTGTGCCCTTGCACGACCGGGTGTGGGAGCATGTCGAGGGCACCGAGGATCAGCAGCGGGTCTTTCCCGCGCCGTCTGGTCGGGAGTGGAGCACCGTCTCGTTTGGCCAGCGTTGGTGGCCCGTTGTGGTGG
>JAKMCW010000133.1 GCA_022428205.1 Flavobacteriales bacterium
GGGCCGATCCGGTGACGGGGTCCTCGAGGATGGTGGCTTGGGGGGTGAAGAAGCGGGAGACGAAGTCGGCTGTGTCGCCCGGTGCGGTGACGATGACACCGCCGTGGCCCAGGTTGATTTGGTCGAATTCGGTGCGGTCGATGCAGATGGCGTCGACGGTGGCCTGGTCGGGGTAGACAAGGACGTAATCGCGGGCTTTCAGGACTTCGGTGGGCGCATGGCTGAGCGCTTTGGCGATGGCATCCGGAAGGGGAGCGGGTCTTGGCGGCCGTGAGGGGAGGTCCATCTCGAGGCGGCCGTCGCTGGTCTTGCGCACGATCAAGGGGCCACTGGCGGAGGAGAACCGGACCGTTGTGGCGTCAGGCTTGAGGTGGTGCAGGACGGCGTGGGCGCTGGCCAGGGTGGCGTGGCCGCAGAGATCCATTTCGATGTCGGGGGTGAACCACCGCAGGTGGTAATCCGTGCCGTCCTCGGCACCCGGCGTCGGGACGATGTAGGCGGTCTCGGCAACGGCCATCTCCTGGGCCAACCTGAGCATCCATGCGTCCTCAGGCCAGTGGTCGAGGGGGATGACACAGGCGGGGTTGCCGCCAAAGGGGTCCTGGGTGAAAGCGTGGATGCGGAAGCACTGCATGGTGTTCAGTTGGCCTCGATCCAGGCGGCGATGTTCCAGAAATTGAAGGTGCTGTCCGTCCAGACCTGGGCGCCGGGGATGGCGATTTCCAGTGTGTGGTCGCCGGCAGCAAGGGTGCCGAGTTGGAGCCGCAGGGGGTCGACTTGGTCGCCGGGACACCAGTTGGAGCGGCTGAGGTCGGAAGAGGCGATGCGTTCTTCGAGGGTGTCGCCGTCGACGACATAGGTGGAGGGCCAGAATCCGCTGGTGGGGTTGAAGCGGCGCATGGCGGCGCAGTCGTTGCGCCAAGGCGTCCAGGACTTGAGGGTGTCGCCGTCGAGCAGGATGTGGTGCGGTTGCTCCACGAACTCGTCGCCGCCGGCGTGTCCGCCGTGCCCCGTGGTGATGAAGGCCAGCTCGGCACCGTTGGCCGGGGCGTCGAGGTGGAAGTCCACCGTGAGCGGGCCGTCTGGGAAGGCGGTGTAGGGACGCTGGTCGTGGGCGAGCTTGGTGGTGTTGAGTAAGGGCGTGACCGAGCGGTCAATGCGGGCGTCGCAGGGGAGGGTGCTTTCCTTGGCCACAAAGCGGGCGCTGAGGACGTGGCCCTTGTCGCTCCAGGTGTCGATGTAAGCGCCGATCCAGAGGGTGTCGACGGATTCGAGCCAGCCCTGCATGCCTGTGAGGTCGGCTGACCAGGCGACGCTGTCGGCCCAAGCGGCTACGGCTTCGGGCTTGAAGCCCAACGCGCGTTCATTCTGACTCCAGTGCCCAACGCCGAAGGGCGTGATGAAGCGGAGGAGTTCGAGGGCCGGTTGGCGCGGGTCGGACGCGCCGGCAACAGGGCGAATGCCGGCAAAGGCGGTGGTGTCGGCGTCGCCGCCGGACTGCATGCGGCCGAGGTAGTCTCGACCTGCGGCGTTGGCAAAGGCGAAAATCGCGCCGCTTTTGTCCCAGGGGTCGCCGATGGATCGCAGTGAGACCTCGAGGGTCAGGTCGCAGCGGCGGGCGCGTTCCGGAAAGGTGACGGGCATCAAACGGATGCGTCCAGCGTCCAATCGGTAGTCGCCGGAGGCACAGGGCACACTATCGGCGGCCAGCCCTGGTGCGAAGCGGATGGTGTCGTTGGACCATGCTTGGACCGCATAGTCGCCACCAGTGGGAAGAGACGTGGGGCCACAACCGCTCGAGAGAACAAGGGCAAAAAGGAGGCTGAAGGCTGGCCGGCTAGAAATGCAACTCACGCGCTGCACGTCATGTCGGCTCCGCAACACAGGGGCGACTTGATCTTGCCTTCACAAGTGGGGCAGCGTGAGACTTGGACTGAAGTGCCGTTGGGCAGGTCGAGGTGTCCGTTTTCCAAGGGCATGTCACACTTGGCGCATTGGGCTTTCACGGACATGCCGCATTGGCCGCAGGAATAGGTCGCGTTCATGCGCTCAATTTAGGCCGCTCAATCGGGAAGGCATGACTTCTCCGCCTAGCCCTGTCGTGGCTTATTTTGTGGTCAATGAAACCAATGATGCGCTTAGTGGCTGTGTTTTGTGGGGCCATGATGGCCTCACTAGCATGGGGCCAAGGGTCCTTTTCAGGTGAGTCTGTCCAGTCCAAAGGCCTGTTTAAATGGGTGCCCAACACACTGGGGGATACGCCTGAATGGGCCCGTAAGATGTATTCAGGTACAGCCAATTTTCATGAGGTGGTCGACCTGCGAGCGGCACATTTGGAAGGCCGGGATTATGAAAAAACCATCCATGAGCGCAATTTCAAGCACTGGCTGATGCACGTGGAGCACCGTGTGGGAGACGACGGTGTCATTCAGGAAGCAGGAGCCTGGGCGAAGGCGCAGTTCGAAGACGGTGGCGGCGTGGAGGGACAGCTGCAAAGGCAATCAGACGCCATAGACCCAGATTGGCAGGCCATCGGGCCATTTGAGACATGGAACAATGGCGATCAGGGACATTTCCCTGTGTCTTGGCAGTCCAACCTTTACTGCTTTGACCAGTGCGTATCCAACCCAGACGTGGCCATTGCGGGCATCGAAGCCGGTGACCTTTTCAAGACCACCAATCGGGGGTTGACATGGACGCCGGCGACACTGCATGTGCCGGGCATCCGCACCGTGACACAATGCGCCGTGGCAGCCACCGCACCGAGCACCTTTTACTTCGTGTCCAGCAACACGGTCTACGGCACTGTCAACGGAGGCACGACGTGGGACCTCCTGTTCAACTTGGGGTCCTCGGCCAACCAGATGGTGGTTCATCCGTGGAATTCGGAAATCGTGTACGTGGCGACAGACAATGGACTTCGGCGGACCTTGGACGGTGGGGCCAATTGGTCCACGGTGGTCACCGGCAAGGTGTGGGACGTGCGGTTTCACCCAACCGATGCGACCGTCATCTATGCGCTTGTCCACGAGGTCAATCCTGAGCGTTGTGCTTTTCTCCGTTCAGAGGATGCTGGCGCGACTTTCACACTCCACGATGACGGATACTTTGTGCCCTCTGATCCCGCGGCTGCCGATGATCACGGCGGGCGACTGGGCACCACTCCGGCGGATCCCGACCGCGTGTATGTCGCGCTCATCGGCAAAGGCAAGGACAGCGATACCGGATGGATTGGGCTCTACCGCAGTGACGACAAAGGAGACAACTGGACCAACCCAAATGGTCAAGACGGGGCGCCATACGACGTCGATGTGCACCCCAGCTTGGCCACGGGCAACATGAACGGCACCGGTATCTACCAAGGCTTCTATGACTTCGGCATGGCCGTTTCGCACAATGACCCCGACCGGGTTTGGGTGGGCGTTACGGCCCTCAACGCAACGGACGATGGGGGCGTGACATGGCAACGCATCGGCGCCTACGGGGCAGGCACCTACGACATTGGCTGGGTGCACCCGGACATCCAGGATCTGCACGTTCAGGGCAATGACGTTTGGGTGGCTACCGATGGAGGATTGAACTACAGCGACGATGAGCTGACAACCCACGAGAGCCGCAAATACGGCATCTACAACACCACGCTGTGGGGCTTTTCCCAAGGGTGGAACGTCGATGTGCAGTCGGGTGGCCGCTACCACAACGGCAATACCGGCTTCCGTCAGGACTTTGGTTCGGGCCAGCACATGCGGCTTGGTGGTGCTGAGGCCCCCACAGGGTATGTCAATCCGATGGATGCCGATGAAATTCGTTTCAGCGACATCGGCGACCTCCGTTTGCCCTCTGCGTTTGATGGCACACCCACCGGCATCGGTAACCTGTCGCTGTACCCTACCGAGAGCTATGTGGACTCCCGATCCAGTGAACTCGTGCGCGACCCGTTGTATGCTGACCACCTGACCCTCGGCAATGGCAGCGGCTTTTATCGCTCATTTGACGGGGGAGCAGGCTTCACGCTCTTACACGATTTCGGGAGCGGTACCGTCCTTGAAATCGAACAAGGCAGGGGCAACCGTGACCTCTTTTTTGCGGTGGTGCGTGCTGGCGGTACGTGCACCTTGCACCGTTCCCTGGACGGTGGAGACAGTTGGACGGCTGTGATCGGATTGCCGACCAATTGGAGCAGCATGGAAATCGCCCTGAACCCTGCTGATGACGACGAGATTTGGGCCATACAGGCCGATGCTGATGGCATCCGGCGCTCTTTGGATGGCGGTGATTCATGGACCAACCTTGTTACCGGTCTCGGGGGCGAGGACCTGCGGGATGTTGTGTGTTTGGGCGATGCCGGGACTGTGGTGGTATCCACCACAGGGGCCTTCCACAGGGCGGCTGAATCCACCAGCTGGACTTCCTTTGGGACGGGACTGCCTGCGCGTTGGGCGCCTTTTGAGTGCATTCCTTTTTACCGCGACCATCTCCTTAGGGTCGGAGACAAGGGCAAGGGCATTTGGGAGGCAGATTTCCCGTTTGCCCCAGCCCCCGTTGCCCAACCCATGACCGCCAACCCGGAGGTTTTTTGTGCGGGCGATACCGTGCGTTTTGAGTGCCACAGCATCATCAACCACACCGGTGCGGATTGGCAATGGACGTTTGATCCGATGCCGGAATTCGTCTCTTCCACCACGGCGCGCAACCCTGTGGTCATCTTTGGGGAAGCGGGTGCATTTGACGTCACGTTGACCGTGACCGACGGCAATGGACTCTCCGATACGCGTTCCGTTCCGGCCATGGTGGAGGTGGGGCCTTTGAGCAATTGCAATGCCTCAGGTGTGCCCGGAATGGCCTTGCAATGCTCGGGCAGTGATGGTTATGGCTTGACCCACGACCTGGGCCTCGAGACCAATACCTATACGGTCTCTGCATGGGTGAAGCCAGAGGGGATACAGCCGGAATACACTGCCATTGCCATCGCGGCGGGTAGCGGTGGTGGTTTCAACTTCAGACAGAACAATGAGCTCGGTTATCACTGGCCCAATGGAGCGTGGTGGTGGAGCAGTGGGCTCTACGTGCCACAAGACCAGTGGTCTCATGTGGCGATGACCGTCGCGCCGGACGGCGTGCGGGTGTACCTCAATGGTGAAGAAGCACACCATGCGTTCAGCCCAGATCTCGGCCAGCAGGACACGCAGTTTCTCGGGAGTTACAGGGGGTGGGGAAGCCGCAACATGACAGGGGCCATTGATGAGGTCAAGATTTGGAACCGCACACTGAGCCGTGAAGAGATCCGAGAGCAGCGCCACCTCACGCTGACCCAGGAGGATTTGGATACCGACCCGGACTTGGTGGCCTATTACCAATTCAATGAGGACACGTATTTCCTCGTGAACAAACACGGCAGTTCTCAGCACGGTGTCTTGACCGGTCCTGCCGCCTTGCAAGCTTCTACGGCTGTGGTGGGTGCTGGTGTATTGGACCGCATCACGGTCGATGCGGCGGGAACATTTCCGCTGACAGCTGTAGGCGGCAGCTTCGAGGTGGCACCCGGAGCAGCCACACCTGGAGGAGAGGTGGTTGTCAACCGGCTCGATCCGATGCCTGATGCTCCGCCGTTTCAAGCGCTGCCCTTCGGTTATTGGGTGGTGGATACATACGGAACCGGCGATTTTGATGCCGGAACGGCCTGGGAGGTGGGCACCGCTGCAGGTGCCCTCACCTCTTGGGCCGATGGCCTCGGCGATCTCTCATTGGTCCAACGCAACGCGACAGGGTCGGACAACTGGTCTTTGCCATGTCCGGTGGTTCCAACGGGAAACCAGACGGCCCTGTACGATGGAAGCTGCGGCGTTGTGATGTCCGCCCAATACGCCCTGGTCTCACCAGTCTGTGAGATAGACTCGACGTCGACAGGCCTGTGTCCAGGGGCCACCATTTCTTGGGGGAACAGTGTTGTGGAGGACCCGGGAATCTATCACTATATCGGGACGGTATCCGGAGATTGCCAAACGCTAGAAGTCATTGATGTACAGCCCCTTAGTCCACCTTCCTTGTATTGGATTCTGGAAGGGGATGTCTTACAAGCCCCCGGCGGATGGACGGACTATACGTGGTCGTTGAACGGAACAGAACTCTCTAACACCGGGCCTTCCATTGGTGTGGATGGCGCTGGGGATTACACCGTGGTCGCCACAGATCCGGAGACGGGTTGCACGGTGATGTATACCGGCACCGTTGGTTGTCCCGGAGACCTGGATGGAGATGGCCTGGTAGGGGTAACGGACATCTTGCAGTTGCTCGTAGGATTTGGCTGCACGACAGCGTGCGGACCCTCCGACGTCAATGCCGACGGCGTTGTCAATGTCTCGGATGTGCTGTTCCTGCTCGGACTCTTTGGATCGAACTGTTGAGGAGTAGGGCTCAATAACGGGCGAGGGAAGGGTCCACGTCTTCTTGCCAACCCAGAATGCCTCCTTTGAGGTTGAGGAGGTTGTCATAGCCGTGTTGGTCCTCGAGCATGCGAATAACACGTGCTGAGCGGACTCCACTCCGGCAATGGATGACCACCGGGCGGTCTTTGGGAATCTCTGTCAAGCGCTCTGGAACGGAGTCGACGGGCATGAGCACGCCACCCATTTCTGCGATGGCAAACTCGTAGGGTTCTCTGACATCGATTAGAACCGGCGCTTCTCCTTGCTTTCCGATGGCATCCAATGCGGCAGGTGAGATTTCTTTCACGGGCCGTTCTTCTTTTGGGGCACCTCCCAGGCCGCAAAACATCTCGTAGTCGATCAGCTCAGTTTGCGTGGGATGTTCGCCCGTCAGTGGGTTCTTGGCGTTGGGCCGAACTTTCAGCGTGCGCGTCCCAAACGTAGCGGCATCAAACAAGAACAGCCGGCCGTCGAGCACATCGCCCACACCACTGATGACCTTGATAACCTCCAAGGCTTGCAGAGACCCCAGGATACCTGGAAGTACACCGATCACACCACCTTCACTGCAACTGGGGACGAGCCCAGGAGGAGGAGGCGAAGGGAAGAGGTCCCGATAGTTGGGGCCACGAGAGCCATCTGGACGCAGATGGTTGAATACGCTGCATTGGCCCTCGAACCGGTAGATGCTGGCATAGACGTTGGTCTTGCCTGCGAGGACACAGGCGTCGTTGACGAGATAGCGCGTGGGGAAATTGTCTGTGCCATCCGCGACCACATCGTACTGTTCGATGAGCTCTAGCGCGTTTTCTGAAGTTATCCGCGTTTCGTGAACGGTGACGTCGATGTGGGGATTCAATCCAAGGATGCGCTCCTTGGCACTTTGCGCCTTGGACGCCCCCACTTGATCGATGTCAAACAGGACCTGCCTCTGGAGGTTGTGGTCCTCGATGACATCAAAGTCAACGATGCCAATGTGGCCCACACCTGCGGCAGCGAGGTACATGAGCATGGGGCTGCCGAGGCCTCCCGAGCCGATCACCAGGACCTTGGCCTCTTTGAGCTTGCGCTGTCCCTCGAGGTTGAATTCCGGGATGATGAGGTGCCGACTGTAGCGTTCCAGCTCGGCTTTGGTAAACGGATTGACCATGGTATTCAGGCAATGCCGCCGGCGATGGCGGGGATGATGCTCACTTCGGTTCCTGCAGACAAGCGTGTGGCGGTTCCCTCGAGTTCGTGGATGTCTTCGTCGCCCACGTATACGCGGATGAATGACCGCAGGTCGCCACCGTTGTCAAAGAGGTGAGGGCGCAGGCCTTCATGGGACTTTACAAGGTCGGACAAGAGGTCTTGGACACTCTCGGCAGGGGATTCGAAGCGTCCGGCGCCGCCAGTGAATTTCCGCAAGGGAGTAGGAATGATGATGGCATTCATGGTATCGATTTTTAGGGTGTGTTTGTGCGTTGTGATTGCAAGGTTTCTTCGGCGAACAAGCGTTGGTCGCCCAGTTGCCAGGAGCGGATCTCCACCACTTCGGGAGAAGGTCCGGTGCCGTCCACAGCCAAGATGACATAGCTGAGATGAGGCAAGGCGCCTTGGAGGTCGTGTGTGCTGGGAATCGCCCGATGGTCGGGGTGGCTGTGAAAAATGCCCAGTACTTCCATGTCTTGTTTGGCGGCCGTGCGTTCGGCCTTGAGGAAGTCCAATGGGGTCATTTGGAACCTTCTGAGCTGGTCCTCGCCAGCGGCATTGTCCACGGTGAAGACCAAGCGAATCTGTCGGCCTTGTTCTCCATCATTGCCGAGGAGAAAGCCACAGCCCTCGCCGGGATAGGCGCCCAAACTGACCCTCTTCATCTTTTCCAGTACGTCAAACGAACACCGGATGACCAGGGCCTCGGGGTGGGCGTTGCCAGAATGGGCGGTATTCGAGCCCGTGGGTTTGCCTAGGTGGCCAAGGGGAGACCAATTGTTGGATGGTGGTGTGCCGCTCGTCATGATTCAAAAGAGTTGGGCCATCACTTCTCCGTATTTGGAGGCGTCATCGGCAAGGGTTGTGACTATGGTGCCCCTTTCGAGGCCCTCAGCGACTGAACGGGCTGCAGCAAGGTTGGCACCGGCAGACGGGCTGATCAGCAATCCTTCTGTTTGTGCGATGTCCACCACCATATCGTAGGCGCTCTCTGTGCTGACCGTGCGGTGGTCATCGGCGATGCTGTGGTCGTGTATGGCGGGGACATCGGCAGTATCCAGGTGCTTCCATCCCTCCAAGCCATGCAGTGCACTTTCCGGCTGAAAGGCGATGCACTGTATGTCTGGATTGAATGCTCTGAGGCGAGATGTCGTGCCGTTAAAAGTGCCTGTAGTCCCCAGTCCAGCGACAAAGTGCGTGACCTCGCCACCGGTTTGGATCCAGATTTCTCCGGCGGTCCCATGGTAGTGGGCTTTGCGGTTCGCGGGGTGTGAATATTGGTCGAGGTAGAAATAGCGGTCCGATTGTGCATCCATGATGGACCGGCATTCGGCCTGAGCCCCATCCGTGCCTTCGAAGGGGCTTGTGGGGATGATCTCGACGCCGAGGGCTTCCAAGATGCGCTTGCGTTCAGGACTCGCATTGGAGGGGAGACAGAGCGTGAGGGGAATGTCCAAGGCGGCGCATATGGCGCCATATGCGATGCCGGTATTGCCGCTGCTGGCATCCAGCATCCGCTTGCCCCTGGCCTCCGGGTGAAGCAAGGCTTCGCCGAGAATGGCATGGGCGGCGCGGGCTTTGACGCTGCCTCCGATTTGATGCCATTCGAGTTTGGCCATGATGGTGACCTCGGGACTGAGGTCTTCGGTCAAGGAAGGCAGGGCGATCAGCGGTGTGTTGCCCACGCGGACAGACAAGGCCCGGTGGCGTTGCAGTAGGATCTCCTGGGGGAGGTGTGAAGCCGTCATGTTGGCGTACTCGATTTATGGAACAACAAAAAGGCCCCGTGCTTACGCAAGGGGCCATCGGATGGTTTCTAAAAGGGAAGTTTAAATCAGCGTTTTCCCTTTCGGAAGCCAAGGGCCCCGAGGAAAAAACAACAACAGCAGCTGCAATTGAAACGCGTCATGCCTTAAATATAACACGACTCATCGATTAATTAAAACTATTAAGCGCACAAATTGCAGGATGCGGGTTACACCAGTCTTACTCAAACCAGCGCAGGCGCTTTCCACCGAGCACTGCGGGGTGCCAGTGTCGGAACGCGGCGTTCATCAAAATGAGGTGCGCCAGCAGCGCCACGTGCAAGGGAGCGAGATACCAGGGCCAAGCCCAATCAAAGATCAGTGGATTGTTGGCCACGGGGGCTTCCCAGACGTACATGTAGTTGGCCACGGCGCCACTTTGGTGCGGGAAATACAGATTGAGGATGGCATTGAAGCCCATGACAACAGTGGAGAGCAGTACGGACCATCCGTAGGTGCGGATCCAGTCCCAACGTCGAAATCGCAGGCCATAAGTCTGGGCCAGGATGATGGGTACAAATACGAGGGCGGCATGTTTGACGAAAAACAGCACCAACAAGGGCAAGGCGTCTCCAGAAGGCAATTGGGGGGTGAGCAGGGAGTGAGCACCTCCGATCATGCCCATGAAAGTGGTAAAAGAAAATACCGCCCGGTTCATCCAGAAGCAGTTCAAACCGATGAGCAGGGTATTGAGTCCACAAAAATGCAGGGGCAGCGACCTGTGGATCGAGAACGACATGTCGGGGCTCACAAAGACGATGATCAGGTCGATGGCTTGAAGACTCAACATGGCGATGCCCAGCCCGTTCCGGGCTTGGACGCTGTCTTGGCCTTTGCGCCGGAAAAACCGCATGGTGGCCCATGCCAATGCGGTGCATACCGCCATCATCGCCCAGTATCGGGGCTCAGATGGAGAAACAATCACGTCGAGTTCACCCATGGCGACAATCTAACATTCAATGTGGCCATTGCCCACACACGGTACAACGAGTTGAGGGGTGAAGCCAAGAAAAACCCCGCCTCTCGAGTGAGAAGCGGGGTTTTCGATGCATTTCCGTTTTCGGCCAATTGCCGAGCGGTTTTTATTGAAACACGCGGATGTAGTCCACGGCCATAAAGCCAGGGAAGGGGGTGGTTTCATTCGGATCACCAGGCCATTCACCTCCCACAGCTACGTTCATGATGAAGAAGAACGCATCGTTGAAGGGGTAGTCGAAGCCATTCATGTTCTGTGGGGTGATGGTGTGATAGTGCACGTCATCCATATAGAACTTGATGAGGTCTTCTTCCCATTCGATGGAGAAGACATGAAATGCATCTGCAAAAGTCTCTGGGAAGGCGAGGGCAGGCGCTGTCGTGCCATTGTATTGGTGCTGTCCATTGTCTGGTCCCCAGTGCACGGTGCCATGGATGAGGCGGGGCTGGTTGCCCACCAATTCCATGATGTCGATTTCACCACAGGCTGGCCAGCTTTCTGTCGTGATGTCCGAACCGAGCATCCACAGCGCGGGCCAAATGCCTTGACCAATGGGCAACATGGCACGGATGTCGACACGGCCATATTGGAAGTCGAAGAGGCCTTGTGACTTAATCCGTGCGGAAGTGTAGCCGCCTTCGTTTCGAGCGAAAATGAACAAGTAGCCATCGTCGACCTTCACGTTTTCTGCGCTGCTGGTGTAGTTCTGCAACTCTTGGTTTCCCCAGCCCCAGTTTCCGTTGCCCAAGTCATAGGTCCACTTGGCTGGATCTGGGGCGCCGTTGTTGTTGAACTCATCGCCCCAGACCAACGTCATCCCTGGGTAGGAATCGGGCGTGGTGTATCCATCATCGGAAATGCCCAAGGTTTGGTCATCGTTGCGGATCGTTCCCACAGCTTCCTGGATGTTGTCCCTCAAGAACCCTCCTTCTGGATTGCTCAGTGCCACGGTGAAGTACTCATCGGGCTCGAGAAACTCATCGACCACAATGGAGACTTCGATGGTCTTCTTGGTATCACCGGGAGCGAACACGATGTCACCTTCGGTGGCCGTGTAGTCTTCTCCGGCAATGGCCGTGCCATCTGCCGTGGCGTAGTGCACCCGGACTTCTTCTGTCTTCGCTTCATCGATACGGACATCGAAGGTGAAGATGGCATTCGCCTCATTCTCAAACGCCGTGCGGTCATTTGAGAAGCGGAATTCTGCCGGGGTACTCTCTTCACCGCCTCCACAAGCGGCAAAGGCCATGGCAAAGAATACAGGAGCCAGGAATGGGGTTCTTGCGTTCATTATTGTGCTGTGAAAATGAGGGTGAAGTAGCCTTCGCCAGTGGTGCAGTCTCCGTTTTGGATTGGCGCCATGACCACCAGGCGGTCCTCGGTCAATTCCAGAATGTCAAAAGTTGGGCCTGCATCCCAGACGCCCATGAACCAGCAGAAGCCAGTATCATCTGGGATCAGACGAAATTGGTCTTCACCGTTGATGCCTGCCCCTTCGTTGAGGAGGTAGCTCAAGGTGTCGGGAACAGCCAACTCGTTGACCACATAGCCTTCAAAAGGATTGATCGTTCCACCGTTGTTGTTGTAGCGGTACACACCTTCCGTTGTGAACTGGTAGCTGTCGTCATACTGCTCTGGAACCAGGCCTGCCAATGGGCTGCTGTACCATTCGGTGCTGCCCGGGGTGGGGCCTACGGAAATGGCACCGGCTTCACCAGAGAAGATCCACGTCTTCTGATTGTCGCAGCCTGTGAGCAAGGCGAGGGTGCCTTCGCAAGGAAGTTCCACCGTGTTGGCCACAGGAATGGTCGCAGTAGCGCTGCCTGAGCCCCCTGCGCTGTACACAGAGTAGGTTACGTCATAGTCGCCCGCTTGAGGGTAGAAGGTGGTGTCCATGGTCTCATTGCTGGTGATTCCGTTGCCGAAATCCCAGAAGTGGAGGAAGCCATCGCCTGCGAGTGAAGTAAAGACGACCCTATTTGAGTCGGTGTAGGGGACAGCAGCGGTGTCCACATAGAGGTATTCCCATTCAAAGGAAGCACTCGGTGCACCGGGCAAATCGATGCCTTCTTCAACAGTGGGTTGGCATCCGACAAAGGCCATCACTGCGGCCAGGGGGAGGAAATGATGAAGTCGCATCAGTATCCGGGGTTTTGGTTGATGAGACCACCACTGAGGGTGATTTCATTGCTTGGAATGGGGAAGAGTTCGTTGACGCCGGCCGTAAAGCTGTATGCGGCATCGGGGAAGTGCTCGTCGAGGTGGGCTTGCATGACTTCGGCTGCGCGGCCCTGGCGCACGATGTCAAAGAACCGGTGTCCCTCGAGGGCGAGCTCCACACGGCGCTCGTGCCAGATATGGTCCATGGAGATGTTGTCCGCGCTGATGTAGGGGAGCACGGCGTCAGGTGACATGGGGTTGTAGGTGACATTGCCCCGTGCCCGGAAGCGGACGGCTTCCAAAGCATCTACCGCCTCATTGGTGCGTCCAGTATTGAGGCAAGCCTCAGCATGGAAGAGCAGGATGTCGGCGAGTCGGATCACCCGGTCGTTTGTGTGGCCGTTGGGGTTGGGGTCGCCGAAGGGCGCCTCCTCAGCGGCGTTGTTGAAGTACTTCTTGGGATAGTAGAGGTGGGGCATGCCCGTGGCATCGAGCGTGAACACACCGCGGTCACCCATGACGTCTCCTTCGCGGAAGAGTGTGGCCGAGAGGCGGGGATCTCCTGCTTCAAACTCGTCGAAGAGGTCTTGGGTCGGGAGGTTGAATCCGTAACCGTTGAACTGTCCGCGCGCCCGCTGGAAGACATTGGAGAAGGTGCCCTCGAGCTGTTGTCCCCAGTTGCCGCCAGAAGCATTCATGTACTGGATTTCCCAGATGGAACCAGAGCCGTTCTCGCCGAGCTCGGTAAAGATGTTGCTGTACTCGGGGTCCAGGCTGTACTCGCCTTCACCGACAAGGTCAGCGGAGACTTGGTAGCACGCCTCCCATTCGCCGAGGAAGGCGTGGACCTTTGTCATCAGGCCTTGGGCAGATCCGCGTGTTGCACGTCCAAGCGCGTTGAGACTGTAGGCACTGCGGGTTGGCAAGAATTCAATGGCAAACTCGAGGTCGTCTTTGATCAAGGCATAGACTTCATCGGCAGAAGCACGGGGTTGCTGGTACTCGGAAGAAGCCAAAGGCGTAGTGATGAGGGGCACCCCACCGAAGGTCTTGACGAGGTTGAAGTACCAGTAAGCACGGATGAATCGGGCTTCACCGAGGTAGGCGTCCCGCACGTCAGCGTCCATGTCGATTTCCGGAATCTTCTGCAGCGCGAGGTTGCAGTAGGCGATTCCACGGTAAGCGACTTGCCATTCGACGAGGAGCATTTGGCCGGCACTGTTGCCTTGGAAACGCTCGTAATCATAGAGCTGGGGATCGTCGCCATCACCCGAACCGCCTTTGTCGGAATCATCGGAACAGATGTCTCCGAAATACCAGCGGAAGTGAGGCTTGAGGCCGGAGGACCCTTGGATGTTGGTCACCTCCTGCTGCAATGTATTGTAGCAGGCAATGGTGGCAGACAAGGCGTCTTCAGGCGTCTTGTAGAAGTTGGCTTCCGTAGCGCCGACAACCGGCGTGCGTTCGAGGAAATCCTGCTGGCAGGAGACCAGAACAGCAGGAATCAAGAGGAGTAGGAGTGTACGCTTCATGTTTTCCTGAATTAAAATGTGACGTTAATGCCGGCGATGAAGTTCCGCGCGACGGGATAAAAACCGCGGTCGATGCCGATTTCCAGCGTTCCGCGTGACCCAATCTCAGGATCGAGTCCAGTGTAGTTTGTGAGGGTCAGCAGGTTGCTGGCTGACACGTAAAAGCGGCACTTGCCGATGTCCAGTTTGTCCTGAAGACTCTGCGGCAAGGTGTATCCGATTTGGAGGTTCTTGATGCGCACGAAGGAACCATCCTCCACGAACCGGTCAGAAACGCGGTTGTTTTGGTTGGCGTCCGTGTGCGTGATGCGGGGATGCTCATTGGTAGAACCTTCACCTGTCCAACGCTCCAATGCCGAAACGGGGAGGTTGGTCGTGTTCAAGTCGTAACGGAAGATGCCGTTGAAGAGGTCGTTGCCTTGAGAGCCTTGGATGAAGATGCTCGCATCGAAGTTCTTCCACTTCACGTTTCCGGTGACGCCAAAGGTGAAGTCCGGGTGGGGGTTACCGATGACCGTCTTGTCGTTCTCGTCGAGGATGCCGTCTTCGTTTTGGTCGACGAAGATCACGTCGCCTGCCTGCGCCTCAGGTTGGGCTGTGTTGGCGATAGCCTCTTCATCGGTTTGGAAGATGCCTGCCGTCTCGTAACCGTAGAACACAGCCATTGGGAGACCGATGTCAGTGTAAGCCGAGAAGTCGTTGCCGGCTCCGAAGATCCCGCCGGTGTTGATGGGCTGCCCACCTTCACCGAGGCCTGTCACCTCATTGCGGATGATGCTGAGGTTACCCGTCACGTCGTATTCCCAGTCGCCTTTTTCACCGCGATAGGTGAGGGCAAGCTCGAGGCCTTTGTTGCGCGCTGATGCGACGTTGGTCGCAGCAGGTAAGAATCCGACCACGCCGGGCACTGGCACCACAGCGAGCATGTCGTTGGTGTTCTTGACGAAGTAGTCGAGGACGATGTTGAACCGACCGCGGTAGAGGTCGAGATCGACACCTGCGTTGAACTGATCCACCGTTTCCCACTTCAGGTCAGCGTTGGATGTGGTAACAGGTCCTGCACCGTTGACTTGCTGTTGGTCTGGACCGAAGGTGTAGTTCTGGCCGTTGAACACCACTGAAGTGAAGTCAAAGTTGCCGATGCCGTCTGCGTTTCCGTTGCGGCCCCATGAGGCGCGCACCTTGGCAAATTCGATCCAATCCTTTTCGACCACCCATGGAATCTCGGTGAGGTTCCACGCTGCTGACAAGGAAGGGAAGATGCCGTAGCGGTTGTTGGCGCCAAACTTGGAAGAGCCGTCGCGCCGAACGGTTCCGCTCATGGAGTAGCGGTCACCGAGTTCGTATTGGACCCGGGCAAACGTGGAGAGATAAGAACTCTCACCGAACCCGCCGCTGGCGTTGGGTGCCTGCTCGTTGAAGTTGAGGCTGTTGTCGAGGAAGGCCAACTCGGGATCATTGGAGTTCAAGCTGTCCCGGTAAGTGCCGATGTTCTGGTAGTTCCCATACAGAGCAGAGTAGCCCAAGATGGTTTGAATGCGGTCACCGTTCTTCAGCTCCTTGTCGTACTGGAGGGTGTTTTCCCACTGCCAGTTGGACCACTTGTTTTCGTTGCGGATGAGTCCGTTGACTTCCCGCCATTCGTAGGCCGGACGGTTGGGGTCGTTCTCGCCGATGCCCAAGTCGTATTGGGGGAGGAAGATCTTTTGAGAGCCGAGTGAAAGGTCGATGTTGACCGAAGAGCGGAACTTCAATTCCTTCAACAGGTCATATTCACCGAACAGGTTGCCGACGAAGCGATTGGTCATCCAATTGTCGTAGGTCGTAGCCACCTGGTTGATGGGGTTGGCAATGTCGCTTCCGATCAACTCGGTGTAAGCGTATGAGCCGTCTGGGCGCGATACGGGTGTTACGGGGTCCATGTTCAAGGCCCGAACGACCGGGGTCGCGAATTCATTGTTCTCAGCCAAAGCGTTGCGGCTGATGTGGGTGAAGTTCACCGTTTGTCCGATGCGGAACCGGTCTCCAGCGTCTTGCTGTGTGCTTACGCGGAAAGTGGTGCGCTCGAAGCGTCCCTTCTCACCGCCGATGATGCCGTCTTGCGAGAAGTGGCTACCTCCGATGGCGGTAGAGCTGGTTGCCGTACCCTTGGTGAAATTGAAGCTGTGGTTGACCATGGGCGCACGCTCGAAGAGGGCGTCCTGCCAATCGGTGCCTTCACCAAGGCTGGCGGGGTCTGCCAATTGAGGCAGTGGGACGAGGCCGGCAGCAGCACGGCTTTCGTTCATCAAGATGGCGTACTCCTCAGCATTGAGCAGGCCAATCTTTTTCCAAGGCTCCTGGAAGCCGTAGTAAGTGTCGTAGGTCACCTGAGCGGGCTGGCCTTTGGCGCCCTTTTTGGTGGTGACCAAGATGACCCCGTTTCCACCACGCGCACCATAGATGGCTGCTGATGCAGCATCCTTGAGCACGGAGATGGATTCGATGTCGGCAGGGTTGAGGTAGTCGATGCCTCCTGAGGGGATGCCGTCAACGACCCAGAGTGGCTCGGCATTGTTCAGGGAGCCTGTTCCCCGAATCCTGATGGATTGGGTGGAACCAGGCTGTCCTGAATTCTGCGTCACCTGGACACCTGCAGCCCTTCCTTGGAGGGCTTGCTCTGTGCGCAATACTGGCACAGAGGTGGCGTCCTTGATGTCAATGGTGCCCACTGCACCAGAGATCTTGCTCCTCTGCTGGTTGCCATAACCGATGACAATGGCCTCTTCCAAACCGGCAATGTCGGCTGCAAGGGCATGGTCTACGGTGGACTTTCCAGCGATGGCGACGTCCGTGGTTTTGTAACCGATGTAAGTAAACATCAGGGTCGCCTCGTTGGAGGAAACCATGATAGTGTAATTACCATCGAGGTCAGTCACGGTACCGTTATAGGTGCCTTTCTCGACAACGGATACGCCCGGAAGGGCCATTCCATCGTCGGCGTCGGTCACTTTACCGGTGATGGCCGTGGATTGGGCAAACATCCCGAAGGGGATCAGCCAACCCAAGAGGAGCAAGAATCTCATGGTGTCTTGTGGGTTCTTTGTTTAGTGCTGCTTCACCACCACCTCGGTGGCCACCTGCAATCCTGAGGTGATGCGGATCACGTAAAATCCGTCTGTTTCGCTGTTCAAGTCCATCTGGAGTTGGGTCATGCCCTCTCCCAAGTTGGTGTTCTGAACGAGGCGTCCACTCATGTCGCGCACTTCGATGTTGGCCGCTTCAGCAAGTGGAGCAGGGAATGCCACGGTCACGATGCCGTCGGTGACCGATGGGAACACACGGAAGGACAAGCCCTCGACCTCATTGAGGCTGTTCACTGGAGCGCAAGCATCGCAAGACTCGTAACACACAGTTGCGAGGTCGATGGCGTCTTCAGAAGAGATGACCAGCAAACGGTTGGTGAATCCTCCAGTGGTGATGGTGCAAGCAGAGTCGGCTTCTGCGTCGAGCTGCTCACTGGTGTCCCAGCTGCCAATCATGTACTTGTACTCGTGGTTGCCCTGTGGCAATTCGAGGGTCACGCTGTAGACATTGTCGCCATCGACATCGGTCAGCTCAACCTGAGTTCCAGCCCAACCATCGATGGACTCGCCAGAGATGTACACGGCGCCGCTCACGGTTTGTTCGCTCATGTCCACGTTGAAGGTGACTGAGGTGTTTGGAACCTCTACGGTTTCACATTCATCACAGCTGTTGAAGCACACCGCGTCGAGCGTGACGTCTCCAGCTCCTGGGAGGAGGGAGTACAAACGGTTCACGAAAGTGCCACCACCGTCTACAGTCGTCAAGGTGCAGGCAGCATCCTCGTCAGTGTCGAGGTTCTCGGTGCCGTCCCATCCACCATTATTGAACTTGTATTCGTGGTCACCGGATTCGAGCTCAACAGTGGCCTCGTAGATGCCATCTGCGTCGGTGTCGGTCATCTCGACACATGTACCGCACCATCCGTCCACGGTGGCACCGGTTACATAGATGGGGCCGAGGATGTCTTCGTTGTTCATGTCTACGCGGAAGGTGACCATGGAGCTCGTTGAGCACTCGCCCATTGTCCAGGAAGTCACGCCGCCGAAGAACTGGGCCTCACAGTCGTTGCCGTAGGTCACGCCATTGCAACCGCACACGGGATCCCATTCCTGCGTGCACATCATGGTGCTGTCAATCTGGGCAGGGTCAACACAAGGGGTGACGTTGCACACGTTGCAGGTGTTGAAGCAGAACGGATCGAGGGTAATGTCCTCTGTGCCTTCCACCATGATGAAGCGGTTGGTGAATTCGCCAGTTGTCAAGGTGCACTCACCGTCAACTGCAGGGTCGAACACTTCTTCGCCGGCCCATCCGCCATTGAGGAACTTCCACTCGAATCCGCCGGGTGACGCTGTCACTGTGGCGGAGTAGATGCCGTCGCCGTCATCGTCAGACATGGGGGTGCAGCCGCACCAACCGTCAAAAGCGCCGCTCATGAAGATGCCTTCTGGGGCAACTGTCTCGTTTGACATGTCGACCTGGAAGGTGACGTTGATGTCGCTGGAAGCGGTGCAAGAACCGTCGGTGGTGCACTGGCCAAAGCAAGTGTTGATCACCGTGTCTTCGGTGATGTTCTCGAGCTGGCGGTCATTGAAGTTGGCAGGATTCGCGCAGTCTTGGCCTGCGATATTCTCCTTGCAACCCCAATCGGGGCAAGCACCGTTGGTGAAGGTGTAGTATCCGGTGTATCCGGTAGCTACTTCCAGGGTAAGGGTCCAGATGCCGTCTCCATCAGGGTCGGACATGGGGTTGTCTCCGGGGTTTCCGAAGTCTGCGCCGCCAGCCACAGAGGGGCCTTCTGGTGCGACCGTTTCATTGGTCATGTTAAGGTTCCAAGTGACGGAAACCGTTTGGGCTTGGATGCCCGCTGCAACCACGATGGCAGCAATAAGGGTATAAAGGTGTTTCATACGATTTATGAATTGGGGTTTGATTGCTGAATGAGTTCGAACTCTACCACTTGATCTTTCACACGCAGCCCAAAGGCGCCCGGCTCCACGATGTAAGTGTTGTCTTTTCCAAAGAACCCAAGCTCTTCAGTAGAAACTTGGATTTTGACTTCTACAGATGCGCCGGCAGGCACGATGGCCTGTTTGAAGGCCTTGAGCTCGTCCACAGAAGGTGTGATGCTTGCCACGCGGTCTTGAGAATAGAGGATGACCGTTTCTGTGGTGGAGCGTTCTCCAGTGTTATGAAGGCTCACGGAGATGTCGATGACATCGCC
>JAKMCW010000131.1 GCA_022428205.1 Flavobacteriales bacterium
CAGTGTGAGCCAACGGTACATTTCCTTGTATGAGCAAGTGACCGGCTTGGAATTCCGCAAACCTGAACAAGTAGACACCGTTTCTAGGATTGAACAAAACGTAGAGCAGTGGCGCCAAGATCTCTGAAGAATGCCCCTTGGCGCGATGATGCCATCTCTGCCGTGCGCGCCCTCAAGGCCGGCGGTGTGATTTTGTATCCCACTGATACTGTGTGGGGCTTGGGCTGCCGCGCAGACGATGCCGAGGCACTTGAACGATTGTATGCGTTGAAGGGACGCGAAGGTGCACAGCCTTCGTTGGTGTTGGTTGATGCGGATGGATTGTTGGAAGAATACACCCATCCAGTGCCCGACATTGCCTGGGACCTGTTGCGGGAAAATGGCCCAGGGGCACGTCCCATGACCTTGGTCCTGCCAGGGGGGCGTGACGTAGCACCTGCCCTGCTGGCGGAAGACGGGAGCTTGGCCATCCGTGTGGTACACGAGCCCTTTTTGCAGTTTATCCTCAGGGGAATTGATGTGCCACTGGTGTCGACATCGGCCAACCTGACTGGACAGCCCACACCGGGTCATTTCTCAGAGATTTCGAAGGCGTTGAGAAATGGTGTAGACTACGCCTGTGCGACAGGCCGGGACCGTCGTGGTGGTGAGCCTTCGAGCATGGTCAAACTCGACGCAGCGGGCCGCATCGAAATTCTGAGACCGTGAACTTTGCCGACCAACTGAAGCACCCCGTTTTCCGGGCTGTTGGAGAAGAAGCGGACCGCAATGGTCAGCAGGCTTTTGCCATCGGTGGATTCGTTCGGGATCTGCTCCTTGGACGTCCATCCAAGGACATCGACATCGTCGTTGAAGGCAGTGGCATCGCCCTGGCCCGCAGTGTGGGCAAGCAGCTCAAGGTGGGCAAGGTGGCTGTGTTCAAGAACTTTGGAACCGCCATGTTCCGCCACGGTGGATGGGAAGTGGAATTTGTCGGGGCACGCAAGGAGTCTTACCAACGTGACAGCCGCAAGCCCATTGTAGAGGACGGGACGATCGAGGACGACCAGCTGAGGCGGGATTTCACCATTAATGCCTTGGCTCTCAGGCTCAATGCAGATGGGTTTGGAGAGTTGGTGGACCCTTTTGGAGGGCTCGCTGACCTCGAACGCAAACTGATTCGGACCCCGTTGAATCCCGATGTCACGTTCAGTGATGATCCGTTGCGGATGTTGAGGGCGGTTCGGTTTGCGTCACAGCTCGGGTTTCGCATAGATGAACTGGCCATGGAGGCCTTGAAGCGGAACAGTCCGCGCCTGAAGATCATCTCCTCGGAGCGGATCCACGTGGAGCTCAACAAAATCTTGCTGAGCCGCAGGCCCAGTGTGGGCTTCAAGTTGATGTTCAAGACAGAACTGCTGCACGTATTCTTCCCTGAGATGGTGGCCCTGCAAGGGGTGGAACGGCGCAATGGCATTGGACACAAGGACAACTTCTATCACACCTTGGAGGTCGTAGACAATGTGTCGGCCGTCAGCGACAAGCTCTGGTTGCGTTGGGCAGCCTTGTTGCATGACATTGCCAAGCCGCCCACCAAGCGGTTCCACCCTGAGCACGGATGGACCTTTCACGGCCATGAAGACCGAGGTGCCCGTATGGTCCCGAAGATTTTCAAGCGGCTGAAGTTGCCGCTGGACCATCAGATGAAGTATGTCCAGAAGTTGGTCCTTCTCCACCTCCGTCCTATCGCATTGACCAAGGAAGAGGTCACGGACAGTGCTGTGCGCCGGCTCCTTTTCGAAGCGGGTGACGATGTGGATGACCTGATGATGTTGGCCCGTGCGGACATCACCTCAAAGAACGAGGCCAAAGTGGAACGCTATCTCAAGAATTACGAGGTGGTGGTCAGGAAGCTGGTCGAGGTTGAGGAAAAGGACCGGGTCCGCAACTTTGAGCCGCCCATCAGTGGTGAGGACATCATGGCGACCTTTAATATCCCGCCTTGTCGTCCCATTGGTGCCATTAAGAATGTCATAAAGGACGCCATCCTCGATGGTGACATCCCCAATGACCCCGTCGCTGCGCGTGCTTTGATGATGGATTTTGGTCCTGAAGTGCTGGATGCTTGGAAGCACTTTCAAGCGTCGGTGTCCGCGGGAAAGATGACCGAGAAGGAAGGCCGCTCGGCTTTCGATGCGTGGCTTGAACAGCTGAAGATCAACCCTTCCAGCCGTCCTTGAGGGTCACGGAACGGTTCCACACCGCGTGACCGGCGGCGTCAGTCTTGTCGGCATCCAGTGTGAAATAGCCCAAGCGCGTGAATTGGTATGGTGTGTCAGCGGCGGCTTCGGACAATGAGGGTTCCAACTTGCAGTGCTGCCTCACTTCTAAGCTGTTTGGGTTGAGGAATTCGATGAATTCCTTGTCCGCGTGCCCATCGGGTGTAGGGTCTGAAAACAAGCGGTCGTATAGCCGGACCTCCGCATCGATGGCGGTGGCCGCATTGACCCAATGCAGTGTGCCTTTGGCTTTGATGCCACTGGTGTCTGAGCCGCTCTTGCTGTCAGGGAAATACTCAACGTGGACCTCCTCCACCCTGCCATCGTCGCCGAGCTTATGGTCGACATAGCGGACAATGTAGGCTGACTTAAGTCGGACAGTTTTTCCCGGAGCGAGCCGGAACCACTTTTTGTTGGCCTCCTCTTTGAAATCTCCGCGCTCCATCCACAGTGTCTTGGAAAAGGGCAATTCCCGTGACCCGTCCTCTGGATTCTCGGGGTTGTTTTCGCTGGGCAACATCTCCTGTTGGTCATCTGGGTAATTGGTGACAATCAACTTGATGGGGTCCAGAACAGCCATGGCCCGCAATGCCACGCGGTTCAGATGGTCCCTCAGCGCCCATTCCAGCAGGCTGAAATCGATGACATTTTCACGTTTGGCTATGCCGACCCGGTCACAGAATGTCCGAATGCTTTGTGGGGTAAACCCCCGGCGTCGCAGTCCACTGATGGTAGGCATGCGGGGGTCATCCCAACCGTCTACGACCCCCTCTTCAACCAACCGCAGAAGTTTGCGCTTGGACATGACGGTGTGGTCCAGGTTCAAACGGGCAAATTCAATCTGTCGGCTTGGGAAGATGTCGAGGGCGCTGATGAACCACTCATAGAGCGGGCGGTGCACTTCGAATTCCAGGGTGCAGAGTGAATGGGTAATGGCTTCCAAAGCGTCACTTTGGCCATGGGCGAAATCATACATTGGGTAGATGCACCAGTCGTCTCCTGTGCGCTGGTGATGTGCCCTTTTGATGCGGTAGATGATCGGATCCCGCATGTGCATGTTGGGGTGGGCCATGTCAATCTTGGCCCTGAGTACGCAATGACCATCAGGGTACTTGCCTCCTTTCATCTCCTCGAAAAGCTGCATGTTTTCTTCGACTGAACGTGCCCTATGTGGACTGTCACTGCCAGGTTGGGTCGGTGTGCCCTTACCAGCGGCAATGTCCTCGGGAGACAGGTGGTCGACATAAGCCAATCCACGCTCGATCAGTTTGACCGCGTATTGATAGAGCTGCTCGAAGTAGTCGCTGGTGTAAAATTCACCACCGCTCCAATTGTATCCCAGCCAGGTGACATCCTTGCGGATGGCGTCTACGTATTCTTGGCTCTCCTTTTCTGGGTTGGTGTC
>JAKMCW010000152.1 GCA_022428205.1 Flavobacteriales bacterium
TTTCGCCCGGTTTGCGGGCGCGCCGGGGGGTGGGGCCCCCGCGGCCCCCCCCCGCGCCGGGGCCGTCCGGGCGATGAACTGGTACGGGGGGGGGACCGAGGCCGCGGACCTCTTCACGGCGCGCCCGCCGGGGCGGGCCGAAGCTTTCACCGCGCGCCCTGCTGGCTCCGGAGGGCCGCCCGCCGGCGCCCAGTGGCTCTATGCCGCGGGGAACCGCCGGCTGGGCCACCCCGACCCCACCGGAAAAGTGACCAGCTACCGCGAAAACCGCGCCGCCGTCGACGGCGTGGTCTACGACGACCGCCCTTACTCCTTCGCGCCGGACTCCGAGAACGCCTACGCGCACCTCTACCACGACCCGCGGGCCCGGGGGCCGGCCATGTTCTCGGCGGACTACACGGCCTACCTGGGGCCGAATCCGCAGATCCCTCAGATCACTGAAGGCTTCGGGGGGCCGCGACCGTGGTCAGGGCCGCCCGGCCCTTTCTTCCCCGCCGCCGGCTTCTTCCACCCCTTCTGTTTGGTGCTCCTCCTGTTCTGCGTCATCCAGCTGCTGGCCATGAAGATCCTCGTGTGCGGGAGCGAGAGCCGCCTCGCGCTGCGGATCGAGAAAACGGGGTGCCGGAGGGCACCTACATGACGATCGGGCCGGTGGCAAGGCGCCCCAGCTCGGCCGAAGGCCGCGCCGGTAGAGAGTGCCGCTGCCGCAGCGGGGGCGGCGTGCCTTCTGTTTGGGCCAGGAAGGCCGCGACCTCCGACCGCGGCAGCCGCACCGAGCGGATCAGCCGGTTCATCGCGTCGACCTCCTCCCGGTTGATGTCGGTGACCCACTCCAGATAGAGGAGGGTCTGGTCCTCTTCCAGCCCCAGACGCACCACGAAGCCCCGGTCCTGGAGACTCCGGATGATCGCCGAGTAGATTATCCGCTGGGCATCCCGCTTTTCCAGCCCGGGCAGCGAGTACCCGGTTGGCAGCTCGTGTCTCAGAACGTTCCGCCCCCAGGTCCTCTCTTGGCGCAGCAGACGGTCGTCGATCAGGAGGAGCTGCTCCCGCACAAGGGCGTCCAGCTCTTTCCCCCGAGCGCCCTTCTTGCTCAGCTGCTTCGCCGTCACCGCCATCGCCCGCGCCGCTGCGGGGCTCGCTCCTGCCCCTCCCCACTCTCCAACTGGCCGCCGGGCCGCTAGTCGCCCGCGTACGGGTTCTTCCCGGTCGCCATGGGACACCCGGGGGTCCCCGGCGCCGCGGGGCACCACTTCATCCGTTGGGCACCCTGCAGGCGGTCGTGTCCGGGACCGAGCAGACCAGGCAGATGTTGGGGTTGAGGACTTGGGGCCTTGCAGCAGAAGGCGGGGTTCTGCGCGGCCTTCGGTGGGGCGGCGCCGGAAAAAATGCCCTGTCCGGTTCTTGCCGGATTTGAAGTGTCCCCCGTGAAGAAGCATCCCACACCACCACGAGCTTCTGTGGCCGCACCCTATCTCTGCCCTACTACATGGCGCAGCCTGGAGAAGCCCCCATCGGGTTTCGCCCTTGCGCCGATCACCCTAACTATGAAATCAGCGAAGCTGGGGAAGTCCGGAACTGCCGTGGCTACCAGCTCAAACACCAGATCACGTGCGGGTACCCCACGGTCACTATGAATAAAAAGGTGTGCCGCGTTCATCGGCTCGTCGCCCAGGCTTGGCTTCCAACGGACCCAGATCCGGAGCGAACCGACATCAACCACAAAGACGGCATTAAGACGAATTTCTCGCTCGACAACCTTGAATGGTGCACGCCCGCAGAAAACTCCGCACACGCCCACGCGACCGGTCTCCGACGCCAGATAAGGGGAAAAGCTATCGAGTCTTTCGATGACGACGGGAACACCAAGCAGTACGACTCCATGTTTGCTGCGGGTCGTGAGCTAGGGGTCAGCCCAGCGGCTATTCGAAACGCTCTCGACAAACCACACCGCAGATCCAAAGGACTCGGCTGGAGGACCATCGAGCCTTTGGAGCTACCTGAGGAAGAATGGGCCGAGCTGCTCGAATGCGATGGATACACCTTTCGAATTCCTTACTCCGTATCATCCCTGGGCCGGGTGCGAGGGGTCAAAGGTCTTATGAAGGCGGCCGTGGATGGCCACGGCTACGAGGCCCTAAGCCTGGCCATACAGACCGAACCCCCTGAAATGAAGACTATCAAAGTGCATCGCTTGATTGCAACCGTGTTCCTTGGCCCAGCACCAAGCTCAGAACACATGGTGTTCCACAAGGACAATAACAAAAGCAACAATGCTGCAGCAAACCTGTCCTGGGAGCTCATGCGCGACATCAACACGTCAAAGCGTGGAAAACCCATCGAGCAGCGGACGCTAGAAGGCGAGCATATCAAGACATTCCAGTCGATTGCTCTTGCCGCCGAAGAAATGAAAGTCGCGCGCGGGTCCATCACCAGCGCGATGCGCACGAAAGGTACCTGTGCGGGTTATCGCTGGGGTTATGCGCAGACACCCGAACCACGCGCCTAAACGCGGCTTACTTTTTGCACCCCATTTAAATACGGTAGACCGATTATTTATCCGTTCGGTATACCCAGACCTTTGTAGCGCATCTTACTAACTAGTGTCAGTAAGATGTCTGCAGGTGGCGTCTTTAAGCTTATTGCGAACGATGGCAAAGCCGATCGCATGATCATGGCGACCAAGCTGCTGAATCAGCGTATCAAAGACGTCATGTGCGCCCGCAAACTTGGGGGTAAATCCGACACCACGCCGACGCTGGTGGACCTGGAGAGGACGCACATCATCTTCACCAACCAGCACTTCAAGCCTTTCGCCGCGATTGGCTACGAGTACAACAAGGTAAAAGCAAACTCTTCCAACTCGCAGACGCTGGGGAGCTCGGCCGGGTCCATGACGTTCTCCATCCCCCAGTACGGCGACTTCTTCAACGACATGGTGGGGAGGCAGACACTCAGCGCCTTTAGTTCGGGCTGGCAGGACCTTCCCACGAAGGGCCAGGCAGGCTACCCCCGCGATAACTACGACTGGAACGACAAAGACCCCATCTACGACCCCCTCAAACAGTGGAGCATCCCAAACACCGGCGCGAACGGCAGCTCCGCGGATGGGAACCCCCTGTTCGATACCACCATAAAAACCACGGCGTATTACAGCCTCGTGGACACTTTCGGCCGCACACTCGATGATGGCCCGCTAAGCGACCCCATCCAGTACCGGAACATGGTTCGGTACTGCGAGTACCCAGGGGAAAGGCTGTACCAGGACGTGAAGTTCGACGTGAACGGGAACCCGCTGGATCAGTACACCGACACCGCCATCAGCTTCCTCCGGAAGTTCACAATCAGCACGGACAAGCTTACCGGGTACAAACGCCTCGTCGGCCAAGAGGTCCCGATGGAGGGGTGGACCACGTCGAAGATGCTGCAGGTGCAAGACTCCGACAACATGCTCGATCACCCCCTCGTCAGTGTCGCGGCGAGCAGCTCTATAAGCCAGTCGTCTTACACGACCTTCACCAACAATCAGCACCCGGGCACAGCGGGTGGTACCACACCCACGACATTCCCCGCAGGCCCCCCTAACAGGAACAGCTACCAGGAACCCACGATACCCTCCATGTCGGTGACCCCAATGAGCAACACCGAAGCCACGCTCCTTCAGAGAGAGTTCCCCGACAGCGCCTGGAACGACACCGAGACACAGACCACCTTCGCCCACATACCAAGCACGACAGCGGAAGATAACCAGAATGGGGACTTGGGGGACAAGTTCTGCATCGGATACTCCGACGTGGGTCGGCAGTGCGTCTGGGCCGTGGATGGCCCCCAGACCCCCAAGTACACGCAGCCGCCGCTTGATATCTGGAACAAGATCCGTTTCTGGTTCAACGACGACACCCGGCTCTCCATCGCCTCAGTATCCATCCCGTTCGGCCAGCGCTATCTCACCATTACCTTGGCCAATCAGGGCATGCTCTGCTTCGAGTCTCCGGCTGTCTGGGTCAAGCAACAGATTGAGGTCCCGGCACCCAACAGCTATGCGGCCGGGATGCAGGCCGTCGACGGTATAGATTCCACAGCCAACATTCCCTACACCACTGTCCGGCCGACCCTACCCTGCTTCATCCGTAAAACCTCGTATCGGCCCTTCTTCAAGGCGGGTGTGGTATCGACCGTTGCGCTCTCGAACGTGGAGCTCTACGTCAACAACATCTTCGTCAACCCTGAAGTCCACGATATCTTCATCAAGCGCATCGGTTTCTCGCTCATCCGCGTCTACCGCACCCAAGTGCTGAACAGCACGTCCAATGGCCATGATGAGAAGCTCCTGTCTCAAATGAAATGGCCGATCGAGTACATGTACATTGGCCTCCGCCCCACGTGGAACAGGAACCCCAAGAACAAACAGCAGTGGCGGGACTGGCACCGGATGGCCAAGACCGTCGATATCTTCGACGCTGACGGCGTCTACACCGAGACCAACGCGGGCCAGAGCGCTGCCGGCTGGGCTGCCCCCGCGACCATCGGCGCCCCTCTTCAGCTCGGTAACGGTAACACCGGCACCGCGGGTACCGTCCCCGATTCCATCGGCAGCTCCTTGCTCTTCAATCAATCCACAACAGACACGATCGGCGGCAACACCTACGTTCGCCAGATCAGGACGGTCGACCAGATGTCTCTCACTGCCCACGGGATTGTCCTGAACGACTCCTTCAGCGAGAGGTTCTACAACGCCTACAACCCTTTCAACTACGGCGGCCCCGCTCTCGTGACCCCCGAAGACGAAGGGGCCATGTTGGTCAACTTCGCGCTCTACCCGAAAAGCTACCAGCCCAGCGGCCACCTCAACGTCTCCCGGGCCCGAGAGTTCTACGTCAGCTGGCAAACGAGCTACACCACAGCTTCCTGCCCCGCCGAGCTTCTGGTGGTGGGCGTTGCTATCAATTTCCTCCTAATTACCGATGGTTCAGCGGTCTTAAGGTATTCAACATAGATGGCACTGCTGTGGTCGGATTGCATAATGCGTGGCCAGAGCACCGTCATAAAAAAAAAAGTATCAAGCGATCATTGATGGTCAAATGCTTCAAAAATAAGTCGCGGCCAAACCAGTATCATGCTTTGCCCGCGCACCTGAAGCATCTCGCTTTTCTGCGCCGTAAGGCGCTAAACGCCAAAGAGAATTCGTGGTTGCAGATCCGACAGCGCCAATTGCTTGGCGTTGTCGCTACACGAGGAAGGTTACCTAGGAGTTCCAGGTCTTCATAGCTGTTGACAAGACATCCGGGACATCGCACAGCTTGGTCTTCCAATTTTGAAATCGTGGAGTCAAACTCGTACCCACATTCTAAACATTCAAAGGAGGCGGTCTTATTTATTGCTGGGTGCTCGGTGACGCAGCGGAGACCCAGTTTGGCGACACGATCCCGAATTTCAATCAATGATTTCTTTTTCGACGCCCCGGAACGCATGGAGCCACACCGCTCACACCCTTTTCCGGCTTTAAAGTTATCCCAGTGCATCTCGAAGGGGGGGTGCGACTCGTCGGGGCATTGAACGGTGATGTACAGGCGCGAGCGCCCATCTTTACCCTTTCGGCGCTCTTCAGCGAGCAGGCGGTAATCACGGGCTGCTACTGTTTCAGCCACCTTACCCCCCAGTGGGCAGTTGTGGGCGCACCGAGGGCAGCCTCGCCCTCGCTCCAGATTGTCGAAATTCGTTTCATACTCGTGGCCCGACTGGCACCGGACCATCAGAGGCGAGGTCCTGTTTGGGCATCTCTTGGCAAGCAAGTGTCCGCCTTGGGCCACAATGACAGCTCGGGCCCTGTCGATGTATTTGTCATTGGTGCGGGCAATGTGGACCCGCCCGACCAGCTCATCCATGGTGGGCAAGCTTTCTAGGGGTGGGAGTGGGTAAGCCAACTCTTCGAGCTGTTCCCGAATAAATCCGCGTACACGAGCATCTGGGAGTTTTCGGGCATCTGGGACACGAATCAAGGTGATGCCGACTTCGCCGCATAGTTCGTCTTTAGCTGCATCCCGTGCAAGCTGGGCTTCGAAGTCACCATCAGTACGCTGAAAGTGCGGAACTCGGATACGATGCTGAATTCCGTCGCATTCGAAAGCCAGGCTCTGACTTTCAGCAAATCCGTCCAGCTCCATGCCGATCAGCTTGTGATCTTTGGGGAACTCTTCACCCGGGAAACATTCTTGGAATATTGCTCGCACAAACTCTTCACGAAAGCTATTTTTGCAGTAAGGGCACCAACTATGGTGATGTTTCACATTATTCCAGGTAGCTGCCCACTCATGTTCGCAGACCCCGCACGACCAATTATAATGAGACATGCTATTACTGTAATCCTTGCTCAGACACCGCCCTCCCCGGGTGGCGGCCCAGGCCTGCAGATCGGCGATCGAATACTCCATCGGGCGGGAGGTTTTTTCGTGGAGAGAGGGTATCCTAGAGGCGGGCGCCCCTAGCTGGGTGGAATGCTCCGGGCCCCAAACCTTCAGTTCTGGCCGGCAAAAAAACAGCTGGCGCGGAAGGCGCGGCCAGGATGCTCTGAGCCCCGGGCCTTCACTGCGGAGACTTAGGCTCCTAAGCAGCACCCCATTGGAAAGGCCCCCTTCGGTCTTGGGTCTGCCATGGAAACCCCCTTGTCACCCGGCTGCGGGTTCAGAGGGAACCACAGGGCGACGCAGATGCCCGGGTCGCTGCAAGTACCCAGGGCATAGCAGCTGGACTTCATCCCGGGGTTCTTCATAACCTGATGATCGCAAGCCTGCCAAAGATTCAAATCGCTATCCTCTAGGTTGCAGGAGGAGGTTGGGACGCTGCAGCACCCCATTGACGCCATCCCCGGGAGGGTTGTTACGGAGCAGGTCCCACCAGCACCGCACGGATCGCCGTCGACCATTCCACTACAATCGTAGTTCGAGGCATTTTTATTGTTCTTCTGGCAGATCTGCCATTTAGACTTGTTGCCGAACGCGGGCGGGGGGCAATAATACGGTGAGGGGGACCCGCCTGGCGACTTCCCCGCAACAGGCCCCGGCGAATACCCCCCTGGCGTCAATCCTCCCGGCGTTGGCGTCAATCCTCCCGGCGTTGGCGTCCGTCCTCCTGGCGTCAATCCTCCTGGCGTCCGTCCTCCTGGCGTTGGCGTCAGTCCTCCTGGCGTCCGTCCTCCTGGCGTTGGCGTCACTCCTCCTGGCGTCAGTCCTCCCGGCGTCGGCGCCAGTCCACCTGTAGACGGCGAGTTCCTGTTTGGCGGAGACGGTGACACCGGTGGGTGAGTATCCTTGGACATCCACCAAACCACAAGAACCACCGAGACCAGCATGACGGCGAGAAGAAGCATACCGAACCAGAGGTGGCGCCGGTGCCTGGCGGACCCTTCGGACGGGTCCGAGGGGTAGGGC
>JAKMCW010000159.1 GCA_022428205.1 Flavobacteriales bacterium
AGAGGGTCCTGGGTTCGAGCCCCAGGGGGGTGACCAGCCCAGGTGCTGAAATTGGTAGACAGGCATGGTTGAGGGCCATGTGTCCGTTAGGGCGTGCGGGTTCGAGTCCCGCTCTGGGCACAAGCACACAAAGAGATAAAGGCCGCGATTTCGCGGCCTTTTTCGTTTGTCCTCCTACCGATGGCGCGGCCAATTCCGCAGGCTTCCTACCCGTTACTGCTTCAACCAGCACCTTGGCCCGTGTCCAAAGTACACGTTTAAATCACTAACAATCAGTGAGTTAAATTGGCCTAAAAGCAAGCTCCTGATTAAATTCGCGCCACAACAAGAAGCGCAAAACCTCAGCCAATCATGGGTAGAAAAGTCAATTTTGCCGTCCTCACGGCATTGGTTCTCGTCTCCTTCATTACCGGCATGACGACGGATACAGACCCGGCTTGGGCTGAGGTCATCGAGACCAATCCAGGCGACGTCGCTTGGATGGTGGTCGCCAGTGCTTTCGTGCTCTTGATGACACCGGGGCTCGCGTTTTTTTACGGCGGCATGGTCGACCGTAAAAACGTCATCTCCACCATGCTGCAGAGCTTTGTTGCCTTGGGCGTCATCAGCATTTTGTGGGTGATTGTGGGCTTTAGCCTCTGCTTCGGAGATAGCATTGGCGGCATCATCGGCAACCCCATGACCTTCCTCAACTTCAAAGGCGTCGGTGCTGCACCTCACCCCCGCATCGGCTCGAGCATCCCCTTCCTGCTCTTCGCCCTGTTTCAACTGAAGTTTGCCATCATCACCCCCGCCCTCATTACGGGCAGCATGGCGGGGCGGATCCGATTCCGCAGCTATATCCTGTTCATGGTCCTCTTCAGCTTGCTCATCTATGCGCCGTTGGCCCACATGACATGGCACCCAGACGGACTCTTGATGAACCTCGGTGTGCTGGACTTTGCCGGTGGCACGGTTGTGCACATGTCTGCTGGTTTTGCCGCCTTGGCTGGGGCGGTCTTTCTCGGGCCACGCAAAAATGCCCGCCTCGAACACGCCAACATCCCCTTCATCATCCTCGGCACGGGCCTGCTGTGGTTTGGTTGGTTTGGCTTCAATGCCGGCTCGGCATTGGGGGCCAACGGGGATGCCGTACTGGCTTTTGGCAACACCCACTTCGCTTCGGCAGCCGGCATGATCACTTGGATTTTCTTCGAGCGCTTCCAGGGCCGTAAAATGAACGCCGTCGGCGCTTGCATCGGAGCCATTGTAGGCCTGGTCGCTATCACCCCAGCCGCAGGCTTTGTCACCATTCAGGAAAGCATCCTCATTGGCTTCATCGCCGCTTTGGTCTCCAATTGGGCCATCTCCCGCCAAAAGCGGAGTGGTTTGGACGACACGTTGGATGTGTTTCCCTCCCATGGGGTTGGCGGCATCGTCGGTATGCTCCTCACTGGAGTCTTCGCGGCTGAAGTGGGCCTGACCTCGGGTGAAACCACCACATTCATCTGGCACCTCATCGCCCTCTTTGGTGTCGCCATCTTCACATTTGGCGGCAGCTATTTCATCTTCATGGCGGTAGATGCCATCATCCCATTGCGCGTCAGCGGATGGCAAGAAACCCTGGGGTTGGACGAAAGCCAACACGGCGAGCAACTGGACTAAAAAAGGGGGCACTCTCACAAGGCACCAGAACTTCCACGCATTTGCCGCGTCTAAGGAGGCAGGGGGCGCTATCTTTGCACCACACGGCGCAGGCGCAGTTCCCACCATTTGGAACCACGAAACGGCGCCAAACCCTATTCCTTTGACAGATTTCAATTCGCTCGGACTGAGCGAACCCATTATGAAGGCGCTCGTGCCACTTGGCTACGAGACCCCTACCCCTATTCAAGCCCAAGCCATTCCTCACGTCCTTGAAGGACGCGACGTATTGGGCGTGGCCCAAACCGGTACCGGCAAGACCGCCGCCTTTTCCCTGCCCATGCTTCACCGCCTTGGAAAACGGAACATGGCCGACGGCCGTCGGCCCATTCGCGGACTTGTGCTGAGCCCCACACGCGAGCTGTCTGCCCAGATTGGCGAGAGCATTCGGGATTACACGCCGCACATGAACATCCGCCACACCGTCATTTTTGGCGGCGTGAAGCAAGGCAAACAAGTCGCCGCCCTCAAACGGGGTGTGGACATTGTAGTCGCTACCCCAGGCCGCCTGTTGGACCTCATTGACCAGGGCTTCATCAACCTTCGCCACCTGGAGTATTTCGTGCTTGATGAGGCCGATACCATGCTCGACATGGGCTTCATTCACGACATCCGGAAAGTGATCAAGCTGTTGCCCTCTGAGCGGCAGTCTCTGTTTTTCTCGGCCACCATGCCGCAGAACATTCAAGAGCTTGCGGACACCATCCTCATCGACCCCATTACGGTAGAAGTAGAGCGTCGCAGCTCTGCGGCCGAGACGGTCGATCAACGTGTCTACTTCGTGCGCCAAGCGGAAAAGAAACACCTGCTGGTCGATGTATTGACCGAGCCCGAAGTGTCGAGCGCCTTGGTATTTACCCGCACCAAATACGGCGCAGACAAACTTGTCCGGCATTTGCGTAAACAGGGCGTAAGGGCCGAAGCCATACACGGCAACAAATCCCAACCGCAGCGCGAAAAAGCCATGAAGGCCTTTAAGCGCGGTGACCTCGGTGTCCTTGTCGCCACCGATATCGCTGCACGCGGCATCGACGTCGACGAACTCAGCCATGTGGTCAACTTCGAAATCCCGAACATCCCTGAGACCTACGTCCACCGAATCGGCAGAACGGGACGGGCAGGCGCACAGGGCATCGCCATCTCATTTTGCAACGAAGACGATGAGCGGACCTATCTGCGGGACATCCAACGCCTGATTCGGCGCGAAGTCCCCCTCATCGTCGACCAAGCATATCACCTCGCGCTCCCGGAGATTCCATTGGACTCGGGCAAGCCCAGTGGCGGAGGCAACAAAGGAGGTGGCCGCGGAAAAGGCGGAAAACGCGGCGGCCAGTCACGGCACCGCGGTGGTGGCGGTGGCCGTGGTGGCCAAGGCGGCGGACACGGCCAACCGCGCTCTGGTTCAGGCGGCGGTCCAGGCGGTCCGGGAGGACGAAAGCGCAACAAGCGCCGGCGTCCCGGCGGAAACGGAGGTGGACGGC
>JAKMCW010000162.1 GCA_022428205.1 Flavobacteriales bacterium
ATCAACCACAGCTCGGAGGGGTAGTCAAGCCCGGTTGGACCACGCCATTGGCCTGCTTTCGCCATCCTGAGTCACAAGTGGTATTTGTTCGGCCCCTCTCCGGCGGCGCCGTCCAACTCAACGGCGAGCTGCTGGACCCGCACCGAACGCAGCCCTTCACGCCGGGTTCCACTTTGCGCCACCCTGGTAGTGCCCCCCTTCACTTCGTCGATATCCAGCGCTCCTTCATGGAGGAGGAGAACATCCCTGAATTGACGCTCGAAGTCAACGAGGTCAGCCATTGGTTTCAATATCCGGACAACCAAGCACTGCACCCATTCCGGGCCAGGGCACGCTCCGGAATGTTGGTGGGCGTCATGGGCGCGAGTGGCTCAGGCAAGTCAACGCTGTTGCACCTGTTGGCAGGGACAGAGCAACCGTCTTTTGGGACCATCACCATTGATGGCATCCCCGTTACAGAGGATGCCGCCCGGTCTTGGATTGGCTTGGTCCCACAAGAGGATCACCTGCTGCCAGAGCTGACTGTTGGAGAAAACCTCTATTACGCAGCGCGCCTTGCGTTTGGTCAAGACAGCAAGCCCCAAAGCGAGGCCCGCGTAGAAGCCTGCCTCAAGCAACTCGGTTTGCTGGGCGCAAAGGACCTCCCGGTTGGAGATGCCTTGAACAAGACCATCAGTGGTGGCCAGCGCAAGCGGCTCAACATCGCCATGGAGCTTATCCGTGAGCCCAAGGTCCTTTTGGTCGACGAGCCCACGAGCGGACTCAGCAGCAAGGATTCAGAATTGCTGATGGACCTGCTCAAGCAGATGACCTACAACGGCACACTGGTCATTGCGGTCATCCACCAACCCAGCGGGGACATATTCCGGAGTTTCGATGCACTGTGGGTACTCGACCACGGAGGCTATCCGGTCTTCACCGGACGGCCACTGGACGCCTTGACGCATTTCCGCAGCATCGTTAACCATTTCGACGCGGACCAAGTGGCGTGCAGTTTGTGCGGTCACGTCAACCCCGAGCAAATCTTCGACATCATTGATGTCCCCGTTCTCGACGGGAGGGGCAAATCAACCGGACAGCGCCGTATCAGCCCCAAAGAGTGGAATGACTTTTACAACGTACTCCTCGTCCCCAAGGTGGAGGCTGAAATGGCGGCAACCGTCAACGAGCGCGACGACCATGTACAGCCCACGGGCCAACGCCCTCCGCGTTGGGTGGATCAATGGGCCATTCAAGCGGCGCGTGACGTGGTCCGCAAATGGAAGAACCGGCAATATCTGCTGATCAACCTGCTCGAGGCCCCCATCCTCGGCGTCGTGCTGGCCTTCATCCTAAGGTCAGCCAATGGCGGCCATTACACCTATGGCTCGGCATCCAACATCCCGCACTTCCTGTTTATTGCAGTCATCGTCGCCATTTTCATGGGGCTGACCGTGAGTGCAGAGGAACTGTTCCGAGACAAGCTGATGCGCAAGCGTGAACAGCACCTGCGGCTGAGTTGGGCTTCATACCTCTCTGCAAAGTGCGGCGTGCTGTTTGGCATCAGTGCCATCCAAACCCTGCTCTTCGCCGCTGTATCTCATCCCATTCTGGGATTGCCAGGGCAGTTTGTGGCATACTGGTTCACCTTGTTTACTGTGGCGGCTTGCGCCAACCTATTCGGCCTGATCATATCCCTGTTGTTCAACAGCGTCAGGGTCATCTATCTGGCCATCCCCCTGTTCATCATTCCGCAATTGATGCTTGGTGGTGCCATCGTGACTTTTGATGAATTGCATCCGAGTATCGCGAGGCCGACAAGCGCTTCGCCCATCGGGCAGTTGATGATCAGCCGGTGGGGCTTCGAAACCCTGACCACCATGTATGCGGCCGAAAACGAGTACACGGCAGCACTCTATGACACCGACCAGGCCCTGAGCACAGCGGCCTTTTACAGGGACCGTTGGTCACCCGAAATGCAGCGCACCTTAGATGATGCCTACGCAGGTGACGGGCAAGCTTTGAGAACAGTGGCTGCAGAATGGAAACCACTCTTCGAACAAGGCAAACTGGCCATTTCCGGGAACTTTTCGGACGGCCTGGATGCCGCAGAATATGAGGCATTAAGCGCTGAACTCACCGCGTTTCGCGACAACCAGCGGTTGATCTGGCGCACCGCCAAAAAAGAAAAGGACCTCACACTGTCCGCACTGGGGTGGGACGACCCCGCAACAGGTAAAGCGATCAAAGCGTCGGCATTCAATGAAGTGCTGCACGACTGGACCACGCAAGGGCAGACGTTGACAGAGGGAGTGGAGGTGTACGACAACCACATTTACAACACCAAAGACGCCTTGTATGCTTCTCCGGCATCACCGGGCTCAGGGACATTTCACGCGGCCCAATCCAAATGGGGAGAACAAACGGTTCCGAAAAGATGGAGCAATTGGCTCGTGTTGTGGACCGCCACCCTGCTTTTGATGGCCTCTCTGGCCCTCAAGGAAACTGTTAAGCTTCCGGGTCGACCTCAACAAACTTAAAGGGGACGCTCACAATGTGGTCGTAATCTTCGCCGGCTTCAAGCATGTCCTCATCGTCAGCGTCGAAGTACCACTGCACCTCCAGGGCGTCACTGTTTTCGAGCCGCTTAAAGAGGTCAAGCAAACACTTGCTGCTGCTTGTATTGAAATACTCAAGCTGCACTTGGACCACCAACTTAAAGTCAGCAGGAATGTCTTGACCCCATTCCAATACGGGACGGTAGAAGTCTACCGCATTTTCAGGGATGGAACGGCCTGAAAGCACGAGCCGCTGTTCCTCCGAATGAAAAGTGATCTCTGGCGTCTTGGCTGTGGCAGCGATGTGAAGAGGTCCCATGGGTCCAATTTAATCAACTCCCGCACGCGACATCCACCGAAAAAAACAAGTTGGGTCCCTGGTCGCCGTGGATAATGCGCATGAGTGGGGGCTGAACGGCCGTTCGGGCGAGAGAAATCCAACCTAACCCAGCACCTCCGCGGGGTGTGCGCCCACCGTCCTCCAAACATTTCCTGTACAATTCACGCCAGTCAATTCCAGCTTCTGACCGAGAAGACATGGCACGTTCTTGCAGCGGTCCATATTGTCGAATCCAGTCCGCCACCACTGTGGTTTCTGAATTCCGGATGGCGTTCAGGCTGCGGATTTTAAACTGAGGCTGCCCCAACTTGGTGCGGCCCCTGAGGGTAAATCGGACCTTCCTATCCGGATCAGCATGACGCTCAAGATTCTGGACACACTCGATGACCGAGCGAAACGCCCGCCTGTCCTCCATCCTTTGAACCATCAGTGATTCAAGGTGCAGCATCAACTTGTCGAGGTTCTCGGAAGACGGCAAGGCGTGAAAGTCCACAAGCGTGGACCACCGGTCGGCCGCGCAGAGGACGCGTGTAATAGGGGCATCATTCAACAACATCGAACAGGTCTCGTGAATCCCTCCTCTTACGGAAGAAAACCGTGTGAGGTTGCCACAATCGAAGGAATTATCTTGCCGCGCCATTATGCCCGACGCACACACGCACCAACCTTGGTATGAAGAGTGGTTTGACGACCCTCACTATCACCAGCTTTACGGCCACCGCAGCAAGGCTGAGGCCAAGCTGTTCATAGAGGCCATGCACCAGCGTTGGGATTGGGCGCGCCTATCCTTGTTGGATCTGGCCTGTGGAAAGGGACGTCATGCAAAGGCAGCGGCAGATTTGGGACATGAGGTTTTGGGGGTGGACTTGAGCCCCAATAGCATCGCAGCGGCCAAGGAAGAGTATGCCGGCACCGCCAATTTGGACTTTGCAGAGGGTGATATGCGCACCTTTGAGCTGGACCGCACATTTGATGGTGTCCTCAACCTGTTCACGAGTTTCGGTTACTTCAGTACAGAAGAGGAGCACCTCGCTGTCCTGAAGGCCATTCACCGTCACATTAAACCTGGAGGGTTTCTGGTTCTGGATTTCCTTGACGTAGCGTTTGCCCAGCGTCACTTGGTGCCGAGCGAATCACTTGAAAGGTCTGGCGTCACTTATGAGATCACCCGCAATTTGGAACCCGGAGACGCCAACGGGCACCCCACATTCGTAAAGCGGATCCGGCACCAAGGGCCCAACGGACCAGTGGAACATACCGAGCGGGTCGCAGCATTGGGCAATGCACCACTCTCCAGCATGCTGGAGCGTGCAGGATTCCAAATTTTGGAACGTTACGGTTCATATGACCTCTCACCCTGGGAAGCGGGGGAGACCCCTCGGCTCATCATTCGCGCATCAAAACCATGACAGCGGCGATTACATTGGTATTGGTTGCCCTCATCGGAGCATTGCTCGGAGAGTGGTTGGGCGACAAATTCAAGCAGCACATGCCTTTGTTGCTTTCCTTCGGCGGCGCCTTCTTGTTGGGTCTGTGCTTCCTTCATCTGTTGCCCGAAGCTTTCGAAATGAACACCCACGCGGGCCAATGGGTCGTGGCCGGTTTTTTGATTCAAATCGGATTGGAGTACCTCAGCAAGGGCATGGAGCACGGCCACGTTCACGGCAACAGGTTCGGTATTGTCGCTTTCTTGAGTCTCTGCCTGCACGCCTTGATTGAAGCCATGCCATTTGGTTTGGACGCTTCAGCAATTGTTCATGACCACGCCCATGGCGATGCGGGACATCACCACCATCACCATCATTTAGGAGAGGGTCAATGGGCTTTGCTCGCCGGTATCGCGCTGCACAAACTGCCCGTCGCCCTGGCATTGATGACCATTTTAAAGGCCACGATATCGTCAGTAGCCAAACGTTGGGGTTGGATTGTCCTTTTTGCGCTTGTCCCTGTTATCGGCATGTCCATTGCCGGTGCCTTGCCTCAAGTGCCTTGGGTATTTGGTGCTTTGAATGGGGTCTTGGTGGGCATTCTGCTCCACATCGCAACGACCATTTTATTTGAAACCGCTGATGGCCACGATTTCAATGGCCGGAAGTTGCTCACCGTATTGGCCGGACTCTTGTTGTCTTGGCTCGCCAGCCCTCATTAACGCCAAGGCCGTGTAACCTTTCGGAGAGAGAAGGCGTAATGGTGGCCAAAGCTTGCCCCATGAAGCGTTTTCGCATCCGCATTACGATCAAGAAGTTTGAGCGCATCGAAATGAGCGCCGACCGATTCGGCTTCGATCTGTTCGAACACTGCCTCAACTGAGGCCCAACAAAAGGCCGTCCAGCAATCGCTGAGCACGGCCCAGTGCCTCTCGGTCCCATGGCTTCATGGCGCCACCCCATTGGGTCGGTGCATCCATGAGCAGTTCTGTAGGCAAATTCCCGACGAGTACATCTTCTGCCATTGGGCAACCGCCCAGGCCACCCAGCGCCCCATCAAAATGGCGGCACCCGCCGCGCCATGCGGCTTCCATCAGCGCCACAGCTTGCTCGCGCCGGCCATGCAAATGTGCCCCGACAGTCATATGAGGACAGGCCATCAGCACCTGTTGACACACCGACTCTACAACATGGGCTTCCCCAAGTCCCACGGTATCACTCAGCGCGAGATGGTCCACCTGCAGCTCGCCGTGCAGGCGCTCCGCCCATTGCCCCGCTAATTCAGGCGACCATGGATCTCCGTAGGGGTTGCCAAAACCCATGCTGAGATACACCACCATTTTTCGGTTGGCCGAGGCTACTGCATTGCGGATGTTGGCCAACCGCCGCCAACCTTCTTCAATCCCACCGCCAGTGTTACGCTGTTGGAACGTTTCTGAGATCGAAAAGGGAAACCCTAAAATGTCGGCTCGCCCATGGGCGAGTGCGTCCTGAGCGCCGCGCTCATTGGCCACAATGGCCAAAATTTGGGTGTCGGTCTCTGGCAATGCCGCGAGGACTTTTGCTGTATCCGACATCTGGGGGACCGCGCGGGGTGACACAAAGCTGCCAGCATCCAACACATCAAATCCCACCTTCATTAAGGCCGAGAGATAGGACACCTTTCGGTCCGTAGGAATTTGTGGGGCAATACCCTGCATGGCATCCCTTGGACAATCCGTCAGAAACCAAGATTTCTCCGCTGTTGTGTTGTCACTCATGCCGCAAAGATTGGACAAAATGAAACCCCACAGGACGTGGTGCCGTAACAGCACTCATCCGCCCTGCGGTACGATCACAACAACGCAACCGATTCAATATGGACCTCCGTACTTTCAACCGACTCCCTTTGGACGAAAAGACCAACTACATGTGGGACCACGGGAACTGCATTTCCCAGCGAATGGTGGAGAACCGATACATCCTCTGCATTTTCGAAATCAACGGCTTCTATGTAGAAGCGATTTACAGCAAGCAGAATAACCGGGTCAATGCCATCCTTCCCATTATGGGCATGGAGGCTTGGGAGTCCTACGTAGAGCGGGTAATCCGCAACGTAACGGAGATGAACTGACCACGTGCCGCCTGCCATCACGTCCTGTATACAGGATATGATGGGTGGACATGACCCAACCCGTACCGCACCACCTGACCGGCTCAGGAGGATGCCTGGAAACCCGCTCCAACAAAGAGCGGGTTTTCCATTGTATGGCGCCAATGCTCCGCGGCGGCTCCTGCGGAAAGACCGCCCCCCTTCCGGCCCAACGCCCCACACCATCACGACCTACAGAAAGGCTGTGCGGCCTTTCCTCCAGACCGCATTGCCACCTGAGCAACGCCCACGCCATCAAGACGCTGCCGAGCATCGGCCGCAAGGCACACCGGGTGGATAGGCCCCAAAAGCAACCCACAGCCAACACCGTCCCTGAGAGGGTCAGCGCAAACCGATCAACAGGCAGCACGACAGGCTCGATGCCTCCCCACCATTGCACCGCACAGACAAAGGCATCTGCGCACCCGACCAAGATGTCTGACAACACACCTTCACTCCAAGGGGACAGCATCCAACACAACGCCAACGCCATCAGTAAGGACACTGCTGGGGTGGCCAGCAAATTGGCTGGCAAAAATCCAACTGGAACGAGGCCGAATGTGGGCCATGACAGGGGGGCCGTGCACATGGTAGCCACCACTGGAATCCCCACCAATAAAGTGACACGCCTGTGCCGAGGTGCCATGGCAGATCTTTTGATGTGTTGGTGCAGCATCAAAATGCCGGCTGTGGCGGTGAAGCTCAGCCCCATACCCAAGTCTTCCATTGAGACAGGGGAGAGGGCGTACAAAAAGAGGCCTACCGCCGATAGAACAGTAAGCCCGTCGGCAGTGCGGTCAAAGGCATCAGCAAGGGCAACGCACGACACCATTGTGGCCGCACGCAAGGCGGACCCCGGACATCCGCACATCAGCACATAAGCCCACACAACGGGAAGAAACAACCAAGGCCGCCATGGGGGTGGGCAACCCAAGCCGCGAAGAAGTAGCACGACCAGTCCAGACAACAGTCCGATGTGAAAGCCCGAAACAGCCACAAGATGAGACAGCCCCACGTCGGCAAATGCGCGCCGAACATCACGTCCCATGCTGCGGCGATCACCACTCATCAGGGCGAGCAAGAGGCCCGCGCCATCACTGCCCCCCAAACCAGAGCACCGCTGTATCAATCGCGACTTCATCGATGCGGCCCACCTCAGCGAAGCCCCCTTGATGCCAAGTGTGGCCCTCGCCGGTCCTGACCATTTGACATCACAGGACCATAGAATGCCCCGACCGCGAAGAAATTGCGCCTCGTCAAAGGCCGAGGGAAACTGACCAGTGTCTGGATCCGCACATTGGACACAGGCCACAATGGTCTGCCCTGGCTGAACCAAGTCAATGGACGATTTCAGCAGGAGGGGAGTCCCGCTTTGCAACACACCGACTGCACGGTACTGTCGCCCTGCTCGGGGCCACACTTGCGTTACGTCCAATTGAACCACCGCGTCTTCACCCGCTTCAATCGGTGCTCCCCGATCACG
>JAKMCW010000010.1 GCA_022428205.1 Flavobacteriales bacterium
CATCACGTAGTTCTCCAACTCGACCTCCGTGCGGGCGGCCACCTCCTCTGCGCTCAAAACGCCCATGGATTCGAACAGCTCCACAGTTTCCTTGCGGTCCCACACGGCCAAGGCGCTCGGAGTGTCCATCAGGTTGGAGAGTCCGCGCTTGGCCGCCTCTTCTACCCATTCCTGTCCATATCCGTTGCCTTCAAAGCGGATGGACTTGCTCTGCTTGATCAAGGCCTGGATTTCCTTGAGCAGCGCTTCGTCTTTCTTGTCTCCGGACGCAATGCGCGCATCAACCGCGGCCTTGAAGAAGTTCAACTGCTCAGCCACAATGGTGTTGAGCACTGTCATGGGCACAGCGCAGTTGGCGGTACTGCCGACCGCGCGGAACTCAAACTTGTTGCCGGTAAAGGCGAACGGCGAAGTCCGGTTGCGGTCTGTGTTGTCGAGCATCACTTCCGGAATGCGACCGATCTCCAACTTCACCGCGGTCTTCTCGTCGGGGCTCATCTTGCCCGCGCTGACGTTTTCTTCAACGGCATCGAGGAGCTCGGTCAACTTGGAACCAATAAAGGCACTGATGATGGCAGGCGGCGCCTCATTGGCACCGAGACGATGGTCGTTGCCCGCTCCGGCGATGGCCGCACGCAGCACATCGGCATGGCGGTGGATGGCCGCAATGGTGTTCACAAAGAAGGTGAGGAAGCGCAGGTTGGTCTTGGGGTTGACACCTGGCTTCAAGAGGTTCACCCCCGTGTTGGTACCGAGGGACCAGTTGTTGTGCTTGCCAGAACCATTGAGGCCAGCAAACGGCTTCTCGTGCAGCAGAACGCGGAAGTCGTGGCGCTGGGCCACGCGCTCCAGCAAGTCCATCAACAAGAGGTTGTGGTCGTTGGCGAGGTTGGCCTCCTCGAATACAGGCGCCACCTCAAACTGGTTAGGTGCCACCTCATTGTGACGGGTGGTCACCGGGATGCCAAGCTTGTGCGATTCACACTCGAACTCCTGCATGAAAGCCATGACGCGCGGAGGAATGCTGCCGAAATAGTTGTCGTCCAACTGCTGGCCCTTTGCAGGCGCAGCGCCGAGGAGGGCACGGCCGGTTTGGCTGAGGTCTGGACGGGCGTTGTACAATGCCTTGTCTACCAAGAAGTACTCCTGTTCCCAACCGAGCGTGGCCACCACCTTGGTGACGTTCTTGTCGAAGTACTGACACACCTCCGTTGCGGCCTTGTCAACTGCAGCCAAGGCCTTGAGCAAGGGGGCCTTGTTGTCGAGGGACTGGCCCGTGTAGGCGATAAAGATGGTCGGGATGCAGAGGGTCTCACCAATCAGGAAAGGCGGGCTGCTGGGGTCCCACAGCGTGTAACCACGGGCCTCAAACGTAGAGCGGATACCGCCATTTGGAAAGCTGGACGCATCGGGCTCCTGCTGCACCAGTAGGCTGCCATCAAAGCGCTCGATCGCACCGCCTTGGCCATCGGGCTGGATGAAGCTGTCGTGCTTCTCCGCCGTACTGCCTGTCAACGGCTGGAACCAGTGGGTATAGTGCGTGGCGCCGCGGGCCATGGCCCACTCCTTGAGTGCGCTGGCCACCTGGTCGGCGATTTTACGGTCAATCCGGATGCCGTCAACCATGGCGGCCAATACGTGGTCATAGGCCTCCTCGGTGAGGTACTCGCGCATAGCGCTGACGGTAAACGCCAGGTCTCCGTAGTAATCGGAGATCTTGGAAGAAGGCGGTACTGAGGCCTTCGGAGAGCGCTCGAGGACGTCCTCGATGGCGGTGATGCGGTACGTTGACATGTTTTTTGTGTCTGGAGACGCAAATTTACGCACTTACCCCCTCAGAAATAGGGGGCGCGCACAAAATTTGACTGTATTTTCCCAAACTACCCCCTATCTGAAGGGGGTCATGTGTTGAAAAGTGCCTTTTCTGAGCCCAAACACCGTTTATCGGTGCTTCAATCAGAAAATCACAACCCGCTGGCGGGTCACCCTGCCCGGCTGCATCAAAGTGAGCATGTGAACGCCTGGCACCACATCTTGCACCGGAATCTGGCCTTGGAAGGAGGTCCCTTCGTACGCCTGCCCAATGCCCGAACGTACCACACGCCCGGCGGCATCCTGAAGCTGCCATTCAAAACGGCCCTGCCAACCTTCAAGGGTAAACCCGATGTCACCGCTGGTGGGATTGGGGTGAACCTTAAATGAGCTGGCGTCTACTGGCGGCGCTGCGACGTCATTGACGAGGTTCGTTTCGAAATGGAACCGGTGCACGATGGACTTACCGAAATCCGGTTCGAAGGTGATCCAGTTGCCTCCCACTTTGCGCAACCTCACGAATCCACTCCCGTCATCGTTGGCCCAGAAGCTGATGCCGTCGTCATCGGCATCCTGAAACTCGAAGGTGTAGCATCCTTGGTTCAGGTATATCGTGTCCCGATACTGGGTGTTGGCCTCGGGATAGCTCCGCTCAAAATAAACGGTGCCATCTTGGTGCGTCAGCTTGGCGCTGTTCTCCCATGGCGTGCCGTTGGTCCGCACGAAAACAATGAGGCGGTTGTCATCAGCATCGCCCGGGTCTTCCATATAGGTATAGGTCGGAGGTCGGCGGAAAGTGCTGCGCACTTCATCGTTCCAAGCGACCTCATCCTCGCCGCCGTTGGGCGCCGAGACGCGCGCCACAAAAGTGAGGTCTTCTTCCTCATCTCCGTCCCACAGCGCTGCGTCGAGCGCCACCAGTTCGACCACCTCTTCTTCGAGGAAGCCCAACTCACCGGTCCAAGTGTAAGACTGGAGGTTGTCGGGCAGCCCGAATGTGATGGTGCAGGAAGTCAGTGGTGTACTGCCGCTGTTGCGCAACACCACCTTGGGCCGGTCACAGATGGGATTCGTTCGCGAGGCCAACTTGCTTCCGCTCGGTGCCAGCACCTCTACCAGCTCCGCATCGAGGCTGTGGTTCGCGGGGCCGTATGCGATGACTTGCCCCTCAAACCTGTAGTTGCCGTAGGGATCGAAATCGACATCGTAGTCCACCGTGAAGGGCGCGTCTCCCGCTACGTGCGGGGTCAACTCCATGTCGCGGGTGTCCACCGGCGCCCCAGGGCACCACCCTGCCCTGTCGTAGATCCAAGTGCCGCCTTGGGGATACAAGGCATTGTCCGCGCATTCGCGCATCACCTGCCAGGACCACAGTTCTTGTCCATCGACTTTGACTTTGTGAATGTTGTAGCAAAACTCCGCGCAGTTGTTGCCGGTTCCGAAACCGTGTCCGGAAGCCCGGGTCTTCAGGCGCCACATAGATTCGTCTGAGGTCGGTGTGTATTCGTACCCGACCACGCTTTCGTCAAACGTGGACAGGTTGTACTGGCCCTTCCAGAATGCCTCCACATCGAGGACATCGCGGGCAGGCTCACCTTCGATGAAATGAAATTTCAAATCGAGCAGCTCCTGCCAATTGCCCGCTTGCAATTCCACACTGTCGCGGAGCAGGGGCAAATAATCAGTGACATCATACCACCATGTCCAGCCGTCATCACCGAGGTCCAATCCGATCCCATACGGTGTGATGTAACGGTAAAGTTCGTAGCGGTCGATGACCTCAAAAGGCACCCCGAAATAAGAGAGGGTGTCATTGATGACCTCGGTAACCTCTCCGGGTACGGGGTAGGTCACCGTGTCGCCAAAGACAGGAATCAAGGCCGTTTCGCCGGGAGCATAGTGGTAGGTCAGGTCGGTCATGGCGACTTCATTGCCCTGCACTTCCCAAGTTGACAAGCTCATGGGGGCCACAGGCCGGAGTTCGAGGATGGATCCGTCGACCACGTACTCCCCGTATTCGCCGCGGGCAAACCCGATGAAGGGCCTGAAGTCCCCGCCCAAACCTTTGGCGCGCTCCCTGCCCGGTGTGGGCCGGCGGAGTGTGGTACCATGGTGGTATCCGGGACTGCCACCGGGGTGGTGATTGACCTCCTCAGTACCGTTGGCGCCATCGAACCGATAATCGACCAGCAGTGCATCGTAGTTGGGGTGCCACGCCGTGGGCTGGCGGTTCATCCATGAGGCGATGGTGGCGCCATCCAACGCCTGAGACCAGACCCGGAAATCGTCGACGCGGCCATTGTATCGGTTGTTTCCATTGCCAGAGGCGCCCAGGTTCATCTTGACGATGCCCTCAATGGGGTTGTCCTTGTTGGTCCCCGAATGAAACAGGGCGCCGTTGAGGTACATCTCCATGATGCCGGTATCGGCATTTTTCACGAAGGCCCAATGGTTCCATCGCCCTTCATAATCTTCGGGTTGAGCCTGCTGGTCGATGCGGTCGTAGCCGCCGTCTTGTCCGCAGTCCCAATAGACGCGGCCATTGCTCCATGGCAGGTGCACATTTACCACACGTTGACCTGCCGCATTGATGCCTTCAAACAGGGTGCCGTTCTCAGGCTGGCTGTTGGGGTCACCATACACCCAGCATTCAATGGTGATTTCAGAAGACAGGCCCTGTAGATCTGTGACGTCCACCTCTACCCGATCCGGTGCCGTGAAATCCACTTCGCCGTCGTGGCCATTGGTGGTCCAAGCCCCTCCTGACAAACCGGTCACGGGCACCCAACCAAGCTCCTCCGCCTCATCCTCAACGGTGACACCGTCCAAGGCAAACTCCAACACCAGGTTGCTCTCCCCGTCCCAGGCGATGGGCGGAGAAAGACGAATGGACAGGCTGTCTCCAAACTGCCAAGGGGATACCCCGTATGTGTAGGATGTGTTGGGGAGGTCCATAAACCCCGTAAGCGCAGAGTCCCCCGTCAACCCCCACTTCAGGTCCATCCGTCGGATATCAGGTGTCCCACTCACAGGCAGGAAAATCCGATCGATGCTGCCCGCTCCAAGCGGAGCAAGCTCCTCAGCCTTCCACAAAAACTGGGCACGCTTGGAGGTGGTGGACTCAAAGAAGGGCGTTGTGTACACCACTTCACCGGGCTGTACCACGGTTTCGGACACCACCATGTCTGCCACATACTGGGCCGCCTCGAGCCAGACGGAGTCCTGCACCCCTTCGACGAAGGGCACCAGGTTCGTCGTGTCAAATGGCGCATCCGCGAGCAGCTGGAAGGGGTGCTGCAAATCTGCACTGTCCAGCATACCTGTATGGTCAAAGAGGTACGTGTAGGACAAATAATCCCACTCACCGCAGGCAAACCCGAGGTTGCCCGCTGTGCCATCCTCAAAACACTTGAGGGTATACTCCATCAAAACCTTGCCGTATTCAACGCCATTGTCCGAAGGCGGGAAGTTGAACCACCGGCGGCCAGGGCTGTCATAGGCCGTTTCCGGATTGTTCTGCGCTTCAAAGGTGTAGGTCTGAACCGTCGTGGTATCCGCATGCACAACACAGCACGACACCCAAAGCACGAACAGCAATGAAAGGAGGCGAGTGACAGATAGATTCATGGGAGAAAGTTAAGACCGGCCTGGATAGACTTTCAAGGCTGCTGCGATGACCGCCACGGCACGCCGGATGGCACTTTCCTCGAGGACATAGGCAATGCGGACCTCGTCTGTACCGGCACCGGGGGTGGCGTAAAACCCGCTCGCAGGCGCCATCATCACGGTATCCCCATCCAAGTCAAAGTCGGAGAGGATCCATTGACAGAAAGCATCACTTGAATCGATGGGCAGCTTGGCCACTGCATAGAATGCACCGCCAGGGGTGGGCGCGGTTACCCCTGGGATGGCGCGCAAGCCCTCGATCAGTGCGTCGCGCCGGCCGACATAAGATGCCTTGACCTTGTCGAAGTAGGAACGCGGCGTCTTGAGCGCTGCCTCCCCGGCAATCTGCCCCAAGGTCGGAGGTGACAAACGGGCCATTGCGAAACGCATACATGCCTGCCTGAGTGCGGCATTGCGCGTAACCAAAGCCCCTACCCTCGCACCACACATGCTGTAACGCTTGGACACCGAGTCCATCAATACCACGTGGTCGTCAAGGCCGTCCAAAGACAGCACACTTCGGGGTGGAATGTCGCCGTAACAAAACTCCCGATAGACCTCATCGGCAAAGAGGTAGAGGTCGTGCTCGAGCACCAAGCTTCGAATGGCTTCAAGCTCGGCATCGGTATACACGTAACCCGTCGGGTTGCCCGGGTTGCAGATCAGAATCGCCTTGGTCCGGTCGGTCACCTTCGCGGCAATCTCCGCCACAGGAGGCAAGGCAAACCCGTCTTCAATGCGGGACGTCACCGGCACCACCTTGACACCCGCCGACATCGCAAACCCGAGGTAGTTGGCATAAAACGGTTCGGGAATAATGACCTCATCGCCCGGCTCGAAGCAGGCTTGGAAAGCAAAAATCAAAGCCTCACTTCCGCCTGTCGTCACGAGGATTTGATCCGGACTGACCTTCACTCCAACGGAGTCGTAGTAATCCGCCAACCCTTCGCGGTAACTGGCAAACCCATCACTCGGACTGTACTCAATCACCGTGCGCTCCATGTTCCGCACCGCTTCAAGGGCTACAGAGGGGGTCTCAATGTCGGGCTGACCGATGTTCAGGTGAAGGACCTTACGGCCCGCTGCCTTGGCGGCAACGGCATAAGGGGCGAGCTTCCTGATGGGGCTGTCGGGCATGGCCTGCCCTTTGGTTGAGATGCGCGGCATGGTGAAATGAAATGGTACTGCTGGCGACGGCAGCGCGAAGATAAACGCCCAAAACAGAGGAAGCCGACCCTGATGGGCCGGCTTCCTAAAGTTCGAGTTCCGCTTGAGATTACTGGGTCACCAGCAACTTCTTGACGGCCATGTATTCGTCGGAGGTCAGTCGGATCTGGTACATGCCCGCATCCAATCCTTGGGCATCGACCGCCATGAAGTACTCCACGTTGTTCATGGCGTTGCCGTCGAACAACTCCTGAACGAGCTGGCCAGCCATGTCATACAAATCGATGCGCAAGCGCATGTTGTTGGACACCACGAAACCAAGCTGACTGATGTCGTTGGTTGGGTTTGGCTGCAATCCCGTCACACGGATGGGCTCCTTGAGGTCTGAACCGACGGACACATCGAACGGATGGTGTCCGGCACCTTCTCCGCTGGCCCCTGCGTCAACAGGCGCAGACATGGCCGCGTTGGTCATGGCGTATCCGAATGTGGTCTCGTTGCCGCAGGCATCGGTGATCGTGTAGTCATAGGATGCTGTCCAAGGCATGACACAATCCAAATCCAACATGATGTCACCGCTGGAGCCCAACATGCCCTGAGAAGCACCGTTGACCACCAATTCACCACTCCAGTAGAACCATGCACTGGCACCGTAGTTGGCGTTTTGGTTGTTGGCGCCAAGACCGACCTGCAACCCATAGAAGTAATTCATGGGTTGGTGGGTCAGGCTCAATTCTGAGCCAGCATAGATGCCGGTACCGATCATGCCACCGGTCTGCATGATGAAGTACTCCCAACCGGTCCACACCGTGTCTCCTGGCAACACCTCAGCGCAGTCCTTTTTGTAGCCGCGACCGAGGCCACTCCAGGTGGTCCAATCGATGGCCGCATTGTAGTCCGCATTCCAAATGAAACCACCGGTTCCATCGGCATTCTCGACTTCTACTTCAATGCTGATGGTTTGATCGAAACGGCTCTCGACGATGTTCACGCCACCGGGGACGATGGTGAACGACGCGCCATTAAATGGCATCCCTTCGAGCACGATGGCCGCAGGAGCGCCACCGTTGCAGGCGTCGGCTCCAGTGAATGCCTCAGGCGTAGCCGCACCGCAGAAGTTGTCAGCGGTCTCTGTAGGAATGAATCCTCCCAAGACTTCAGTTACCTCGATGCTCACATCGCTGCAGGCGTCATCTGCCTCCAAGTCCGCTGGACCGGGAATGAAGATGAAGTCAAACAAGCCAGTTGCTTCTTCTTGCGTCAAGGTTTCGCCATTGGCAATGCCTTCGCTGTCGGTAATCTGCGGTGCTGTCACATCATTGAAGGTGACCGTTTGGGTGGCCGTGACCATGCCCGCGTTGCCACAAGCGTCAGTCGCGGTGGCCATGTAGGTCCTCACGATGGTGTAACTGCCGGCATCACCACAGAGGTAGGCCGGCGCACTGTCCGTGTAGGTCACAGGGCCCACTGTAGGCGCGTCGGTGCAGTTATCGGTTGCACTGGCCACAACCGTTGCGGCAGCAGGCATGGCACCGCTACAACTTGCATCCAGATCAACCGAAGTGTCCGCAGGAACACCATCGAGGAACACCGTAGGAGCGGTATTGTCGATCACCGTGATGTGCTGAAGGGTGGTATCTGTCGCCACATTGCCTGAAGGGTCCTCTGCCACAATGATCCAGCGGCGGTCAAACTCCCGGCAGCCCGCAATGCCCGTCTCGTTGATTTCGTCATAGAGAATTTCAACACTGACATCGCAGTTGTCTGTCGCTTCATACCAAGGAGAACCCGCGGCAAACAGGTCCACCATATTGACACAGCCTTCACCGGCATACAAGGTGTAATCTTCGAGATCGAAGAGGTTAACCTCAGGTGCCATCTCATCGGCAACAGCCACATAGGCGATGGCTTCGGTCACATTGCCGTTCACGTCCGTGGCGACCAATTCGACTTCCTCGTACACAGGAATGTCACATGGGGTAGAGAACAGTGCGTCCGGATCATAGTCGAAGGCGACAGGACTCGTGCACCCTGCACATGGTGCCAAGCTGGTGCGGGTGTAGGCGAATCCGCCTCCATTGCCACCTTGTGTCCAGCTCGTGAAGTCCATGTGCCAAATTTGGTTGGCGCTGGGCACCCACAATTCGAGTTCCGTGGACAGAATGGCATTGCCAATTCCACCTCCGAACACATCGTAGAATGAACTCCAAGCGCCTCCGCTGCCGGCAACGCGCCACAGCGTACCGCTGGGCCCTTCTCCGTCCCAAGATTCGCCCGTAGCCGCATTGATCAGGCCTTGGTCGTCGCCGCGCGAAATCCAGACCCCGGGGGCAATGCTGTCATGCACCAGGCTGGGATCGTCGTAGTCCATTTTCTCAAAGGACACGGTTTCACTGACAAAGCCATCGCAGCCTGTGCCCGGCTCCAATTCTGAGAAGAAGCCTGAGGCCATGGGCACCTCAGTTCGGGTGTAAGCAAAACCGCCATCCCCGCAACAGCTCCATGAGGTGAATGTGACTTCGAAGAACCGCTGAGACTGCAGGGTGACCATGGTGAGCGTCGTGCCTACCAAATTGTTACCCAAGCTGCCATCAACGGCATCATACAGGCTTGTCCACTGATTTTCTGAGTCCGCTGCCCCCAGTTTCCACAGGGTACCATCAGGACCGGCTTGATTGTAGCTGTTTTGGGTGAGGGCGTTATAGAGTCCTCCGCTGTTGCCCCGCGTCAGGGCCACATCCCAGCCGATGACGTCGGTGGCCTCCGGGCCGGACGTATCGTCGAGTTTCTCGAAGTCCACAGATCCCATTTCCGGCGCGTCGACTTCACAATCCAGTGTGGTCAAGGCTTCGAAGCTCTGGATGCCACAAGCATCGGTTGCCACAGCATTGGACAGGTCATAGGTGGCCTCTCCATTTTCATCCAAAGGCTGAACGTATAGGGTGGACACCACAAGGGGTGCCACCTCGTCGACCACCGTCACCTCAACCGTTCCGCTCGTGGCATTGCCACTCGGGTCGGTCAGCGTCACGGCCACCTCGACAACGCCGACATCCGAACAGGTGAAGTCAGAGCAGACTTCGTAGTCCATCGCATAGTTGTCACCATCCGGTGTGAAGGTGATGTAGAGGTTTCCTCGCTCGGCACAATTCTCAACGAATTGCTGCGGCGCCATTCCCAATGTGCCGTCCTGATTTGAGATGCCCGTGGTCATCGGATCATCACAATCGTCTGGCAGGTAAGCGTGGTATCCAGAGAAGATGTCCACTTGACCTGTGGCTTCATAGAGCACGGCCTGACCATCATGGCGAATGTCGTTGTCCTCATAGTTGGACACTTGGCTCCAGCTCACGACGAATTCGCGGTTCGGAGCAGTGCCCAAGGTCTGGTAGTAGATATTGGCGTCATCCCGCTCATCCGGATCTAGATCCGTGTGGATCACGGCAATGGCCGCCTCGTAATCGGAATCCGGAATCGCTTCTCCGTCGCAACACTCAGAGCTGCTGCTTTCGAATTGGAGAAGACCGTTGGAGGAGATATACACCTGGTTGTAGGTCTCTCCGTAGAACGTGAAATCGAAGCCAAGTGGCACCAGCGACGTACAGTCGTCGCAGTTGCTGGTGTTGGCATCGAGCGTCCCTGCAGTGAGTCCATACTTCGGCGCAGCACCACAGGACTGTCCGGCCCAATCCATCTCGACAGCGTAGCTACAGTTGTCCATGGTCGCATCGCCCAAGACGTCGCTCGCGTTGAAATAGCCTTCGCCGGACTCACTCAAATAGACAGTGTGCGGCTCGAGTACGAGCGTAGGCGCGATGTCGTCGATGACCGTGGCATACGTGGTATCAAAGGTGACGTTGCCCGCAATGTCTTCTGCACGCACCACCACTTCAACGGGCGCATCGGTATCGCCGCAATCGAGCATAACACTTTGGGTGAAGACCCGGCCGTAGTAAGCGGCTTGGATGTCTTCCGTGCTGTAGCTGCCATTGAAATCATCCAGGTCCAAATACTCGGAAGAGCCGAGGATGCCCCCTACGAGAATGGAAGGGGTCGGCACGAGGATCCGCTCGTAGGCGAAACCGCCTCCATCACCGCAACAGGTCCAACTGGAGAAGACCAAATCAAAGCAGAGGTCACCTTCCGGAATGTAGAGAGACAAAGTGTCTCCTGGGAGGTCGTTGACGTCGTAATCATTGGCTTCCTGGAAGTCGGAGATGTAAGCCCCACCGCTGCCAGTTGCGCCTCGCTTGTAGTAGATGCCTCCGCCAGAAATGGCATTGTATAGACCGCCATTGTTGGAGCGGAAGAGGGCTACGTTGTCAGTGATGTGGTCCCAGAGGGCACTGTCATCCGTTTCGGCATTGTCGGCCTTCACGAATTGGACTGTGTCCGGTATAGCACAGGAAGGATCGCCGCAGACATACGGCGTCGCAGCAGGCAATTCCTCGAATTGAGGCAGCCCCACTTCTCCATTGTCTTGGCCCAACCAAAGCTGTCCTTCATCGAACCACATGGCTTCGGTGTCGTCGTCCAATTCTCCCAAATAAACGAGCTCTCCGCTCGACATGACCAGCATCCACAACTCTTGGCTGCTTGAACCACCGTACAAATCGTGGTCTCCCACGAGGTAGGCGATGCCGCCCTCCAGATCGACGGCCATGGACTCGAAGTCATGCGTATTGCCATTCACGTCAGAGGCCAGTGTGTGCAGCAACTCGGCTTCAATCTCGCCGATTCCGTCAAAGCGGAAGCGGAAGAACTTCAGGCTGTCCTCGACGGCACAATCGGAACGCTCGATGGCGTAGATCCAGCCACCAGCTTGATCCACGGCATGCACACATTCCAAGCTGATGTCGCCATCGGCGAAACTGCCGTCGTCCAAAGCGCCGGTGTAGAGTACCTCGAACGCGTCGTTGGTCACAGCATAGTTGTTGGAACCGTCGGTGAAGAGGAAGCCACCCGCAGCGGCGTCGTACATCATGATTTCGGCGTAGCCGTTCAATACATCATGCACAGGGTCGATGTCGATGAATTCCGCTTCCTGGTTTTCGAGGTCGAGCAAAATGAGGTTGCCATCGTCGTCCTCCACGACATACAATTCAGGGTTACCGCCCACGCTGAGATTCACTGTACCGAAGTCATCGGTAGCGCTCACCACAAAGTCCTCGATGGGCACACTGGCAAATCCAAACGCGTCGAGGGACACCGTCACAGGCTGCACTTCCAAGATGGGAGCGGCCGTGTTGATGATGACATTGAGGAAAGCGAAGATGCTCGCCTGGTCACAATCATCGATGTGGCGCGCACTCAACATGACGGGGCCGTCTCCAAACGGTCCAATCTCAAAGGTGGCGTATCCATTGTCCACATCGGTCTGGTCAATGGTGTACGATTCCGTCAAGATGTTTTGGATGTACAACTCGACCACATCCCCAGCTTCGGCAGATTCGACGCCGATACCCGTGAACATCACGCGAACCGTCGGCGATGCATCGTTGGTGATATTGTCTGTTTGGTCTGGACCATCATCATTGGCATACACCAGGTCAATCAATGGACAGCTTGGGGCGTGGGTGTCGATCACCGTAAAGGTGGCCGAAGTGGTGCTTGTATTGCTGTGGATATCCGTAGCGGTGAAGGTCACCGTCTCGGTGCCTGTGCTACCACAATCATCGCTCAAGCCGGTGCTGTTGTTGGACCAACCGCTCAAACCGCAGTTGTCCGTCGCCGCCGCTCCACCATAGTTGGCGAGCCAGGCCGCAAAGGCAGCGGCCTCACCACCATCACGCTGGTAAGTGTGGTCCGAAGCCAACGGACCAATCACGGGGTTTTCGTCGTCGTTGACGGTCACCGTGAAGCTGCTCGTCGAAGTATTGCCGTGGATGTCGGTCGCTGTATAGGTTACCGTAGTGGTGCCCACTGCGAATACGCTGCCAATGGCATGGGTGGTCGTCAACGAGGCCACACCGCAATTGTCCGAGGCCGTTGGTGCCGTCCACGAAACCGCCGCGCTGCAGTTGCCCGCATCGTTCGACTGGGTGATGTTGGCCGGGGTACCACTGATGACAGGATCCTCATCGTCCGTCACCGTGATCGTGAAGGAACCCGTTGAACTGCTGCCATGGATGTCGGTCGCCGTGTAGGTCACCGTCGTCATGCCTACTGGGAAGGCGTCTCCCGGGTTCGCAGTGGAAGTGAAGGTGGCAATCGCACAGTTGTCGGCGGCCGTGGGGGCCGTCCACGTCACATCAGCCTCACACTCGCCGGCATCTGCCGTTTGTGTGATGTCCGTCGGCAAACCGCTGATCACGGGTTGCTCATTGTCGGTCACCGTCACTGTGAAGGTCGAAGTCGTGGTGTTGCTGTGAATGTCCGTTGCCGTGTAGGTGACTGTCGTTGTGCCCACCGCAAAGGCATCTCCACTGTTGTGGGTGGAGGTGAACGTAGCGATGGCGCAATTGTCAGCGGCCGTGGGGTCCGTCCAGCTGGCCACCGCGCTGCAATCGCCGGCGTCGTTGTTCACGGTGATGTTGGCCGGCGTGCCGCTGATCGTTGGATCCTCGTCATCCGTCACCGTCACGGTAAATGTCTCCGTGGTGGTGTTTCCATTGACATCGGAGGCGGTGAAGTACACCGTTGTGGTTCCAACAGCAAATGCATCCCCGCTGTCGTGGGTCGAAGTGAAAGATGAGATGCCACAGTTGTCCGTCGCCGTGGGGGCCGTCCAGTTGGCCTCCGCACTGCAATCGCCTCCGTCGTTGGACAGGGTCATGTCGGCTGGCACACCTGCAATAACAGGATCTTCATCGTCGGTAATGGTCACCGTGAAGCTGGCCGTGGAGGTGTTGCCGTTCACATCCGTGGAGGTGTAAGTCACGGTCGTGTTGCCCACCGCGAAGACACTACCAATGGCGTGAGAGGTCGTCAAAGAAGCCACACCACAGTTGTCGGAAGCGGTCGGAGCCGTCCATGAAACCGTAGCGCTGCAATCGCCTGCATCGTTGGACTGCGTGATGTCAGCGGGCATGCCACTGATCACAGGGTCCTCGTCGTCGGTCACTGTTATGGTGAAAGACCCCGTGGAGCTGTTGCCATGAATATCGGTCGCTGTGTAGGTCACCGTTGTTGATCCTACTGCGAAGGCGTCACCAGCATTGGCGTCGGACGTGAAGGTGGCAATGGCGCAATTGTCGGAGGCCGTTGGCGCCGTCCAGGTTACATCGGCCTCACACTCACCCGCATCCGCGGTTTGCGTGATGTCAGAAGGCATGCCACTGATGGCAGGGTCCTCATCGTCGGTCACCGTCACAGTGAAGGTGGACGTGGTGGTGTTGCCGTGGATGTCCTCTGCCGTGTAGCTGACCGTGGTCGCTCCCACTACAAACGTATCGCCGCTGTTGTGGGTGGACGTCAATGTGGCATCACCGCAGTTGGCGGGCACCGTGGGGGCTACCCATGTGACGACCGCACCGCACTCGCCTGCATCGGCCGTCTGCGTAATGTCAGAAGGCATGCCTGCAATGGCAGGATTGTCATCAAACGTGATCGTCACGTCAAAGGTGGCCGTGACGGTATTGCCTGCCAAGTCGGTGGCCGTGTAGGTTACCGTAGTCGTTCCCACATCAAAAGTGCTGCCGATTGCATGCGAGGGGGTGAAGCTGGCAATGCCACAGTTGTCCGCCGCTGTTGGCGCGGTCCAGGTCACAACTGCACCGCAGACACCGGAGTCGTTGGTCTGGTTGATGTCGGAAGGCATGCCCGCAATGGTGGGGTCTTCGTTTTCCTCCACCGTAATGGTGAAGCTCGCCGTGGTGGTGTTGCCGTGAATGTCCGTGGCCGTGTAGGTCACCGTGTTCTCACCGATGCCGAAAGCATCGCCCGAATCGGCATCAGAAGTAAATGAAGCGATGCCACAATTGTCATTCGCCGTAGGCGCTATCCAATTGACCACTGCCGTGCACAACCCCGCATCAGAGGACTGTGTAATGTTGGAGGGCATGCCGCTGATAACAGGTGCCTCGTCATCCGTCACTGTCACCGTGAAGGTGCTCGTGGTGGTGTTGCCCGAAGCATCTGCGGCGGTGTAGGTCACGGTCGTGGTGCCCACCGGGAAGTTGTCGCCACTGTTGTAGTCGGAGGTAAACGTGTCCACGGAGCAGTTGTCAGACGACGTGGGCGCCGTCCAACTGACGGCTGCGGCGCAATTCCCTGAATCGTTGGTTTGGGTGATGTTGGCCGGCATGTCGCTAATGGCCGGATTTACGGTGTCCTCCAAATCGATGTGCTGGGCCATCGTCGTGGTGTTGCCACAGCTGTCGGTGGCCGTGTAGACGATGTCGTAAGCTCCGTCGCACGTATTGCCGTCGAGTGTGATGGCCGCCTCGGTGGAGGCGAGCTCGACATTGTCGCTGAAGCTGACGTATCCGTTTTCTTCGAGCGCAGCCAGCGGGCTGCTGCCAGCGCTGAACGCAATGTTGTCGATGAACAGGCTCTCCGAACCGGAATTGGACTCGAAGCTGATGTGCAATTCAGCATCGTCGTACCCGTCGAGGTCGAGTGTAGCGACGTTCCATTGCCCCTCAATACCGAGATTGTCAATGTCCTGGTTGTCAGTGTCGACGAGATCAATCTCCCCACCGTCGGTCACCACCCAGATGTGGATGCGGTCACTGATCTCCCAGCCAGTGGCCTGTGGGTAGTAGTCAAGGGTCAGCGTCACGCCGCCCATGCTCACGTCGACGTTGTCAAACACCACTTCCATGATGCCGTCGGTGTCCTGCATCTGGAAACCTTGGCTTCCATCCGTGTAGGCCCCCACTGCACCGGTGAAGTTGGTCACACCCACATAGTCTCCCTCAGTGAGTCCGTTGCTGCCTGTGCTGTAGTAGTAGCTGGAGAAGCCCATCTCACCGCCGGTCGAAGTGAAGTTCACGTCGGACTGGCCCGGGTTATTCTCAAGGGCGTGGTCGGCGGAAGCGTCTCCGGTGTCCACGTACTGGTCGCCGCTGTTCCCTTCCTCGAAGCTCGTGTAGGCGAGCACCGTGGACTGGTCTCCTGCGGAAAGGTCGATGTCGAACAGATCCCACGCTGCGGTGGTGTTTTCCAACGCCGTGATGTCCGGAGCCGAGGTGTCGGCCACCTGAACGGTCTGGACGTCGGTCTCCGTCGTAGCGTTGCCGCTGGCGTCCGTCACCGTGATGGTCCAGGTCCGCTCGAAGGTATAACAAGCAGAAGCCGTATAGCTCGTCGTCACATCGGCATAGCTGATGTCCACGCTGTTGAAGTCCGTCTGCGGAGCCGCCGGACCAGCACCCGCCCAGTTGTTGATCAACAAGGCGATGTCGCTCACGTTCTGCGACTGGCCCGGGTTGTGGTTCGTACAGCCACTGGCAGAAGAGCCATCGCTGTAAACAATCCAGCCGGACTCATCCCATGCACCGCCGTTCGGATCCGTGTTAGAACCGGCGCGCAAGGCGACACCATCCTCGAACTCGTGGCAGGTGTTGGATCCGTCCTCGCCGGCCACACCGAACATGTCGATGATGTTGGACGCGCCATCGATGATGGCAATCTGGTCGTCACCGTTGCTGTCCACCGGACCGCCCGTACCTGCAATGAGGGACGGAACGAAGCCATAACAGCCCTCGAATCCGGCGTTGTTGGCGATCCAGGCGTACTGGCCTGGGGCCAGCGTGCCGATGCTGCTTAGGTCAATGTTGCTGCCCGTGGTCGGAGCGGCGTTGCCGTTGGTCCAGCGCTGGAGGGCGTAACCCGTCAGGTCGATGTTGCCATCCCCGCTGTTGTGGATCTCCACGAACCGGCAGGTAGCTGCGTCGTTCGGATCACCAATGGCGGTGATAATCAGGCCACCCGTCGGCACTTGTCCGGCCACGCCATAGGTCTTGTTGCCTTCTCCGCTGCAGTTGTCACTGTAGTCGACCGAAGCTGCTCCCGCTGCTCCAAGCGGAGTGAGATCGATGCTACCGTTGTCGTCATCGGCGTAAAGGATGATGTCCGCCGGGAAGGTGCCCGTGACGTCCGGTGCTACCTCGTCGACAACCGTCACCGTAGCCGTAGCTGTAGCGGAGTTGCCGGACCCATCAATGACCGTCAAGGTCACCGTGTTGGCACCGAGGTCCTCGCAATCAAAGCTGTCCGGAGACACCGTCATGCTGGCGATGCCGCCGCAGGCGTCATCTGATCCGTTGTCCACTTGAGCGGGGGTAATGGATGCGTTCCCTGTGGCATCGAGTTCAATGGTGATGTCCTGTGCAGATGCCGTGGGATCAGCGAGGTCCTGAACGGTCACCGTAGCGGTGGCGGTATTGAGGTTGCCATTGACATCTACAGCCGTCAAGGTGACCGTGTTGGCCCCTTGGTCGTCACAATCGAAGTCGTAAGTGTCCAAGTACAGGGTGTCAATGCCACAAGCGTCGCTGGCGCCATTGTCGATTTGAGCCGCAGTGATGCTCACCGCACCCGAGGCGTCCAATTGGACCGTAATGTCCTGGGTGTCCATGGAGGGAAGCACGTTGTCCTCAACGGTTACTGTCGCCGTGGCAGTGCTGACGTTGCTGTTGCTGTCAGTCACGGTCAACGTGACCGTGTTGGGACCGACATCAGCACAGGTGAAGTTGGAAATATCCAGGGTCATGCTCTCAATGCCACAGGCGTTGCTGGAGCCATTGTTGAGTTGTTCCGGCGTGATGCTGACTGCGCCTGAAGCGTCGAGTTGGACGGTCAAGTCCTGGGCGACGGCCGAAGGAGCCACGTTGTCTTCTACCGTGACGGAAGCCGTCGCTGTCGATGTGTTTCCGTTGTTGTCCGTTACGGTGAGGGTCACCGTATTGGCGCCCACGTCGTTACAGTCAAAAGCCGTGTTGTCGAGGGAGAGCCCAGCAATGCCACAGGCATCGTTCGAACCATTGTCAATCTGCTCCGGAGTAATCGTCGCTGAGCCCACGCCATTCAACTGCACCGTGATGTCTTGGGCCATGGCGGTAGGGGCCACTTCGTCTTCGATGGCGACATCAAATGTGGTGGTGGCTTGGTTGCCAGCAAGGTCCACTGCGGTGAGGGTCACCGTCACAATGTTGCCCGCATCAGAACAATCAAACTCTGTGATGTCCACGTAAATCGTGTCCATCGCGATGTTGTCAGAAGCGGAGATGTTGGCTTGCCCCTGCACATCGAGGCCAATCCCGCCATTGGCATCCAGATAGAGGGTAGTATCTGAACCTGCTACGACAGAGGTTCCGAAATCCACAATGGGTTCAGGGTCAGCATTGTCGATGAGGATGGTGGTACAATCGGTCGGCCCCACATTGCCGAACACATCAATCAAGTATGAGCAGAAGGTGTACTCACCGTCCTCCAATACAGGACCAGGGTACACGAAATCCATATTCACGGCGCCATTGTCGATGTCTTCCTGGGTCAGGATCACAATGGAGCTGTCGCCTGTCCCCTCCATGTAAAAGACCACGGCATCTCCAGCTTCTGCCAGGTAATCGGCAGTCACAGAAAGGCCTCCTCCACCGGGGAGAATGACATCAAAATCGGGTGTGGTTTGACGGGTTGTGTCGTCATAGGCGTTCACACCAGTATCGTCAGAGGTCAAAAGGTCCGTCTCCGTCATTCCGGGTGCGGTCAAATCACACTCAAATCCGAGATCATCCATGCCCAAGATGTACACGGAACCGGCGTTCTCGTATATGTTGTCATCAAGGGTGGCACCGATGGCCGCCAAACCCTCACTCACCGCCACATCAAAACCCAAACGGTCGTTCTGCATGGCGTCACAAGCGAAGCCTTCATTGACACAAGTCAGTGCGCCATCCGTGCAATCAAAAAGGAAATAACCCGCACCTCCATTGATCACGAATTCATCGTCTCTTGGAACACCCACAGCGAGCAGGGATCCGTCGATGTCGACGGCAGAACCTACCCAATCACCTTGTGACGTACCGTCAGGTGCGAAGTGGGCAGTTTCGGCCCAAGCGCTGTCGCCTCCGGAGAAAGGAAGCAAACGATAGAGCGTGACGGCTCCAGCCTCATTCAGGTCATCCGTATCTGCAAAGGGAGAACCCGCGACTGCCGTGGTTCCGCTGATGGCCACGTCCTTGCCCAAAATGTCTTGGGCATTGTGACCGTAAAATACATTTTGGTGGTGCCAGCACTGGTTGTAGAAGGCGTAAATGTGCGCCGCACCAGCAAACTGACCATTCGTGTTGTTGCGGTGCTCACCGACAATCATGTAGTCTCCTGAGATGTCGACGCTTTCCGCAAACTTGCTCGTCGAGTTGCCCTCAGTGTGTTGGCTGGCAATGAATCCGCTTTCAAGCCACATGTCCAACATGGCGTTGTACTCGAAGTAGTGCACTGCACCTGCAGCTCCCACACCGTTTTCGGCCCGAGAACCGACGACCATCCGGTTTCCATCCATGGCCACTGCCATTCCAAACCAATCGGTGACAATGCTGCCAAATGGCGCCATATGGCTGAGGGAACCAGTGTATTGCCAATCCAGGCCATCGTACTTGTACATGTGGACAGCACCGGCATTGTTCTGATACGTATCGTCCAGTTTGGCACCGATGGCAATCCAATCTCCATTCGTTGCCAGCGCTTCTCTTGCTCCGAATTCCGTACCGCTGCTTGGGGCTGGAATCACCGCTTCCAAGGACCAGGAACCGTCACCCGCCTTGCGGAAAACTTCGACGTGCTCATTGTCATCTGCAGCGATCAACACCTCACCGTCCATGGCCACGGCAGAACCGAAATTCAAATCAGCGCCTTGCTCAGAGCTGGCCAATTTGTCATGGACGTTAAACACCTCGGCGTCCCCGGAAGGAGCCTGAGCTTGAGCTGTGGAAAAGAGCAAACTGGTGAATCCAATCACGCAAAGGATGGCGGAAAAACCATTCAAGCTTGAGGAAAAAGCAGGTGCAGCGGAAAGTGCACGAAGGAAGCAGCGAATGCTGGACATGGTGAGAACAGAATTTGGTCAAGGTGAAAATGACCATTTTGTCCTCATTTTCATCGATGAAAACCCCATTACAAACCACAAACTTGTAAGCGACGAAGTGGTGTTGTGACTTCAGATATTTCAGTGGATTCCAAAAAAAAAAGAGGGGGCATCACCCCCCCCTCTCTTGGTTTGGTCTAAAAGTATAATTGTTAGTCTGCAATTAGAAGCTTCCTGACTTCGCTGTGGATGGTGGAGGACAGGCGCAGCTGATAAAGTCCAGCAGGAAGGCTGGACACTCCGATTTCCACCTGATAAGCGCCTCCAGGCTCGGCCGTTCCGTCGAACACATTCATGACATGCTCACCCGTCATGGTGTGCAAACGGATGGTCATCCGCTGGGTAACATCCACCTCAAATTGAAGCTGTGTCAAGTCCATGGTCGGGTTCGGGTTGAGCCCCAAAACACGGAAGGGTTGTTTCCCTGAAAGGCCGGCATCTCCGATCACAACAGCTCCAGTGGTATGCTGGCTTCCACCCGTCAACCCGGCCTCTCCTGAGGCGGATTCGCCCGTGTTGGTCACGCTGTAAGCAAACGGTGTGGTGTTGGCACAATCGTCGGCTGCGACATAGAAGTGCTCCGCGGTCCATGGCAAGCAGCAATCGAGGTCGACGAAGATGTCACCGCTCGAGGCCAGGTTGCCCTGGGATTCACCGTCTACGACCAAGGTTCCGTCCCAGAAGAACCAACCGCCTGCACCGTACTCCTCGTTCTTGTTGTTGGCGCCTGCTCCCACCTGGAATCCAAAGAAATGGTTGGAGGGTTGGTGGGCGAGATCAAAGCTGGAACCCGCGTAAACTCCGGTTCCTGTGAGTTGGCCGTCCAACAGCACGAAGTAGTTCCAATCCAACCAGATGGGCAGCCCTTCGTACACAGACTCGCAGTCCTTTTTGTAGCTGCCTGCGCTGCCTAAGTGGTAGGGGTTGTCCGCACTGGACCATGCGTCCCAGTCGCCAGCAAAACCGTATTCAGCCGTGAAGTGGAAGCCCCCTCCCGCTCCATCGGTCAGGAAAAGCTCTACTTGCAAAGCGCTGTCGCATTGCACATCAAAACGCGAGGTCTCCATGGGGTCCAAGATGAACGAGGCATCAGAGACGCCATCGAGGTTGAACAAGCGCATGGCCTCAGGTTCTTCCATGTCACACGTCAGTCCATTGTCCATGGGAGCGGGGTCCGATGGCGCACAGATGTTGCACACACCGCCAGTTGGCGCATCCTCTTCGATGTCGTCGAAACGGGCCACACCCACTTCGCTGTCGCAATTGTCCACGGCGGCCACTGTGCACGCCAATGGCAAGGGGTCCATGTCAAACAACTCAGGACCGGCGCAATCGAGCGATACGGTCTCGCCATTCATCAAACCACAGGTCTCGGTGAGCTGCGGAGCCAGCGTATCGCGCACGGCGATGTTCTGGAAGGTGTACAAGGTGTCGGCGTTGCCACAGTCGTCAGTGGCCACGCTTTGCCAGGTGCGCACAAAGGTGAAGCTGCCCTCCTGCTGGCCATCATCTGCTGTGCAAGCATTGCCAAAGGTGAGGGTGTACCTGTTGTCGACGCCACCGGCTCCCCCTTCCAAGATCTGGAGGTACATCTGTCCGCTGAGGTGTCCTGCTGTAGTCAGCTGGGCCAAGAGCACCCGGCCGTCCGCGTCGGGCTCACCATTGCTGCTCGTGGGCAACGCGAACCAGCCGTCTCCAAAGTTGCTGTTGAGTGCAATGGATCCGCCCTCGTCGAACTTGCTCGTCCAAGGCGACGATTCCACAATTTGCACAGGAGCCTCGCCCGCTGAAGGATCGAATAGCCCATCGATGCCGATGGTGAGCCAAGAGTCATAGGCGAGATCAGGATACAATGCTACCAATGACGGGTCGATGTAAGAGGGGGTCGTTCCACCAAAGGGGTGCTGGAAGAACGGCGACGTCGACGTGATCCACGTGGCCTCCGCACCTTCACCCACCACGGCGCTCAAGATGTCGGTCGGATCGTTGAGCACGGCATACAAGCGGTACGTGGTGGCACCTGCGGCGCTTCCGAGCACCGTGTCAATCTGCAGCGAAACGCCGTCAGACAGGGCTTCATAAACCGCCTCGTCATCGGAATGGGTCACCATCAGTGCCACCTCTGAATCGCATCCGTCCTCTGCCACAGCCAATGGTGAGGCCATGGGGGCCAGATCGACATCGCACTGGGCATCGATGAAGAGGGTGTCGGTAGGCAAGGTCTCCAACGAATGGATGCCTGGAGCCGTGCTGTCCAAGAGGGTAATCAACTGACTGCAACTTGCCGTCGACGCATTGCCGCAATTGTCGGTAGCGGTCGCCGTGTACGTCCTCGTGAAGGCATAGCTGCCTTCTGCCAAGGCGTCATCTGCTGCACAGAGCCACGTGGTATCGTGGTCCACAGAAGTGAGGGTGAGCAACGGATCGGAATCACAACCGTCGGTGACCGTTGTGACGGGCAAGCCAGCGTCTCCGGACCAGCTGCACAGCTCGTCGAGGACCACTTCAGCGTCTGCCGGACAGGCAATCGTCAGGGATGGAGCCGTCACGTCTACCACAGCAATGTCCTGCTGACAGGTCGCTGATGCGCTGTTGCCACAGTCATCCGTAGCCGTGACCGTAAAGGTCCTTGTGATGGTGCGCGCACCCGCGCAGTCTCCTGATACTTCTTGATCAGAATGTGAAATGCTGAAGGCCACATCGGTGTCGCAGTTGTCCTCGGCCAGCACGCCTGGCAAGCCCATGAGGCTCACATCGAGGTCGGCTGTGCAATCGGGCAACGCCTCCACCGTGGTGTCATTTGGGCAGGACAGTGCCAACGTGGGCGCTGCGATATCAAAGAAGTTGACCGTCTGGACATGGGTAGCCATGGTCACATTGCCCCCACAATCCGTGGCGGTGACGGTAAACGTCCGGTCCAAGGTCAAACTGCCCTCCGTCTCGGCATCGTCGCCGTTGCAAGACAGGCTGATGTCGTCTGTATAAGCAATGTCAATGCTGACATCTCCGCCACAAGCATCCACTGCGGTGGCGGTCAACGCGCCGAGGCCGGCCAACGTGGTGTCGGTATCGGCCAAGCACCCGAAGATATTCTTGGGCAGTGGAGGATTGAGCGTGAGCGCAGGCCCTGTGACGTCAAGCAGTGTAATCAGCTGAATACAGGACACGGTGTCGACGTTGCCGCACTGGTCACTGGACACCATGTAATGGGTGCGTTCGATGACCATGCCCCCGGCATCACCACATGCCAGCTGAGGCGCCGCATCTTCATGGGCGAAGTACCAGTTCGGATCGCTGTCGCAATCATCCGTGGCCGAGCCACTTGCCGCTCCCCAAGGGGCATCCGCATCAGGCGCCCCCAAATCGAAGGTGCAATCAGCAGAGAGTTCGAAGGTGACATCAGCGGGACATTCCATCGTGCCCACTGGCGCTACCGTGTCAATCAGCTCCAGGACTTGCTCTGCTTGGGTGATGTTACCACATGGGTCCTCAGCGGTGTACAACAAGGTCAACATGCCCAGTGGATCCAAACACCCACCAGAGAAGTTGATGCATTCTACGCTCAAGTCGATCTCACCGCAATTGTCTGAAGCAGCGACATGCCCGAGGGCCTGAAGCGCACTGATATCGCAGGTCCATTCGGAACAGGAGATTTCAATGTGCGGACCGCTGATGGTCAGAACTGGAGCGACCGTATCTGAGACCGTGATGACTTGCACTTCCTCGGCCGAATTGCCTGAACAATCCGTCGCGGTATACCGGCGCTCGACCGTAAAGGTGCCCGGACAACCATAGCTCACGGTATCGTCCACCACGGACAAATCGGGCACGGCATCGCAATCATCGCTCAACACGATGGAAGCCGGATCAAAAGCGGGCAATGCACAAGCCACAGCGGTATCAGCGGGCCACGCTGAAATCACAGGGTCAGTGTCGTCGATCCTGAAGAAGCGCTGCACCCGGACGGCCGTGTTGCCGCACACATCCGAAGCGGTGATGGTGCGCTCCCAGACCGCCGATGAAGGGCAGCCCTCGATGACCAGCTCATCATGGGTGGTAATACTGACCATTCCACAGGCGTCTACCGCCTGGGCATCCCCATCTGCATAGGGCGCGGGATCGCCGTCACAGCTGAGGTTCTGGTTGTCGGGAAGCACCGTGAAAGTTGGCGCTACTGTATCGATGAGCTGGATGATTTGTGTCGCAGAGGTGCTGTTTCCACAGGCATCTATTGCGGTATACTCTACCTCCAATGCGCTTGAGCACTCACTGCTAAACTCACCCAACAAGGCCAACCCAATGTCCTCGAGGGCACACGCATCGGAGGCGGTCACCCACCCTATGGCAATGGCGTCATTGGCGTCGAAGCCGTCGTTCCAATCGCTGCAATCCAGGGAAACCATCGGATCTACTGTCAAATCGGGCGCCGAAACGTCTTCAACGGAGATGGTCTGAACGCCTGTCGCCACGGTCTGGTTGCCCGCGCAATCCGTCACGGTCAAGGTCCAGGTCCGGTCGAATGAAGCGCTGCCCCTGCTTTCACCGCAAGGCTCATTCAAAGGACCATCGGCATAGGAGAGTGATTCTGTCAAATCCCCACAGTCGTCTGAGGCTGTCCAAGTGGCCACTCCCCGTGTCTCCGTGGTTGTATCGGTGTCTGCGAAGCAACCCTCGAGGCTGACATTTGCAGGCAGTTGCAATGAGACCACAGGTGCTACAGTGTCCACCACGTGCACGAATTGTGTGTCCCTGGCATGGTTGTAGCTGCAATCCTCTGCGATGAAAACGCGCTCGATGATGTACGTCTCATCGCAGCCATCACCGTCGTCCAAGGTGTTGACTTCGACCATGACATTGACGTCAGGATCACAGTTGTCCTCTGCGGTGGCGACCGCTGTGATGGATTCTGGTGCGGCGGTGCAGGAGATGGTGGTGTCCTTGGGCACGTCTACCCATTGGGGCAAGGTATAGTCATCGACCACCACGATTTGATAGAAGGAGTCGCCCACATTGCCACAGCCGTCAACGGGCGTGTAGGTCATGATGTGGTCGTAGTAGCATCCGCCAGACATGACGCCGTACTCGATCAACACCGTGTCGATTTCACAGTTGTCGACGGCGTCAATGAAGCCGGCCTCCACAAGGGCAGAGAACGGCGGCTCAAACCCTCCGGGCCACTCGTCGCATTCGATGATCACAATCTCCTCTCCCACCATTGTGGGCGGCTCTTCTTCAATCTGGCGGAACAACCGTTTGGCTGTTGTGACATTGCCGCATTCATCTTCGGCCCTCCAGCGCTCTTCAAAAGTGCTGCAATAGCCTACCGCAGCTTCCACCTCAAAGATGCCTTCATACGTGAGGGTGGGATAGCCGGGCACAGGACAGTTGTCCGTGACGGTCACTCCCTGAGGCGCCGTGTACGCAGGATCAGGGAAGCACGACACTACAGTGTCATTTGGAATTCCGGCGATGACCGGACCCTCGTCATCGTGCCTGACGATGTCAATGGAATATTGGAGCACGCCACAGTCGGGCACATAGGCACTGAAGTAAGCAATGGACTGGGCTGTGCAAGGGTCGAAATCAGATTGGCATTCGAGGTCGATGATGACATCGCCCATTGCGCCTGCTGCTTCGGTGCCACAGAGGATGCCGCTCCAGCTGAACCAGCCTCCGGCACCGTAATTACAGTTGTGGTCATTGGCGCCCTCTCCCACTTGGAAGCCAAAGAACTGCGAACTCGGGGCATGCTGCAGTTGGAGCAAGCTGCCGGCATAGGCTCCGCGACCCACCAAGTGACTTTGGTCGGGCTTGATGGTGTAGATGTCCCAGGTGTCTGTCGGTGGCTCACACCCCATGGCGTACTTGAATCCGCCTCCCCAGTCGGCGCCACTCACACGGTTTTCGTACACGATGAACACTTCAAAACGCTGGTCTGCATTGTCCGCATTGGCCACCTCACCGGTCAAGATTGCCACATCATTGGCATATTGTGTGAGTGTGAGCCCTTCGTCTGTCTCTTCAAACATGTCGCTGGTCGCCCACCCCGTCAGGCTCAGTCCCAACAACCGAATGGCTCCGTCTGGACCGATGCCCATGGCTGTGGTCGCATTGCACGTGGTCACGGTATCCGCTCCGCTTCCAATCACATGGAACGCAAGCGTCTGCTCTAAGGTGCAGGTATCCACCAGCGTAAGTGAGGCGCAATCATAAGCTGCCAGCTCATCCAAGCATTGGACTGTATCTGAGGCCAAGGTGTATGAAGGCACGATACAGGTGGTATCGCAGTCTGGCCATTGATCAGAGGCAGCAGCCTGCCCAAGCGACATGACCATGGCCAAGCAGGCAAGGGCACATCGGCGGGCCGACAGCATTGAGGATGTGTTGGGGAGAGACATCATGACAGAATTTGGTCATGTGTAATCTCCGAACATCTTTTTAGTCTACATATATCGTTAGTCGGACATCATTATATATTTGTCTTCGTTCAGACCTTTGATTTACAGCATTTTAGGTGTCTACGAATATAAACTGAGCTGATATTCGTCGAAATCAAGCTTTGTAATACTGTATAAATCATAATTATCATCGACTAAGTATGTATATACACTTGCAGAAGAATTTGTGGAGGACGCCCCTACTCTTTCAGCGCAGCTGATGGCCCCAAACCAAAACGGGCCACCCCTAAAGGCAGCCCGTTTCATTCAATAGGTGTGGTTCGCCTTACTCAGCGACCAAGAGCTTCTTGACCGCGATGTAAGAGGCGCTGCTGATGCGCACCTGGTACATGCCCGCTGCCAGATCATCTACATCGATGTCCATGGTGTACTGGACACCGGTCACCGCGTTGCCATCATACAATTCCTGCAGAAGCAATCCGTTTGCGTTGTAAAGGTCCACACGCAGGCGGAGGTTCTCATTGACCAAGAAGGTCAACTGGCTCTGGTTGTTGGTTGGGTTTGGTGACAGACCCGTGATGCGGATTGGCTCCTTGATGCCACCAATGCTGGTGATGTCAACAGGTCCGACCGTATGGCCGCCAGAGACATCTGCATCGCCGTCCTGGATGCTGGCTCCCATGGCCTCGCTGTAGGAGAAGCCGGTGGGGTTACCGCAGTCGTCAAAGGCCGTGTAGAAGTAATCCACCTGCCACTCGAGGCAGCAATCGAGGTCCATGAAGATGTCACCGGAGCTGGCCATTGGGCCCATATCCGTTCCATCCACCACGAGGTTACCCTGCCAGAAGAACCAAGCGCTACCACCATAGTTGGTGTTCTTGTTGTTGGCGCCCAGACCCATCTGCATACCATAGTAACCGTTTGCGGGCTGGTGACTCAGATCGAAGCTTGAACCGGCATACATGCCTGTTCCCTCCAATGAACCGCTGTTCATCAAGAAGAAGTACCAATCCTCCCAGACACTTTCGCCACTGTAGATCTCGGCGCAGTCCTTCTTGTAGTTGCTGCCGCCAGCTTCCCAAGTCGCCCAATCCTGACCTGCACCGTAGTCGGCAGAGAGGATGAAGCCACCGGTTCCATCGGCGTTGGTTACTTCCATGCTGATGCTCACACTGCCATCGGCCATGACCTGAATCAGGTTCTCTGAATCATCAGCCATGACGAAGCTGTCATCGGCACCTGGGAAGTTGAACAAACGGAGCGCTTCAGGTGCACGGTCATCACACGTCTGGCTTCCGTTCTGCGCCTCAGGCGTCATAGGAGCACAGTAGTTGCGGATGGCATCTGTTGGAATGTAGCCTTCTGACTCGCTGAAGAGCGTGATGTTGACCTCCGTATCGCAGTTGTCCACGGCTTGTACATCACATGCTTCTGGCACAGGATCGAAGTCCATCACACCAACTCCTGGGCAGTCATAGGAGACCGTCTCACCATTGTCGATGTCACAGGTGTTTGTCAATTGAGGCGCCTCAGTATCCAAGACCATCACGTGCTGGTAGGTCACGGCTGAATCAAGGTTGTCAGCGTCATCCGTTCCCGTCGCCATCCAACGGCGCGTGAACGCGTAGCTGCCTTCAGGCGTATCGTCATCCTCAGCACAATCACCGAATGTGAAGCTCAAGCGCATTTCATCTGCACCCACTCCGTTCGGGAAGACCTGGACGAAGACCTGGCCGCTCATTTGACCGTCAGTCGTGAACTGACCGATCAACACACGGTGGTCAGGTCCGGCCACAGCCGCAGAGTTTGGATAAGTCGTGAACCAGCTGCCACCGAAGAAGTCGTTGATCAGCAAGTCATCACCAGCCTCGAACGCGGCAGGCCAAGATCCAACCGTAGTCGTAGCCACTTCGCCAGCACCGCCGTCAGGCTGCTCATCGAGACCAATGGTCACGAAGCTGTCGAAGGCCACCAGAGGATCGGCCGCTTCCAAGAGCGTGTTGTAGCTGTTGGCCGTAGCCCCACCGAGCACATTCTGGTAGAAGCTCGTCGAAGTACGGATGCCCGTTGGGTTGATGGCATCACCCGCAACAGCGCTGATGAAGTCGCCCTCATTCTCCGTTTCGACGTACATGCGCACCGTGGTCATGCCCATGACACCATCCTCCATTCCGCTGATCGTATCGATCACCAGGCTGTAGTTGCCGACCACCTCGTTGAATGCGAGGTTATCGGTAGAATAGGTCACCTCCACATCCACTTCACTGTCACAGCCGTCTTCGGCAGAAGCCGTTGGGATACCCGTAGTCGCAGGCGACAGGTCCACTTCACCGTAGCAACCCTCAACCATGTAGGTCGGCAAGGTCTCCAACGTCACAGCAGGTGCTGTCACGTCATTGGCTGTGATGGTCTGGTCATGCGTCTCGGTGTAAGTGTTGCCACAATCGTCCGTAGCGGTTACAGTCCACGTACGGATGAAGCTGAATCCACCCTCGGCGGCCGCATCAACATTGATCGCGTAAAGCGTGGTGTCGTGGTCATCGTAGCTGATGGCCACGGCCACTTCACTGTCACAGGCATCATCGCCAGTCGCTGTCGCTGCACCCGCTGCTGCAGGTGAGAGGTCCGCCACACAATCGACATCGAGGTCGGTCGCGTAGTCGGCAGGCCAGCTTGCCGCTAGCGTTGGATCCAATTCGTCAATCACTTGGATGCTCTGGCTCACCTGCTGAGACGTGGTGTTGCCACAGTCGTCAGAAGCCGTCACCGTCCACGTCCGTGTGAAGATGTATGAACCCTCGGCTTCACCGTCTGCATTTGAACAATTGTAGGTCGGTGCACCATCGGTATGGGTCATTTCGAAGGACACTTCACTGTCGCAGGCGTCGATCGCGGTCGCGGTCGGCATCGTGAGCGGCGTCAAGTCTGCCATGCAATCGCCATCCAATGTGTACGTGTCTGTGGCCATCGGAGGCAAGGTCAAGATGGTCGGAGATGCGACATCCAATGCCGTAATGTTCTGAGCCAACGTGACCGTTGTCTCGTTGCCACAGTCATCCGTTCCCGTCACCGTGAAGGTCCGTACAAAGGTGTATGAACCTTCAGTGGTGTTGTCTTCGGCGGAGCACGTGTATACCGGAGCGCTGTCCTCGTGGGTGATTTCGATGTCGACACTGCTGTCGCAGTTGTCGGCCTCATCTGTCACCGTTGGCATGCCAGCGATGGTCGTACTCGTGTTGGCACCACAGAACGGATCGATGTTGACCGTGATGTCCGCTGGAGCAGCAGCATTGAAGGTCGGGCTGATCGTATCCACGACCGTCACGAGACGGTTGACCTGATCAGTTGTGATGTTGCCACAATTGTCGGTCGCCGTGAAGGTGTATGTACGCAACACCGTGAAGGCTCCCGTGCTGGGCAAGCAAGCGTACTGCTTCGGACTGTCGACATGGTACGACGTGATGGCCGCATCCGCATCGCAGTTGTCCGAAGAGGAGGCCATTGGGTATGGCACACCGTCAATGTAGTCCGCGTTGCAATCCGCATCGGCAAAGAGCACCGTATCCGCTGGCTCGTTGACCGTGAGGCCAGGAGCAACAGTGTCAATCAAGACAATGCGCTGGTTGACCGTGGTCAAGTTGCCGCAGCTATCAGTCGCCGTGTAGGCGATGTCGTAAGCACCCTCGCATGGAGCAGCATCATATGTGACGGCCGCTTCAGTCGTGGCGAGCTCGACATTGTCAGAGAAGGACACATAACCGTTGGCCTCAAGCACTGCCAGCGGGCTGGAACCCTGAGAGAAGAGCACGTTGTCAATGAACAGACCCTCGCTTCCAGAGTTGGACTCGAGCGAAATGTGCAGCTCTGCTGAATCGTAACCGTCGAGATCGAGGCTCGCCAAGTTCCACTGGCCTTCGATTCCGAGACCGTCGATGTCCTGATAGTCGGTGTCGACCAGGTCGACCTCACCACCATCGGCCACCACCCAGATGCGGATGCGGTCGCCCGTCTCCCATCCAGTGGACTGCGGGAAGTAGTCCAAGGTCAAGGTCACACCACCGGCACTCACGTCTACAGCGTCGAGGACGAGTTCCATGATGCCGTCTGTATCCTGCATCTGGAATCCTTGTCCACCATCGGTAAAGGCACCGACCGCTCCCGTGAAGCTCGTTACGCCGACATAATCACCGTCGGTAAGTCCGTTGCTGCCCGTTGCATAGTAGTAGCTGGAGAAACCGAGCTCTCCACCCGTAGAGGTGTAGTTCACATCGGATTGGCCGGCGTTGTTCTCCAGTGCGTGATCCTCGGAGGCATCTCCGGTGTCCACATACTGGCCGTCCGCGGTAGGCTCCTCGAAGCTGGTGTAGCCGATGACCGTGGATTCATCACCTGCTGAGAGGTCAAACCCGAAGAAGTCACAGGCCGCTGTAGCATCGGCAGCAGCATTGATGTCCGGCGCTGTCGTGTCGGCCACCTGGATGGTCTGCAAAGACGTCATCGTCATGGCATTGCCGTTGTTGTCAGTCACCGTGATCATCCAAGTGCGCTCGAACGTGTAGCATGCCGAAGCCGTGTAACTCGTGGTCTCGTCACTAAACGCAATGTAAACCGAGTTGAAGTCCGTCAGCGGAGCAGGCGGAGCCGCACCGGCCCAGTTGCCCGCGAGCGGTGCAATGTCCGCAGCGTTCTGAGGCTGGTTGGAGTTGTGGTTGGTACAACCGCTGGCACTGGAGCCGTCGCTGTACACAATCCAGCCTGTCTCGTCCCAAGCACCGGCATTCGGGTCCGTGTTGGAACCGGCACGCAGGGCGATGCCGTCCTCGAACTCGTGACAGGTGTTGGACCCATCTTCGCCAGCCACACCGAACATATCGATGATGTTGGAGCTGCCGTCGATGATGGCAATCTGGTCATCACCGTTGCTGTCCGCCGGTCCGCCCGGTCCGCCCACGAGCGTGGGAGCGAAGCCGTAGCATCCGGAGAATCCAGCGTTGTTGGCAATCCAAGCATAGGTGCCCGGCGCCATGGTTCCGATGGAGCTCAGGTCGATGTTGCTGCCCGTGGACGGTCCGGCGTTGCCGTTGGTCCAGCGCTGCAACGCGTAGCCCGTCAAATCAATGTCGGCATCGCTGCTGTTGTGGATCTCCACGAAGCGGCAATCGGATGCTGCGTCGTTCGGGTCCGCAATGGCCGTGATGATCAGGCCGCCTGTAGGTACAATCTGTCCGATGGAACCAAAGGTGTACTCTCCTGCACCACTGCAGTTGTCGCTGTATTCCACTGAAGCAACACCTGTGCTGCTCGGCGTCGGATCGAAGTATCCGTTGCTGTCGTCAGCGTAGATGATGGTGTCGTTCGGGAAGTCCGGCGTCATGGATGGGTTCAGCGTGTCGAGCACCGCAATCGTGTGGCTCGTGGTAGCCGAAGCGCTGTTGCCGCAGTCGTCCGTCACGGTCACCGTATAGGTACGCATGATGTCGAAGCTGCCCACACCGTCAATCACACCTGTGTAGGTCGTATCGTCGGCATGTGTGATCGCGTGCGCCACATCCGTATCGCAGTTGTCCGTGGCATCCACGAGGAAGCCGCTCGCGTCTCCCGATACTGGGTGGGCGATGTCTGCCGCGAAGCAGGTGGCATCCAAGTACAATGTCACATCAGCCGGAGCTGTCAGGCTTACCGTTGGATCGGTGTCGTCCGTGATGGTCAAGGCCTGGTCCACAGACATTGTGGTCGTGTTGCCTGCGCAGTCCGTTGCGGTAGCCGTGAACGTACGGGTCACGATGAAGCTGCCTTCTTCCGCGGCATCATCAGCAGTGCACTGGTAGGCCTCTGAATCAGACACTGTGTAGGTCACAATCACCGTTCCACAGTTATCAGTAGTGGTCCAAGTGGGTGAGCCATTGGTGGCCTCAGTGGTGTCCGCGGAGGACAAGCATCCATTGAGGGCCACGTCAGCAGGAGCTGTCAAGGTCAATCCTGGCGCCACCGTATCGGCCACGGTAATGGTCTGTGTCGCCTGTGCGATGTTGTAACCACAGTCCTCAGCATGGAACGTACGGATGATCGAATATGACTCCGCGCAAGCCGTCGATACCACCTCATCGGTGAAGGTCATGTTGACACTGGGGTCACATTGATCCACTGCGGTGGCCATCTCGAGGTAAGCCATCACATTGTCCGTGCAGGAGAACGTGGTGTCTGCTGGCACAAACGTGAAGACCGGATCGGTATAGTCGTCCACCTGAATCAACTGGTACAGGGTGTCGCCCACGTTGCCACAGTCGTCCACCGGACGGTAAATCAACTGGTGGTCATAGTGACATCCACCGGACATCCAACTGTAATCGATCTGGAAATCTGGGTATCCACAAGCCTCATCCAATGTCACGATGGGGTTGCCCGCCGTATCCTGAACGGCCAACAACTCATCAATGGTGGGCTCATAGAGTGCATCCCATGGCCACTGTGAACAGTCGATGATCACGACCTCGTCACCGTCGACTACTGGATCCGTGGTGTCCTCGATGGTGAAGGTCGCGGTCGTCGTGGTCGTGTTGCCGCAATCATCCGCCGCCGTGAAGGTCACCGTGGCATCACCCGTAGCACCGCAGAGGTCGCTGAGCGCGGTGAAGTCATTGCTCCACGTCACACCGCTGCAAATGTCGCTCGCGCTGGCACCGCCATTGCTGGTGAGCCAGTTGTTGAACTCAACCGGGTTGCCGCTTCCATCGCACTCCACCGTCATATCTGAAGAGGCCACATCCATACTTGGAGCGGTGGTGTCTTCGATGGTGAAGGACGACGTCGTAAAGCTCGTGTTTCCACAGGCATCTGTTGCGGTGAACGTGACCGTTGCACTGCCCGTGGCACCGCAATCGTCACTCAATGCCGTGAAGTCGTTGCTCCAAGTGACACCGCCAGTGACCTGCTCCTCCCCATTCAACACGAGGGAGTCAAATCCGATGTCGGCGCTGGACACCTGGATCTTGACGGAGCGCTGGAAGGCCACACCGGACACCGTAATGGTGTTGCTTCCGAGGGACAGAGCCTGAGCATTGCCGAAGAACCAGTTGCCGTTGGCCACCGTCTTGGCCACGCGGTAGTTGGCGCCACCGGAAGGCATTTCCGTCACGTTGATCTCTACGGTCTGTTGGTCACCGCTGTTCGGATCCGCATCCGTCGTGGCTGTGAACACATGCGTCCATGTCGCGTTCGGTCCCGGAGCGAACAGGTCGCTCGTACCCGTCGTCAGGGTCGCAGACATCTGCTCCTCGCCATTGATGACCAAGGAATCAAACTCGACTTCTCCATCGGAGAACTGAACCTTGACGTTCCGCTGGAAGGCCACGCCACTTACCGTGAGTGTATTGATGCCGAGTACCAGCGGCTGAGGGTTGGCCTGGAACCAGTTGCCGTTGGCCACCGTCTTCACCACGCGGTACGTCGCACCGCCACTTGGGAGGGACGTCACGTTGATTTCCAAGGCCTGCTGATTTCCGCTTGTGGGGTCAGCATTGGTCGTCAACGTCACCACATGGGGCCACGTTCCGTTCGGACCTGCTTCGAACAGGCTGCTGACATTGATGGCCACCGGGGTGATCACAGGGTCACTGCAGAGGTCGCTGGCGCTGGCCCCTCC